>CALKJD010000098.1 GCA_937995755.1 uncultured Saprospiraceae bacterium | reverse complement strand
TGACAATGCGTATTGATCATACCTGGAATTAGGACTCCTCTGTGAATTTCTAGCTCTGCAAGGTCATAGTCTGATCTCGATCCTAATTCTATGACTTTTCCATCATGATCCACTACGACGACACCATCCTTAATTGGTGGTTTATCCATAGCATAAATATAATCTGCTGAAATTTTTCTCATTACTTATTTAATTTAATATTGAAGTATAGGCCATATGACGCGTAAAGTTATAGAAGCATTATCTATAACGACATGGACCTCGCAGGTTCATGAAGCTTATTTTTTCTGAAAAAACTATAGCTCTTGTACGATGACGCCATTTTTGATTCTTGGCTCAAACCAAGTACTTTTTGGGGGAAGGTGTAATCCATTATCAGCAATGTACTTTAGCTCTTTCTTGGTTACTGGATATAAACAAAATCCAACTCTTCGATGATCTGCCAATGCCAACTTTTCTATACCTGAGGTTCCTAATGTTCCAGCGATATACTTCACTCTTAGGTCCGCTTTAATATCTTCTACTTGTAAAATATCATCGAGTACATACCTATTTAATAGGTCTGCATCTAAAACTAATCCATCTGAATTATATTTTTCGATTATTCTTTTTTTCCATTTTAACAAGTACCATGTTTTACCAAGCTGCATTGTTATATGATGTTTCTTTTTCGGCTTAGCAGCTCCTTTGAGCTCAGATATTTTGAACACTTTAGATAGCCCAACGACTATCTGAGCTTCAGTCATATCCTCTTGTAATTTTATAGATCTGTTGTAGTCGTATATGTCTAACTCTTCAAATGGAAAGTATACAGAAAGCAAACTATTTAATTGATCCTTACGTAAATGACTTCCTTTACTCAATATAGAAGATGTAGATACTCTGTGGTGACCATCAGCGATATAACACTTCTTAACTTTCTCCTTAAATAATTTTTGAAGCTTAGCCACTTTCTTACCATCCGTAATGGCGTATAAGGTATGGGACTCATGCGACTCTTCGAAGTCCAATTTAAAAAATGGTCTAAGACTAACCATCTCTTTAGCTATGAATAGATTAATGTCCTTATTGCCTTCATAGGCAAGTAAAACTGGCTTAATCATAGCATTGCGCTGCAGTATTAACTGCATCATACTTTGCTCCTTTGTGGAGAGCGTTTCTTCGTGCTTTAGTATTTTTCGGTCGTCAATATCTTGTATATCATTGGCGGCAATAATAGATCGATAACTATGGCCTTCAGACTCTATTTGATAAATGTAGATTGCATCTTGAGCTGACTTATGAAAAAATCCAGACTTCACGAATTCTGGATAATTATGTTTCATACTACCAAAGAACGAGTCCGGTGAAGTCACCAAAGTCAAGTTAGGATAAATAGCTTGAAATGGATATATCTTCATAATAGTGACTTAAACTTTCTATTGATTTATGACTACCTAAGTAATGTTACATCTCCTTTACGTGTTTGTAATTCACCATTATTAAGTGTTTCTATACTGTACTGCGCTACCCAGACATATACTGCAGAAGCACTATCAGATCCTCCATGTTGACCATTCCATTCCAGTGATAAATTATCAGAAGTAAACACTTCATTGCCCCATCGATTATAGATCTTGAGCGTATAGTTAGAAACATCAAGATCACATTCCTCATCTATATAGGGTCCAAAACTTCTGTTTACGTCTTCTTCTCCATTTGGAAAAAATACTTTTGGCCATTGGAGATCATTGGCTTCTGGAAAAACAACCTCTTCAGTTGCTGTTGCAGTCTCAATACAATCATCTACTACTGTAAATGTGTAATTTCCTTCTTGCTCTACAGCAATAGAACCTTCAGTCTGACCAGTACTCCAAACTATTGATTGGAATGGAGTCACTCCCACCGCTTGTCCTGATAAAACAACTATACCTTCAGAGCAAAACTGAGAATAATCTGCTTCGATTCCAGCAACAGGCTCTTGTAATCTCATAATATTTACGGTATCACACAGCGTGTAACAATGCTTATCATTAATAGTGACAGTCACCATATATTCTCCTTCTTCCATTCCTACTACGAATGGATTGGTATTCCCATCTACTCCAGGACCTTTCCATTCATAAGAAATCACTCCATTAGGTAGCGGTGACGGTGTGGCATCTAACGTATCTAGTATTTGTTCGTTAGGGCACCACGGCATTGTAGTTGGTGAAATCGTAGGTACATTATAGTAGTTTACATTTTTTATATCTGTCTCCAAAGTATCTGAATCAACAAAATCTGTAGCTACCCACCCTAAAGATTGAGATCTATAAGGTACATCTTCCAAGATTCCAGACCCTGAACTACTACATGGCGTAGTAAGGTCCGACCCAGTTTTTACTATATCTGATACAAAGCCAAAGGGTTGTTCAAAACGAGTAGTAAACATTGCTAAACCGTCATCATTAGTAGTGCTTAATCCTCCACTAAGAGAGAATAATGTCATAGTATCTCTATATACTTGAGAATTGAGAATAACTCCTGAAGTATCTAATTCTATCATACCCGACACAGTTTCTAAACCTGTCTCGGTCCCTAGTGTACTGACAACTAAATTATCTCCGAATGAAACAATATCATTACCATTACTAAAAGTACTGTTTGAACCAGTCAAGGTTTTAACCCAGACCACAGCTCCTTCTGTATCGTATTTAGTTACAAACAGATTATTAAGTACCGTTACGCCATCGTTGAAAACAAGTCGACCAGTTACATATACTGAAGTGTCCGTGGCTTCTGTTACTCCTAATGGCTGAAAACCTAATCCTGCAGGTGCACTTTGTATATGTCTTGACCAGATCACATTACCTTCTCTATCCATCTTTGTAGTGTGGTACCCCAATATGGTTCCGCCTTCAACCACCGATTGTCCTGTCATAATGATAGATGAATCTATTGTAGAGACATGAAGATCAAATAAATCGGCTGGCACATCTTCACTAAGATCATCGATAGCTACAAATTCTTTAGCCCAAATATCAGACCCATTCGTAGCATTGATTCTTGTCAACCAAATACTTAAACCTTCTTGAAGATTTGTGGAACCTGCTATTACTTCATTTCCAGGCATTTCACTAAGACTTACTTTTAACTGGAATTCGTCAGCCATTCTTCTTGACCAAATTGGCTCTGCTGTAGAACCGTCCAATGCTACTATACAAGCACTTAGATCAGTCTCATCTAGGTTAGCAGATAATACGAATGATCCATTTTCTACCTGAACCAATTCTGATGTAGAAAGTAATCTAGTACTATCAGCAAGGTAGATATCCTTGGCGATTTGTACTCCCCCTTTATCATCATACGTTGTAAATATTGCTCTATGAATTATTCCCAATTGATTCTCAACTACAATATTACTACCCAAGGTTGCAAAACCTCCATTGTTGGTTGCAATTCCATCAGAGAGAACGTGTGTAGAGTCTTGAACTACATCATATAATCTCTGAAAGCTAACCTGAGCCGTTATAGTCAGTGTAAAGCAAAGCGCTAAAGCGGTATAAATAAACTTCTTCATATTCCTAAGTTATGTGAGATGGTAACCACCTAATAAATAGACAGTACAATCTTATAGTAGATTCAAAGATAGTAATGATAAGGCAGATTATTAGTCCTGAGAAAGCTAAAGTTATTATGTTGACTCTTCTCTCAACAATCAGCTATACATCTCTTCTATTTCTGCAGCGTATTTCTGTCTAATTACCCGTCTTTTAAGCTTCATAGTAGGCGTTAGTTCAGCATCCGTGCCATCTAGTCGAGTAGCTTCCCAAGTCTTATCTATAAGTTTAATCTTCTTGATCTGCTCAATATGACTAAAGTTAGGGTTAAACCTATCGCAACAATCTTGATATCTCGCAATTACTTTTGGGTCTTTGATCACTTCACTTAGGTTGGTATACTTTACATTATTGGCCTCGCACCATTCTCTCAAAGGCTCTTCATTAGGTACTATTAGTGCAGAAACAAACTTCTGTTTATCTCCGACCACCATGATTTGTTCTATTAAAAAGTCTTCTTTAAACTTATTTTCGATTGGTGCAGGTGCGACATATTTACCTCCAGAAGTCTTTAGAAGCTCCTTTTTTCGATCAGTTATTTTAAGATATTTATATCCATGAGGACCATCCACTAGTTTTCCTATATCCCCAGTACGAAACCACTTTCGACCTTCTTTTTCTACAAACACTTTAGCTGTTTGCTCTGGTTTTTTGTAATATCCTAGCATTACATTAGGACCATCTGCTAATATTTCGCCTTCTCCCTCTCTATAGTCACCTTCACTCGAATCAATAAGAATATCTACACAGTCCAATAACGGCCCAACGGTACCTAGTTTAGCTCCCTTGCCTCCATACCTATTAATACTCAATGTAGGTGAAGTCTCAGTTAATCCATAACCTTCTATAATCGGTATTTGCGCAGCCGAGAATACTCTAGCTATCTTCTCAGGACAAGGTGCCGCTCCTGTTACTATTGCTCTAAGATTACCTCCTAATGCTTCTCGCCACTTAGAGAATACAAGGGTATTAGCTATTTTCATTTTGATCCTATAAAACATACCTTGCTTTACTTCCATCTCAAAATCATCGGTAAGATCTAACGCCCAGAAAAATAATTTTTTCTTCAATCCAGTAAGCTCTAATCCCTTATTATATATTTTTTCGTATACCTTTTCTAATAGCCTAGGTACCGTAGTAAACATATCTGGCTTGATAGTCGCGAGGTCGCCATTAGGGCCACCAAGATTATCGGTACCTGTACAGTAGACAATCGCAGAATGATAGAGGTACGCATAGATTACGGCTCTTTCAAATATATGACAAAAGGGTAAAAAGCTTATTGCAACAGACTCGATGGACAGCGGCAATGCCACCATCGTATTATCTACCGCTGCAATAATATTTTTATGGCTAAGCATTACTCCTTTTGGATTACCCGTAGTTCCTGATGTATATATAATGGTAGCTAGATCTTCACCTTTTATACTAGCACTGATTTGATCTATTTTTGTAAGATTATCATCATTAGCTATATCTAACCAAAACAAGCGATCAGGTGTCTTATCCATCATCACTATATGCTGTAATGATGAGACATTAGCATTAGTAAGTTTTTCATAAAGGTCTCCAGCACCTGCGATAGCTAGTTTCACATCTGCTTCACTTAAGATATATTGATATTCTTTAGCACTTATTGTTGGATATAGCGGCACTGATATAGCACCTATCTGCTGAATAGCCATATCAGCAATTATCCATTCTGGTCTATTAGTATATGCAACGATTGATACCTTATCACCTGGTTGGATCCCAAGATTAATCAATCCTGAACCTAATCTACGTGAATGTTCGACGATATCATCTGTACTAAAAAACTTCCATCCTTCACCATGCTTTCTACCAAAGCTTCTCTCTAACTTATGGTTAGCTTGTTGATGATATAGGTAATCGAATAACCTCGTAATCTCCATTTATATCTATTGTTCTATTCAGTTTGAAAGATAATGAAAAAATGATACTTGAAGATGAGTTTTGATATGGTCTCCAGCGAAATATAAAATATCGCAATAACACACACTAAACCGTATAAAAATGCTTGACTAGAAATAATCTAGTCAAGCACATCAATTTACTTTATAAAACTTCTATATCAGAGATTGCAGTTTCATTGCTAGCCCCATATCCCCTTTAATCTTTACTTTTCCTGTCATAACGGCCATCATCGGATTTAAATCACCGCTTTTTAGCTTAAGGAAAGTCTCTTTCTTACAGATGATTACTGTATCAGCATCTACATCATCCGTAGTTACGATATTGGATTCACCATTACTTCCATCTATTAGTATTATTTCCTCATCTAACACAAATTTTAGCTTTGCATTGAATGGACCTACATTAGCAGCCTGTGTCTTGATCGCTTCGAATATTTCAGAACTCATTGTTTATTATATCTTATTTTTAAAAAAAATCCTACCAGTTACTTCTGTCACTAACTCTAGATTAATGACTTAACACAAGGCAGATAATATATCATCTTGCATAGTGATCCTTTGATCATCCATCAATGTTTTTGCATCTCCTAGAATTAGAGGCAATTCATATTTATAATAAAATTTCATAGTGGTAATCTTACCCTCATAAAATTCATCTTTATAATCTTTTGTATCAGCTTCCATCGCATATTTAGCAGCCAACCCCATCTGCAGCCATTGATATGCAATCACTACATTGCCCATCATTTTCATAAATATAGTCGCATCAGAGAGATAAGTATTTATTTTACCTTTTGCCGCTATTGGAGCTAAGTGATTTAATACTTTTCCTATGTGTCCCAATGCTTCCGTTAATTGATTTGCCTCTGGTCTTAGATCTTCGAATGCGCTAGCGTCTTTAATAACAGATTGAACTTTAGCTAGCAATAGTTGCATCGCCTTACCATTAGCCATTGGAATCTTTCGACCCAGCAAATCTATAGATTGTATGCCTGTCGTACCTTCATACAAACTCATGATACGTATATCACGATAGTATTGTTGAAGAATAAACTCTGAAGTATATCCATACCCGCCTAATACTTGTAAACCATTACTGATAGATTCTTGGCCCTTCTCAGATGGATATGTTTTAGCTATTGGCACTAGTAATTCTAATAACAACAGCGCATTAGCTTTCTCTTCTTCTCCTCCAGCATGAGCAATATCTGCATACTTACTGCACTCTAGTAAAAGACTGATAGAGCCTTCTGTTATTGCTTTTTGCAACAGCAACATCCGACGTACATCTGGGTGATTGATAATCAATGTTTGTTCTACCGTTGCATCTTTTTTACCCGTATCGCTCACTAATCTCCCCTGCGGTCTTTCTTTAGCATATTGTAATGATGCATAGTATGCTGCAGTAGCGGTAGATGCTGCAGTAAGCCCCACATCAATACGTGCACCATTCATCATCATGAACATGTACTTAAGTCCTTTATTAGCTTCTCCAACTAACCAACCTTTACTATCGTCATTTTCACCAAACACGAGGTGAGTGGTACAATAGCCTTTTTGGCCGAGCTTCTGAAAATCTCCAGCGGTCTGTACATCATTACTTTCAAGTGATCCATCTTCCTTGATTCTCTTTTTAGGAACCACGAACAATGATATTCCTTTTGTACCTGCAGGTGCGCCTTCTATTCTTGCAATTGTCAGGTGTACAAAGTTTTCACAAAACTCATGATCTCCACCTGAAATAAAAATCTTATGTCCTTTGATGCTATAAGACCCATCACCATTGTCTGTAGCTGAAGTAGTAATATCGGATAGTGAACTTCCAGCTTGAGGTTCTGTCAAACACATCGTGCCTCCCCATTCTCCAGAGAGCATCTTAGGTCCATACGTTTCATACAATTCTTTAGTTCCAAATGTACGAATGAGGTTTGCAGAACCTGAAGTCAATCCAAGGTATCCTGGTACATGATTATTGGCACTTTCCATAATATGCCAAAGTGAATTAGCTACCGTGTGTGGCATTTGTACGCCCCCATCGTCATAGTCAAATGTCGTTCCCAGCCATCCATTAGCTCCGGAGTCTTTCATTATCTTTCCTATCTGAGGGTGTACATGTACTTTACCATCTTCATAATAAGCTGCCTTATCATCCATCTCTTTGAAGTATGGATATAACTCCTTATCAGAATAGTCTTTAACTGAATCTATCAGTATATCAATAGAAGACCTATCGTAATCGGCAAAGAAATCAAGTGACAAGATGCTTTCTATATCATGAACTTGATACAATAGAAATCTGAGATGGTCAATACTCATGTAATCGGACATAATGATCTGTTTTTTTAAGTAGCCAAACATAATTTCAGATTACCACAAAATGCTCACTTCGTGTTAAGCATTAATACTTGTCATCCTTAGACTACATTGGTTAAAGATAAAAGAAATTTAACTTAGAGTAAAGAAAAATTATTGATTTTGTCAGATCGCAATAAATCGACTTATGGATTACTGCAGTTGATTCTTACAAGTGTAAAAGCAACTACTATATTATACTCAGTGAGTTATGCTATTCTATTACGAATTTATAAATGATAACCGTTACAACTATGACCAACAAAACATAATACGCCCACTTATTAGCATTGGGTGATTGTGAGGCATATTTGGCAGTAAGATATCCACCAAGAGTTTGTCCTATAGCTACTAATAATCCTGCCTTCCAATTGACCAACCCTTGATATTGAAATATGGCAAGTACTACTAGTGTATAGATCGCTACTATAGTCACTTTGATACCATTCGCTTTAATCAGAGTGCTACGCTCTAGGAAAACCATACATACCAGAAAGAACACGCCCATACCCATCTGAATAAAACCACCATAGAAGCCTAAAGCAAAAAAAGCTAAAACCCTGATGGGTAAAGCTATAGTACTCTCTTCGCTCACCTCTCTCATCCAACGCTTGGGCTTCAGCAATATCATGAAGAACATGACTATAACTAAGTATTTGAATATCTCCTTAAATTGATCATTATTGATTTGTAGCACCGCCACTACTCCTAATATGGCTCCGATCACCATAGTGATAATGATCCACTTACTAGACTTAAGGTCTACTTTTCCATTTTTGTAATATCCATAAGAACTGGCAGAACATTGTGCTAAGACATTAACCCTATTAGTACCATTGGCAATATTAGGAGGAAGTCCGATGACGTCCATTAATAATGATAGAGAAATCATGGACCCATAGCCTGCGAGAGTATTCATCACTCCAGCTAAAAAACCGCCAACAAGTATCAGCGCAAATTGAATTAAGGTAATGTCCATAGCTCCTTTTAGGGTGATAACTTATGGCCTTTCTTGACACAGTTCGACTAGTACTCCACCTGCAGTCTTAGGGTGTATAAAACAAACTATCTTATTATCAGCTCCAAGCTTAGGCTTTTCATTAAGCAGTTTAAAACCTTCAGATTCCATCCGCTTCATTTCAGCTTCGATATCAACTACAGCATAAGCTATATGATGGATTCCTTCACCTTTTTTCTCCACAAACTTAGCTATAACACCTGCTGGATCAAGAGAGCATACGAGCTCGATTTTACTTGCTCCTACTCTAAAAAAAGAGGTGACGACCTGCTCAGATTCGACAACTTCTCTCTTATAAGGTGGCGTGCCTAATAGTGTAGTATATAGTAGATCTGCAGCATCTATATCCTTTACAGCAATACCAATATGCTCTATTTTCTGCATCATAGAATTTCAATGAATAATTAAGTCAAGTGTTTTATGTATTTGGAGTCCATGTGTTTTTCTTTGACAAAAATCACGTTCCCACTCCGACTACATCTTTTTAATATAACCCCTTGATTATCGGCCCATATGAACTAGCAGTACAGATACATCACTAGGAGAAACTCCTGATATTCTACTGGCTTGACCGATGGTCTTGGGTCTGATTTCTGTAAGCTTTTCTCTCGCTTCCATAGAGAGAGATACGAGATCGTGATAGTTAACAGAATCCGTAAGCTTTACTTGCTCGAGTCGATTCATTTTATCTACCATCTCTTGCTCTCTTTTTATATAACCTTCATATTTGAGTGTTACTTCAGCGAGATTAATCGTCTCTTCGTCATATTGGGAGAGATGCTCTTTTACTTCTGGCAATACATCAAGAAGCATAGGCATACTTATATTTGGTCTTGCTAGAATGCTTTTGAGTCTCACCTTTTGCTTAAGAGGTGATGATCCTATTTCAGCCAACTTGGCGTTGATTACATCAGGATCAATGCTATACTTTTCGAAATATTTTTCGATTGCTTTTTGATTATCCTTCTTTAGTTCCACACGCTCCATACGCTCATCCATATGATTCATACCTATGGCTTTGGCAATGGGTGTCAATCTCAAATCTGCATTATCTTGTCGTAGAAGTATACGATACTCTGCCCTTGAAGTAAACATTCTATAGGGTTCATTAGTCCCTTTATTAACTAAGTCATCGATAAGTACACCTATGTATCCTTCAGATCTTTTAATCACCAAAGGTTCTTCATCATTTACATACTTATAAGCATTGATACCCGCCATTAGGCCTTGACATCCTGCCTCCTCATATCCTGTAGTTCCATTGATCTGACCGGCAAAGAATAGACCTTTAACTAATTTGGTCTCTAATGATATATCTAGTTGTGTCGGTGGAAAGAAATCATACTCAATAGCATATCCTGGACGGAACATTTTCATGTCTTCAAATCCAACTACCTTTCTCAATGCATTATATTGAACATCTTCAGGAAGAGAAGAAGAAAATCCATTGACATAAATTTCATTAGTATATCTCCCCTCTGGCTCTACAAATAGTTGATGTCTTTCTCTATCTGCAAACCTATTAATCTTATCTTCTATAGAAGGGCAGTATCTAGGTCCCAAACCTCTTATACGCCCATTAAACATTGGCGACTTTTCAAATCCATCCTTAAGTGTCTCATGAACTAATGGACTTGTATATGTAATATGACAAGGCACCTGATTTTGGACTAATGGCGTATCTGTATAAGAAAACTTCGAAGGGTTTTCATCCCCAGGCTGTAACTCCATACGATCCCAATGCAGCGTACGACCGTCTACTCTAGGTGGCGTCCCTGTCTTCATTCTCCCTGATTCAAAACCCAGTCCTACTAATTGCTCTGTAATACCAGTACTGTTTCTTTCTCCGGCTCTACCTCCGCCAAATTGCTTCTCACCTATATGTATTAATCCGTTAAGAAATGTACCGTTGGTAAGCACTACTGATTTAGATAGTATTTCTAATCCTATTCCTGTTTTTACACCTTTGACTACACCGTTTTTCACCACCAAACCTGTAACCATCTCTTGCCAAAAATCAATGTTCTCATTGGCCTCAAGCATCTGTCTCCACTTGCTAGCAAATTCCATACGGTCACTCTGAGCCCTTGGACTCCACATAGCAGGGCCTTTAGACTTATTGAGCATTCTAAACTGTATCAAAGTATGATCTGTAATAATACCTGAGTAACCACCCAATGCATCAATCTCTCTGACTATTTGCCCTTTAGCAACTCCACCCATGGCAGGATTACATGACATCTGAGCTATAGTATTCATATTCATCGTCACCAATAATACCTTGCCACCCATATTGGCTACAGCTACTGCCGCTTCACAACCCGCATGGCCTGCGCCTACTACTATTACGTCATACTCTGGAAACATGATTATACTATTATAACTTATAGCTCAATATAGAGCTCTATTTGTACTACATAAAAGATCGAATCCTTCCAGCAACTTCCGCTAGTGCTTCTTGGGTAGGATTCATCTTTGGCTTTTCAAAACTCATATCATTGAGTTTATCTATAGGGATAAGGTGTACATGCGCATGAGGCACTTCTAAACCAATAACAGTTACACCTATTCGATTACAAGGGCAAGCACTCTTGACGGCTGCTGCGACTTTCTTAGCGAATACGTTTAAGCCTGCCAAATCATCGTCTTCTAAATCATAGATATAATCTACTTCCTGCTTTGGTATTACTAAAGTATGCCCTTCTTTTACTGGATTTATATCCAAGAATGCAAAGTACTTATCGTCTTCGGCTATCTTATGACATGGTATGTCACCATTGATTATTTTGGTAAATATACTTGCCATATTAAAGTGTAATCTCTAGTATCTCAAACTGCATAGCTCCAGCAGGAGTCATGACATCTACTATATCGCCTACCACCTTTGCTAATAATGCTTTAGCGATTGGAGAATTTACTGAAATCTTCTTGTTTTTAAGGTCAGCCTCCGTTTCTGATACGATTTGGTATGTGATCTCCTTCTTTACTTTAAGGTTCATCATTCTCACATTTGACAAAATGGTCACGGTTGAGTTATCCAATTGACTCGCATCTATAATACGTACATTAGCCAATGCCTTTTCTAATTCGTTGATCTTAGCCTCAAGAAGTCCCTGAGCATCTTTAGCTGCGTGATATTCAGCATTCTCAGATAGATCACCCTTTTCTCTAGCCTCCGCTATATCCTTGGATGCGGCTTCTCTACCTTTGGTTTTCATATGTTCTAACTCACCACTAGCTTTGTCATAGCCTCCTTGCGTCATATACGATATACCTGACATAATATTACTTTTTACTTATTGATATAATGATAGTTACAAAGATAACACGAAGTGATTAATAATCATATTGTTAATTTTCTTAATGAAAAACAAGTCTTCATAACAAAAGTAAGATATACAATTAATCACATCTCTAAACAAGATAGACGCTCCTCTGTCGAGAAGCGTCTATCGTATATATCCTTGATAGGCTAATTACAAGCCTATTTTAGTCTAAATGGTTCAAATAGTTTATACCAACTAATCAGTAAAAACCTATTCGACATACTAGTATTAGCCTCTTAGAATGCTAATCCAAGTGTAAGGTTATGTGTTCCACTGAAAGGATTAGTAGTTCTGTAAGCATAATCAATAACAAACTTACGATCACTATCTTTCTTAGTAGGAACCAAAAGAGATACACCCGCAGCTACACCAGTATATAGATTTTTCTGATCTTCTTCTACATCCAAGTCATACTTGTAAGCAGCTCTTAAGATTACTAGGTCTCTGAAATAAAATTCAGCACCTACACCTAATTGATCTGTAGAAAATGCATTAGAAGTAAAGTTACCTATACCTCTAATAAAGTTTTCTTCTCCAATATAGAAGTCATACGAAAGTCCAATATTAAGCATAGAAGGTAATTCGAAATCTTCTGATCTACTCTCTACTGTAAGTGTATAAGGGTTTCCATTATCATTTGGAGCCGTTGTCTGGAAAGAAAGTCCTTCTCCACCAAATTCCATTGATGATCCAGTATTTCTTAGTGAGATACCTAACTTAAAATTATCTTTTTCTCCAGATACATATTGTACTCCTGCATCTAATGCGATACCGAAAGCTGAAGAAGAAGGTAATGACTCTGAAATACCTCTTACGAGCATACCTACTGAAATCTTATTTTCATATGTATATGCATATCCTAAACCTATTTGGAAAAAACTTGGTGAGTAAGTTCCACCAGTTCCTTCTGGTTGGTCTACAGTTGTAATATCTATTTCACCAAAATCCATTGCTGTAAGTGTCACACCAAATGCGCTACTCTCTCCTACCTTAGTTGCAAAACCAAGCGTATTCATACCGAGAGTAGATCCTTCGTATAATCTTGTATTAGCGAGCATAAACTCTCCGCTATTCATCCTTCCTAGACCTGCTACATTGATACGCATAGCTTCTACTCCAGAGACACTTGCAGTACTCATAGAATGAATACCTGCACTTCTTGCCCATGGATTAAGAAGTAACTCAGACGCACCAGCTTCACCTTGTCTATCTGGATTACCTGCCATCACTGCAAAAGCGCTAACCATGAAGGCTGATATAAGTAGTAATGATTGTATTGATTTTTTCATTGCTTTTCTTTTATAGTTTAAAGGGAAGCACCATCGAAATGATGCTTCCTTCTTATCATTATCTTATAAGTTAGATGGATCGAACTTACGTCCAACTCCAAACCATTTGATTACTCTTTCTTCTACCTGCACTTGACCATCAGGACCCTCTATCTCAGCTCTTACATGAATAAGGTAAACACCACTTGCTACTGGTACACCCTTACTATTTTTAAGATCCCAAGATACATCAGGGAAACCTTGTTGAGTTTGAACTGGGAAGCCAGCCTCTTTAATAACATCTTGCTCGTCTCTCAAGAAAGTTCTAATAAACTTACCATCAAGTGAGAAGATAGTAATATCTGCTCTTGGAGGGAGGTTTGTTATTTTAATAGTATTATCAAATTCAGACTTCTCATATGCTGAGTAAGCGTAATACGGATTAGGTACGACATTTACATTTTCTAATGCACCTTCATACTCATTAGCCGCTAATGCTCTACTTGCTGCGCCTTCGATTTTGAATTCAAATGTTGGGAAACCTCCAACTTTTACACCATCGTACTTATCGTTATCACCATTGCCCACTTCATCAATTTCAGTTGCAAAACCAAATGGATTTGTAACTCTTAATTTGAACTTGATATCATTAGGTATGATTCCATCTGCTACTGATAGTAAAGCATTGGTCTCTCCTACAGAATTTAATGGGAACGCAGTCCATGTCACTAGAGACAATGGATTAAATTTAACCGCAGGGTTACCACTAGGCTGTAAGTCATTCCATAGTAATTCACAACCATCATATTTTTGACGAGTTACGTAAATGAAATGCTGTCCACCTCCTACAAGATTGAAAATACCAAAATCAGCTTGGTTATCTGGTGCATCAGGAACGATAGTCTGATTAGTAGGATTGAATATCATATCTCCACCAGTAGCTCCTTCTGTCAAGAATTCTGCTACATCTTCGTCATATACTGAGTTTTCACCAAAGAAGATATTAAGTCTTTCTCCTGTCTCAACATCTACTGCATAACCTGGGAACCATCCTAAACCTTCTTTAGGAGTTCCATCTAGTACAGAATTAGTAGGATCTGTATCCACTTCTCCATCAGGATTACCTTCTTTATCTACTGAAAGAGCCGCTCTAATATCAAATTGATTTCTGTCTCCTTGAGGAATTAAATCAGAATTTCCATAATCAGGTGAAGCCGTTTCTACTACTACACACCTACTCCATTTTGATTTATCCGAAGTCATAATGATATCAACATTATTCAAATCTTGATTCAGTAAGAGGTCTCCGTAACCTAAACCTTCCTGTGGGTCCAACATGAAACCTTGTCCTCTTCTAAACGCTGGCGTTACATAGAAAGCAGGCTCTGTTTCTGTTGGCGCTGCATATCTAGTCATAGTGAAAGGATAGAAGATACTACTTACATCTTTAAGATCGTCTTCCGGATCTTGATCGTCTGGATCATTCGAATCAGAATTAACAACCCAATCGAAAAGTCTATCTCCTCCACTAAGTCCTCCATCCGGAATTGCAGTCAACCAATTAGCTTGATTTACATCATCATATTCTAACGTACTTCCGACAGCACCATTATTAACTTCAATTTGACCTCCTGGTTCAGCTATTTGATTTAATTCAATAGAGAATCCATATTGATCGACTATCTGCTCTCTAGCTATATTGATGAACGTATCAGATTCTATTACATTATTTTCATCATCAAGACTAGTTAATCTCCATCTAGTATCTTCACCTAAGAAGTTTGTAGAATTGTTTTCATCTAATTCGGTACCAAATAACTCAAGTCTGAAATTTCCTTCTACTACATCTAGAGGGTTGTAAATCTTAATATTAACAGGACCCGCATTTTCCTTGTATGTTACCCCTTCTACTACATTACCATTAGCACTTGCTTCAAGTATCTTGTCGTACATATCATCTTCCATATCGATGAAGTTCACACCAGAACCCACACCATCTGTTCTTGTAATAGAAGGTACATCACCATACTTAGAAAGTAATTCTTCATACACGATTGGTCTAGGAGTAAAAGCATATGTCTTAATATTACCTCTACCTTCGATATATGGTCTTGGTTGACCAACACCAGTACTTGCTTGAAAAACATCATATTCGTTGTAACCATAAGCTACTGCGGTATAATAATATGTTACGTGATTAACCAACTTAGGGTCAGCTCCTGTAGCAAATTGATCTTCAGTCAGACTCAATGTTTTCTTTACTCCTTGATTAGCTCCCACTACTTTTCTTGTAGGCGTGTAGATGATATCTCCATCACCGACAGGACTAATTGATGATGTCCAGTTATATAACTCTGTAACATCATTCTTCAAATCCGTCTGGAATACTAATCTTGCTTTATCTATATTATTTAACTCTGATGGTGAGATACCACCATTGACTACTTGATAGATTTGATATCCTTCAAACTTATAGAGTTTAGCCTCATTTGAAAGTGTATCATTAGCGATCAGTAAATCTTCTTCTTGGTATAATTCTTCAAAATTGTTAGATGTACTTTGATTAAACAAAGTCATAATAATCTCTTGATCTAATTCGATACCACAAATGTCTGGAGCATCAGGACCATCTGTAATATTGAAACAGTTATCAAATAAAGATTGTGCAAGATCATCTGCTGTACGTAGTCTTGATAAATCAGGACAAGGATAAGATTCTTCATCCGGCACGAATACTACTCCTACGATAAGCTCATTAGTCGCTTGAGGCTGAAGTAACAATGGTCCAGTAACTTGAAGCATACGTCTATCTCCAAATGGAAGGTCAGCTGTACACATAGACCATGCATCTGCACTTTCATCATTTGGATCATCAGGGAATACATATCTAGTTGTATCCATGCTTCCAATATTATATCCATCTCCACCCCTTGTTACAGGTGTTCCATCTAACCAAATACCTTTCATGATATTATAAAATTCAATCGCTTGATTAGCATCACAAGTGGCAACATCAGGACTACCTACACCACAATTGTTCATATAAGAGAATGCAGACATCCCAATCTCTAAAAGTGTATCAAAATCTCCAGATCCAATTGGAGGATCACAGAAAATGGTATCCATTTTATTCGGATCATCCTCATTTTGCTCCATAAGAATATTACCATCCATATCTCTACAGTAGATCTTTGGTCCTCTTGGTCCTCTAAAGTAATCTATACCCAGAATTGGAACGTTAGTACCGTAAGTATTGACACCATTACAAGTTTCACCACCTTCGATACCATCTACAGCATCTTCATTATATACATATGCTAAACTTCTTCCAACATCACAACCGATATAATCATCTTGGTAACATCCTAAATCCGGATCAACCCACATTGCGAAGTATGTTTCTCTGATATCCTCTGACCCTTTATTGATCAACTTATACCTATTGAATGTCATATCATTTACTGCATCGTTAGTAGCATATGCAAATGCTTGCACTTGAACTTCCATCTGAATAGGTGTAGCAAATGAAATACGGTGAGCTCCACCATTATCATTATAAATCCAGAAAGTCATCTCATCCGGAATCAACTCAAAAGCTGCTTCTCTATCTATTGGTTCACAAGCTCTTATGTTAATGATTGGGAAATCACCATCACATGGATTGTAAACACCATCACCATTACCATCAACACCTGGCTCATCCCAGAATGCACCCAATGATTGATCAGCAGGTAATTCAAAATCGTACTCTTCTCCCCAGAAAGGATTATTTTTTCCTGGCCAGTACTTTACATCATCTTGTACATCCTCGCAATCAAAAGTTAATGGATTTTTATCAAAAGCCTTTACAGCATTTCTAACGCTTTCTCCATCTACTTTAAAGAATGTATTCCAGTCATCACAAATTGGCTTATCAGTGATACCATCTACATCTAGTGGTCCAGAATACCAATCTACTGCTCCTGGACTTTGGTAGTAAGCACCGTTAGGTCCAGCCGCAAGCTTGATACTTCCACTTGGAGTTAATCCTCCAACCCATACTGAACCAGAAAAGATAGCAGATACTTCATCAGCTCTACTCTCCTGCTTAGGCACTATATAAGATCCATTATCTAGATCCCACCATACATCACCACCAACCTGTAGTAATGCTCTAACATTATTTATATTTAGATTAGTCGTATTGATTGCTTCCAAACAATCTTCTCTTAGACTAGTATTGAAATCTACACCACTTCCTCCATTCTCTTTTGGAGCTAGATTAGGGTTAATGTGTGCCAATCCCAGTTGGGCAATCGCCACCATGACACATATGCTAATTATACTTTTAATTGAATTCATCTTTTGATGTTTAATATGATCTAATGTAGTAGTCGTATTTGGTCTATGACTATTAGAAATTAACAGTTGCTCCTATATAAATTCTTCTCGCCAAAGAGTAAAATCCTGGCTGAAGGAGTCTATAATTATATTGTGCTAAGAATACTTCTTCTGATTGACCATTAGCAGTTACTTGTGCTATTCTATCCTGTCCAAATGAAGAAATTAAATATCCATCATCTTCTTCTGATCCTGTAAATGAGTACACGCCGTATACATTTTTAGTATCCAGTAGATTCTGTATACGTAGATAAACATTGAAGTATAGTGGTCTTCCACCTTCTCCTCCAGTGTTTAGATTGAATGACTTATCTAATCTTGCATCTATAGTTCCGTTCCATGGTAATCTAGCTCCGTTGATTGCTCCTTCAAATCCTGTACCTCCAAACTGCTGTACATTTTGTCTCTTAGTATATGGTCTACCCGAAACAGCATTTACTATAAGGTTAAGACCTGTATTAGCAAAAATATCTACACCACCAATTCTTGGTCCTGTGTACTTTTTGCCTGATCCATATCTATAATCTATAGTAGAAGTAATTCTGTGTCTCTCATCGTATGAAAGTGGAATTAGGTTTCTAATTGGTCCTCTTGCGTTAAGACCTCCTGAAGAGTTAGCATCAGATCCTGATCCATCAGCAAACTGCAATGTATATGTAGCAGTAAGTTTGATGTTACCTACTCTTCTTCTATCATAAGTAAATGAGAATCCTTTTACTGTACCGAAATCTAAGTTATCGTATGTTTCATATTCGAAGATCGGTGAAGGAATATTACTAAATACTCTTCTTTGAATCATATCTCTCTGCTCTCTATAATATGCAGATAATGTCATCGCTGATGAGTTAGTTAATTTTTGCTTATATCCTACTTCGTAATCAACAGTACGTACTGGCTTTAGGTTAGGGTTGTTAATAAGATTACCCGCTCCAAGATTAAAGTAATTAAGTGCTGTTTGGATATTGTTAGATGTAGGTCTTTGGTAAAGAACATCATAGTGTGCAAAGAAACCAGCATCCTCAGAAATAGGGAAAGAGAAAGCCAATCTTGGCATCCAATTAATCTGTGGAGCATAATCCTCAAAAGAACCATCTACATCAAATCCTTCTTCTCTAATTTCTATTAAATTTTCACCAGCTGTATAAGCAGGTGTTACTGCGCTTTCAAATAATAATGCTGGACTTGTAGCCGTACCGTTAGGTTGTAACCAAGTATCACCATCTCTAAATGCTATTACTTCATCCGATCCTTCACCCGCTACATAAACTTTAGCATCTCCTGGTACAGAAGCAGGGCCATTACCAGCACCAAAGAACTCATCTTTAGTCTGGATGTCATATAATGAATAGTTATCCTTAAGTACTTTTGTGTTAGCATCGAAGTAATCCATACGTAGACCAATCTTAAAGATGATATCTTTATATGCAAACTTATCTTGAATATAAGCAGATCCGTAGATTGGCTTATTAGCACCAATTTTGAAATCTCTTAATCCATCAGCTCCTCTACTTGTGAAGAAATCTTCAAAAGTGATATCTCCAGTTAGTTTTTCTCCTGTGTAATCGTATCCATAGTAACCTACTATTCTTTCATCGTTAAGCTCTCTTGCAGAGAACATATCCAATGTTAACAAATTAGGGTCGATACCGTCAACGTTCACATAATCTTCGATTGCCGTATCATTTAATAGAGTTCTAACTGATTTGTAGAATTTAGAATCATCATTTAATTCAACAGCATTTTGGTATTGAATAAATTCTGTATTGAGCTCTGGAGAGAAAAATGTTCCAACTTCAACATCAGTATTAACACCTGCTATATGGTTATTAGCATTTACTCTTGCCGCAGTCCACAATCCAACTGGCGCAATACTATAAGCTCTATTGATTCTTTGCTCTACTGCTAATCCAAGTTGGATATTATGTCTTCCTCTTTCTGATCCACCAGGAGTAAGATCAAATGATACAGTTACGTTACCATTATAAACATCAAATTCTGATCTAGAGAACGTATTATATACACTACCTACGTTACTATATAAGTTACCGAAAGAAGACTGAAATTCAGTTTCTGGTAAACCGTTGATAGTGTTATAAGAAGCCAATACTGGATTAATAGATCCAGGAATAAATTCTTCTTCTTCATCTATTGAACCTTGGTGTGCAAAAAATTGGTTTCCAATTTCTACCATTTCACCAGTCCATGTAGAAGTATCAGAGATAGCACTTCCTACTGGACGCCAAGCACGTGGTTGGTTACCATAATATCCGTATTCGAACAATCTATCTTCAAATCTGATATCTTCGTTTCCTGTCTTATCTTTCTCTACACCGATTTGAATAGCATATGATAAGTTTCTAAACGTTGCATTACCTAATTCTGCTTTTTCCTCATCTGTTAGACTTGGATCGTTTCCTTGTTGTCCGATTTTATGACGGAATCTGAAACTTCCTCTATATCCACTTCTCTTAAACTCAGGATTATTCTGCCAGTTAAACATTGACCATGCAGTACTAGGTGCGAAGTAATTACTTCTATCATAATAAGATGCTGATAAAGTAACATCGATATTATCTGTAATCAATGCATCTAACTTACCTGTTAAATCTATATTAGTATTCTGGTTGTTTGGTCTTGCATCTAATAGTTGTGCATTATCAAACTGTTCGATACTTGGTCTTTGAGTCGTCCCAATAAAATATAATGGATCTGCCTCTAAAGCTCTAATATCTTCTTCGGATGCTCTGTACACACCAACAGCAGAAGGTGAATTATCGTCTACCTGTAGAAATTGTCCAGAAAATCTAAAACCTAAAATAGATTGACCATCTTCTCTTTTTAAGAGCGGTCCAGAAACATTGGCACTTAGTAGGTTATATCCATAAGCATCTGTAAGTTCTGATGTCTCCACTTCGAATCCTCCAGAGTATTGTTGAGAAGGTCCCTTAGTTGTAAGGGAAATCAAACCTCCTGTAACATCACCATACTTAGCTTCTATACCACCCGTAATTACCTGTAGTTGAGAAATCTCTGACTGTGGAATAAGTGCTGCGTTAGTTACTCTTACACCATCTATATAGTATACTGTACCACTTTCTCTTGCTCCTCTAATAGATATATCACCACCATCTTGTGATGCGATACCTGCAGTAGTTGCTGCTATGGCATTTACACTTTTCGTAGGTAACGACTTGATATCTTCGGAAGTAACTGTACCACCTGTAGTTGTATTATCAAATTCGATAAGAGGTACTTTGTATTCAGTAATTACGATTTCGTCAGCTAATACACCTTCAGCAATCTGAAGGTTTAATTTATTTGACTTATCCGCTTTCACGATTACACCAGTTTGTCTAGCGGCAGTATAACCTACATAACTAGCTTCCACATCGTAAGTTCCAGGATTGATATCTGAAAAATAGTAGTTTCCATCAATATCCGTCTCAACACCTTTCACGATGTTTCCATCTTTCATCAGCGCAACCGTACCAAAAAGTATTGGCTCATTAGACGTAACGTCTGTAACTTTTCCCTGTAATGAGGTCTGGGCAATCGACATGCTAGTAAACATAGCCACGACACCCATAAGGAGTAAGATTCTTTTCATGCTTTACTTTATTTAGAATAAGAAGTAAAAAATATACTACAAATCACCAATAGTTGACAAATCTGCAGTTATATAATATAATATAAATAGTTGTTCAATATGGTTCGAACTAGCTGACTCTTAGTGCTTTATCGATATACTTAAATCTATAATCACTATTAGCTATACGTCGAACGCACAATGTTAATAAAATACTAATGGTTTACCAAAATTAAAATGCGCGTCAAGTCCGCTCCAACACATCTATTTTAGTCACTATGGTATCAGCAATCTTAAACAGTGACTCTTTCGTCCATCCTGCTACATGCGGACTCAATATTACATGCTCCATAGCATATAATTTTGAATACAATTGCCTCTCTTGTTTAGTGTAAGTATTGGGTTTTTCGTTTTCGTACACATCCAGACAAGCTCCGCCAACCTTGCCAGTATCTAGCGCTTCTACTAGATCCTCTGTATGTACTATAGCTCCTCTTGAGCTGTTGATTATAATGACTCCATCTTTACATCGATCTATATTCGCTTTGTTGATCAGGTGATGCGTGTCTTCATTATACGGTAAGTGGACGCTAATGATATCTGCTTTTGACCAGACGTCTGCTTCGCTTACTGCAGTAATATTACGATGCTCATCGAAAGATAGCTGCTTAAACTTATCATAAACTATTACATCAAGTGCCCAAGATGACACTTTGGACACGAAAGCGCTGCCCATCTGTCCAAATCCTATGATTCCCAATGTCTTGCCTTCGAGCTCAATTCCTCTATTAGCCTCTCTATTCCACTTAAACTCTCTTACCTCTCTATCAGCCCTTACCATATGATTACATAAAGCGAGTAACATACCTAAACAATGTTCTGCTACAGCATTTCTATTGCCTTCAGGAGAATTCATTACCGCTATACCCTTACTTTCGGCATATGGTATATCTATAATCTCCAGCCCAGATCCTAATCTAGCTATCCATTTTAAGTTAACTGATTTATCAATCAACTCCTTATGCATTTTCACTTTACTATTGATCACTATACCTGCATAAGAAGCTACCTGCTCATGCACTTCTGCTAGTGTAATCATAGGTTTATAATCGACATGGTATCCCATCGCCTCTAATCCTTCAATTAGACGCGGATGTACTCTATCTGTAATTAATGCCTTTTTCAATGCTTCTTCATTTTTTGTTCACAACGAATATACTGCTAGATGCTCTCGTGTAGGTAATAGATGTGTCAGCTTATTCAATTACATAAAATGATATTTGCAATAGTGTCTCCTTGTTGTTGAAGGCGACAATTAGCTTTGCAGGCGTCTATTCAAAATCAATTAGTTAATAACTAAGTAGAATGCAAACATATTGACCAATAGCCACTTAGGATAAATCAAGTCTTATCAAGAAAGTTAAATCATTCTTACAAAATATATCGCAAGTATCGGTATAGAGATTATATTTGCGAGCGTTTTGGAGTCACATCAACTTATCCACAATGCCAAGAGATAATTCTATCAATTCCGTACTAATTATAGGTAGCGGACCTATCGTCATAGGACAAGCCTGCGAATTTGACTATTCTGGATCACAAGCCTCTCGATCTCTGATGGAGGAAGGTATAGAAGTGAGCCTTATCAACAGTAATCCAGCAACTATAATGACCGATCCAGTAATGGCGGACCATATACATCTGCTGCCACTTACTGTAGAAAGTCTACGTCAGATACTTACAGAAAGAAAAATAGATGCTGTATTACCCACCATGGGTGGACAGACAGCTCTGAATCTAGCCATCGAAGCCCAAGAACAAGGTCTTTGGGAAGAATTTGGCGTAAAGATGATCGGTGTCGATATCGATGCGATTGAATTAGCTGAAAATCGTGAAAAGTTTAAAGAACACGTAGTAAAGCTTGGTCAATGGGTGGCACCGTCATTCATAGCTAACAGTTTTCTAGAAGGAAAAAATGCCGCTCAAAAGATTGGATTTCCACTGGTTATCCGTCCATCTTATACATTAGGTGGTACTGGGGGTGGATTTTGCCATACTGAAGGAGAGTTTGATGAAGCGCTAAGACGTGGGCTTAATGCTTCTCCAACACATGAAGTCTTAGTAGAAAAGGCGGTGCTTGGATGGAAAGAATATGAATTAGAGCTACTCCGTGACGCCAACGACAATGTGGTAATCATATGTACGGTAGAGAATCTAGATCCGATGGGAATTCACACTGGAGATAGTATTACTGTAGCTCCAGCTATGACACTCTCAGATACTTGCTACCAAAAGATGCGTAATGATGCTATCCAGCTCATGAGATCTATGGGTAATTTTGCAGGTGGCTGTAATGTACAGTTTGCTCAAGATCCTGAGACCGAAAAACTGATGTGTATCGAGATCAATCCACGTGTATCTAGATCGTCCGCATTAGCTAGTAAAGCTACTGGGTATCCTATTGCAAAGATAGCGGCGAAGCTAGCAATCGGATATAATCTAGACGAGCTCAAAAACCAAATAACAAAAACAACTTCAGCATACTTTGAACCTACATTAGATTATGTAATCGTAAAGATGCCTAGATGGAATTTTGATAAATTCTATGGTTCTGAACATACTCTGGGTCTACAAATGAAATCTGTAGGTGAAGTCATGGCTATTGGTCGCACTTTCCTCGAAGCATTACAGAAAGCATGTCAATCTCAAGAGAATGGCAGAAGTGGACTAGGTGCTGATAAGAAAGAATGGATACGTACAGAAGACATCCTAAAGAGACTAGAAGTACCTAGTGATGACAGGATATATAGGGTAAAAGATGCGCTTAGATTAGGAGTTCCTGTCAATACAATATTCAAATTGACAAAAATCGACAGATGGTATCTAGAGCAGATCAAGAGACTGGTGAAGTACGAAGATCAACTCATGAGGTATAATGTGCCAGAAGATATTCCTGCAGATTTTTTCAGAGAGTTAAAATCCGTAGGGTATTCAGATGCTCAGATCGCTTGGCTTATGAGAATAGACGAAGAGCCTGTGACTAAGCAACGTAAGAAACTTGGTATTATCCGAACATATAAAATGGTAGATACTTGTGCAGCAGAATTTGAAGCACAGACGCCTTATTTTTACTCTACATTCGATACAGAGAACGAAAGTATCTCATCGGACAAGAAAAAAATAATTGTACTTGGATCAGGACCTAATCGTATTGGTCAAGGTATTGAGTTTGACTACTGCTGCGTACATGGCTTAATGGCCATCAAAGAATCAGGGTATGAAGCGATCATGGTCAATTGTAATCCAGAGACGGTTTCTACTGATTTTGATGTAGCGGATAAATTATATTTTGAGCCAGTATTCTGGGAACACTTACTAGAGATTATCGAATTAGAAAAACCTGAGGGTGTCATCGTACAGCTAGGTGGTCAGACTGCACTTAAGCTTGCAGAAAAACTAAAAGATCACGGTATCAAAATACTGGGATCTAGCTTTGATGCATTGGATTTAGCTGAAGATAGAGGAAGATTTTCTAATATGCTTAAAGAGTTGGGTATACCTTATCCAGATTTTGGAGTAGCAACGGATGTTGATGAAGCGATAAGAGTAGCAAATGAGGTTACTTATCCTGTACTTGTAAGACCTTCATATGTACTAGGTGGTCAGCGTATGCGTATCGTCCTCAATGATGAAGAACTTGAAAGACATGTACTCAGTATATTTAAACACATGCCTGATAATCAAGTACTCGTGGATCAATTCTTAGAAAGAGCAAGAGAGGCTGAAGTGGATGCAATATGTGATGGTGATGATGTGATGATCATGGGTATTATGGAGCATATAGAACCTGCAGGAGTACACTCTGGTGATAGTTCGGCTATGCTACCTACTTATAGCCTTGGTGAAGATGCATTAGCTAAAATGAAAGAGTACACGATCAAGCTGGCTCATGCACTAAAGATCAAAGGTCTGATCAATATCCAGTTTGCGATAAAGACTGATGCAGACGGTGTAGAGCAGGTATATGTAATCGAGGCCAATCCAAGAGCATCACGTACTACACCATTTATCGCTAAAGCATACCAAGTGCCATTCCTCAACATTGCTACTAAAGTAATGATCGGAGCGAATAAATTAAAAGACTTTACGGTAGAGAGAAAACTGGAAGGATACGCTATAAAAGTACCAGTATTCTCATTCGATAAATTCCCTAACGTAGATAAAAATTTAGGACCAGAGATGAAGTCTACAGGTGAGGCTATTAGATTTGTAAAAGATCTAAAAGACCCTTACTTCAGAGAATTAGAGAGTCAAAGAAATATGTTCTTAAGTAGATAATTTTTGGCTTTCGAAAGAAAACAAAAATAGTGAAATACGCAGTTCAGTATTTCATTTGGCTTTCGAAAGAAAACAAAAATAGTGAAATACGCAGTTCAGTACTTTACTTGGCTGTCATAAAAAAGTACCAAAAGCAGCTTTCACCCATGTGAGAGCTGCTTTTTTATATGTTCCTTGCCAATAAATCTTCAACAGCTGGAGTCAAATCAATATATCTATATTCAAACCCTTCCGCTATGAAATTTTTAGGGATTACACGATTAGAGTTTAATACTACATTAGACATCTCTCCAAGTGCGAGCTTTAGACCAAATGATGGAGCTGGTATCACTACCCCTGAACCTATTGCATCCCTTACTTCTTCTGTAAATTTCTTATTCATCAATGGCCTGGGAGTTACGCCATTATAGATTGTATTATAACCTGGGCTTTGAAGTAGATGAATAAACATACGACTGATATCGTCTATATGTATCCAACTATAATATTGCTTTCCATTACCAAAATAATTAAACACACGTATTGCCTTAGTCATCAATATTTTTGGGAGCGCTCCTCCTACACTTGACAGCACTAACCCTACTCTTAGTATTCTATTTTGTGAGGCAACTTCAGATAACTTACTCGAAGCATCTTCCCATAGCATGCAACATGTAGATAGAAATTCATCTCCAGGATTACTACTTTCGTCTAAGACCTTATCCCCTTGATCTCCATAGTAACCGATCGCTGATGCGGATACCGCTACCTTAAATTTTCTATTTGCTTTTTTCATGGCAGAATAGATCAGCATAGTACTATTCACACGGCTATCGATTAATAGCTTTTTGCGACTATCTGTCCATCTTGCATCTGCAATCCCTGCACCTGTCAAATTAATTAGATAATCAGCATCTAGAGCGTGTTCATCAATAATTCCCTTTTCTATATCCCAATGATGATACGTTATGTTATTTTTGGCAGGCTTAGGTGATCTTGTGAGTATATTAATATGATACTCCTTAGGATCGAGCAATTCTATGATACGAGTCCCTACTAGTCCTGTGCCTCCAGCGATTAAAATAGTTTTCATTGTAATATCTTAGTTAGTTGTAAACATAACGGATTATCTCGTCGATAGTTCTTTACTCAAATTATGTATAAAGACTCTCTTCCTTGAATCTAAAAAAATCAATTACCTTGTAGACTATTAATACATTATAAACTCAACCTACATCCCCATGAAAAGATTCTCTCATTATCTCTTCATATTAGTTTGCATTAGCTGTATAGTGATATCCTGCAAGTCAGATACAAGCACCTCTGACTCTACCACACAAGACGGAGTCCTGCACATACGCAAAAAAAAAGATCCTCAGAAGTTGCATCCTTTTATATATCCTAGTCCATCTGCTAGAGATGTCTATCAGTATATATTCCCTCAGTTAGCAGATTTCGATCCTGAGAGTTTAGAGTTGATCCCTGTACTAATCAAAGCGATACCAGAAGAAGTAAAAATAACTGAAGGTCCTTATGCAGGAAGTATTAAATTCACTATGGAGTATCTCCCTGATGCCAAATGGGATGATGGTAAAGATATAACTGCAGCGGACTACATATTTTCTATAAAAGCTGTCAAAAATATTAGAGTAAAAGCTGGCGGTTATAGGTCTCATTTACAATTTATTTCTGACGTTGTAGTAGACCCTAATAATCCGAAGAAGTTTGATGTCATATTTTCGAAAGATTATTTATTAGCCAAAGAAACAGCTTGTACGCTCGAAACTTACCCTGCTCATATATACGACCCCAAAGGAGTGACAGCCAGTCTATCTCTTGGTGATGTTGCAGATGAAGAGAAGCTAAAGGAAATTATAGCTAAAGATTCGACAATCATGCAATGGGTTGATGATATGAATGGTTTAAAGTATGGAAGAGAAATAGTAAATAGCTGTGGTCCATATCAACTTAGCGAATGGGTAACCGACGAATATATAATACTTGATCGCAAAGAAAATTATTGGGCAAAAGGAACTAGCAGTCCATTTTTAATGGCAGGTCCGAAGCGAATTGTTTTTGATATTCTTCCAGATGAAACAACAGCCATAACTCAGCTTAAAGAAGGAAATATAGATTTAATGCCAGAAGTAAGTGGATCTGTTTTCTCAAACTTGCAAAGTGAAGAAAACAACTACCAATATCTTACACCACAACTTACTAAATATTACATGATTGCCTTGAACAATGACAGTCCTGAACTTAGTGACAAAACGGTAAGAAAAGCATTAGGTCATCTTATAGATATTGACAACGTCATAAAGTCAATAGACTATGGAAATGGCACACGAACTGTTGGTCCGATCCATCCAGGAAAAAGCTATTATAACAAATCTCTTAGTCCATTATCTTATGATGTCAAAAAGGCAAAATCTATGCTGGCTGAAGCTGGATGGAAAGACAGCAATAACGATGGCACGATAGATAAAATGATTGGCGGAAACCAAACTGAACTAGAGTTAGACATGTATGTATCTGAAGGTAAGCTAGGACAACAAATTGCACTTCTAATGAAAGAGGCTACAGCTGGCGCAGGTATCAAAATGAATGTGATACAAAAACCTTATAAGCAAATAGAAAACGAACATCTCAAGAAAAAAGACTTTGATATGACACCTATGATGGTGAGACAAGATCTGGTACTAGATGATCCATACTCTAGATGGCATAGTGATCATACTAAGTTAGGAGGTAGAAATATATACGGATTTGAAAATGAAGAGATGGATAGAATTACTAAAGAAATCCAAATCTCAGATGATCCTAATGTGAGAAATAAGCTTTACAGTAGAGTACAGGAAATATTGTATGAAGAGCAGCCTGTAATATTTCTCTATGCACCATCAGAGCGTATCATAGCTAATGACAAGTGGAATGTATCATCTACCGTTCGTAGGCCAGGATATCTTGCCAATACATTTACACTTAAGTAGTCAAGACTATAAACATCATGTATGCTGAGACACATCGTCATACGATCTCTTATGATCATACCTACGCTCTTGGTCGTAAGTATCGTGGCATTTATACTAAGTG
The DNA here is from genome assembly GCA_937995755.1 of uncultured Saprospiraceae bacterium. Taxonomy (GTDB): domain Bacteria; phylum Bacteroidota; class Bacteroidia; order Chitinophagales; family Saprospiraceae; genus UBA1994. The sequence continues at coordinate 21,018 of CALKJD010000098.1, read as the reverse complement.
TTTCCACTCCTGGAGATATAGTTAATCAGGCATTAGCATTAGAAGGTGTTTCTTTAGATGATGACCGTATATCTATAAGTAATTATCATAAACAATATGCTCAGAAAGCCACACAATTAGGTAAAGACAAACCTTTATTCTATATCACAGTACAACCTAGTCACTATCCAAGTCAAGAAGAATGGAATGAAGTAAATGCTTATAATCGAGAAGACATAAAGCGTTTATTGAAATCCAATATTCCTATAAATATTTCTAAAGAGTATATCGCTAACATTAGTGAATTTGAAAACAAATACTTTGACGTAAATGATAGTATCTCAACAGAATTTAAAAGAGACTGGAAACAAAGTATTACACTGCTCAGAAAACTAGAAAACCTTCTACCCATTCGAAAGCAATTGATATACTTGGCAAACGAATATCAAGATACACCACAAATTGATGATATAACTAATATGCTTACTCACATTCCACAAGATGGAAAAAGAAGTGGCCTTCATATACCATCACTGCGTTGGCATGGATTGGACAATCAATATCACAAATGGATCACATCTTTTATCTCTGGAGATTATGGTACATCCATGTTGGATGCTCAACCAGTATTTATCAAGATCTGGTCAGCCATTAAGTGGACCTCATTATTGATACTTATGAGTATGATACTGTCGCTCTTCGTATCTATACCTTTATCTATACTTTCGGCTTATTACGCGAATAGCAAACTGGATAGATGGATTAGTGGTATAAGTTTGGCAGTATTTTCAGTGCCGATATTTTGGATGGCTACAATACTTATTGTCTACTTCACTACCGATACCTATAGCAAGTGGTTAGACATATTTCCTTCTCCGGCTTCATTTTATTCTGAAACACAGACAGGGTTATTGGGTCTACTAGGTAAATATTTTGGACGATTGATTCTTCCTGTGATTTGTATATCGCTGAAGGATATCGCATACCTTACAAGAGTTATTAGGGCAGATCTTATTAAAGAGTCTGCGAAAGAATACGCGACCACACTTAAGGCCAAAGGAGTAAGTAAGTGGAGTGCCATGTGGAAACATATATTGCCTAATTCGATGATATCCACTACGACTATCATCATCAGTAATATACCTTTAGCTTTAGCAGGAACACTGATCATTGAAGTGATCTTCAATATCCCTGGAATGGGTCGTCTGATGTATAGTAGTATCACTCAAGCAGATTGGAACGTGGTCTATGCTATATTGATGTTGATCAGTCTAGTGACTGTAATCTTCTACCTTATCGGTGATGTGTTATACACCTTACTAAATCCTAGAGTAACTTATAGTGGAGATGAATAAGTCAAAACTAACATATCGCCATACTCAGTCTTCTACTGTTCTGAAAGTTGCCCAATGGATCATAGGGATATTCTTGGTGGTCGGATTATCTAGTAGATTCATAGCAAACGATTTGCCATTACTCGCTAGCTACGATGAGTCGATTAATGCTCCAGTATGTGTCGAGCTATTATCAGATATAGGTATCATGCAAAGTAAAATCTATGACGAATCTAAATTCGACTGGAAAGTGATGCCACCAATACCCTACTCGAGTGACCAACTCAATAGTAAAATAAATATAAGTGTAGGACCATTTGACCATCAGGCGGTTTCATCATTAAGATATAGACATTGGCTAGGTACCGACCATCTTGGTAGAGATGTATTAGCTGGACTTATCCATGGCACTACAATCGCAATGAAAGTGGGACTCTTATCTGTGTTTTTCTCATTGTTAATTGGACTATACCTAGGACTTCTAAGTGGATATTTTGGTGATGATGGATGGAAAATAAACATCTATGCATTACTCTTAGGAGGATTAATCAAACTACTAGGTTTATATTATATTATCTATCCCTTGGTCATCAATCCTAATATCTCTTACTACCTCATAGTGGTCTTGATAATAAGCATATTGCTGTATGGAGTATTGAGATATATACCTTCTACGATTAAACCAATCGTTAACTTTCCTATAGATCTTATTACTTCCAAGATCATAGAAGTACTCAATAGTATCCCAGCTCTATTTATCATTCTCGCTTTGTTGGCGGTATTCAGTAGGCCTTCTATTTGGAATGTAATTATCATTATATCCATCATCGGCTGGCCCAAATTTGCAAGATTAGTGAGAGCAGAAATTTTACAAATCAAAAACCTTGAATACATTCAATCAGCCAAATCAATTGGTCTATCGGATGTACAAATAATTATTAAACATGCATTGCCCAATGCGCTTACGAGTGTAATATCTATTACCGCTTTTGCTATCAGCGGAGCAATATTATTAGAATCGACCTTATCATTCTTAGGTCTTGGTATTCCATTAGAAGAAGTAAGCTGGGGAAGTATGTTAGCTGATGCTAGGGCAAGTTTCAGTTCTTGGTGGCTAGCTGTATTTCCTGGTCTTGCGATCTTCTTAGTCTTAATCTCTTTCTATGTTCTCGGCAACCAGCTCAATGAAAAATTGAACGCACGTCAATAACTGTACTTAACTTTATGATATGAAGAAAGCCGAACTCAAAGCCTATCTAGATGCCAAGGTAATAGAATATAATACTTCTGATTTTGTAGAAGCAGACCCTATTAGTATCCCTCACAGCTATACCAAGAAACAAGATATAGAGATTACTGCATTTTGGGTTTCAATGCTTTCTTGGGGTCTTAGAAAAACCATTATTAATAAATCAAAGGAGCTTTTTACACTCATGGGAGACTCGCCTTATGAGTTTATTGTGAATCATACTGAAGAGGATAGAAGTCGATTTGAACATTTTAAACATCGTACATTCCAATATACAGACACTCTATACTTTTTAGATTATCTGCAGCGATACTACAGACAACATGAAAGTCTGGAGAATGCCTTTACGCAACACCTAACCGCCGATAGTGATCATGTCGGAGAAGCTATTAAAGGATTCCATGATGGGTTTTTTGATATAGATTATGCACCTCAGCGTACTCGAAAACATGTTGCGACGCCTGCCAGGGGTTCGACTTGCAAGCGAATCAATATGTTTTTGAGGTGGATGGTAAGAGATAGTGAAACGGGTGTCGATTTCGGAATATGGAATACATTGCAAGCCTCACAATTGCTTATGCCCTTAGATGTGCATGTAGACCGAGTAGGTAGAAAACTAAAGCTGATTAAGAGAAAGCAAAGAGATTTTCAAACTGTATTAGAGCTTACAGCCGCCTTAAAAAAATTCGATCCAACAGATCCTGTAAAATATGATTTTGCTCTATTCGGAGTAGGTGTTATGGAAAAATAAAACATCAAGAATCCTTAAAATACATTCCTGGAAAAGTAAAACATTTGTTATTACAAACATTTTCAGCTTTCCTCTGTTTCATAGTCAAATATTAAATCATGAGCGTACAAATTATTAGTAAAGACAGCCAAGCTTACGGAGCCTTTAACGGCGGAGAGATTGTAGAGAATAAGCCTATTGGATTTCCGAGAGAAGGTGGACCAACTAAGCCTTATTCTTCATTATTTTACTGGGCTAATGCGATTGCTAAAGTAGAAAGTACTATTGGTCTACACCCTCATGAAGGATTTGAGATTATGTCGTTTGTACTTGATGGGACTATTAGACATTATGACACGCAGCTCAAAGACTGGAAAGAACTCAATATAGGCGATGCACAGATCATCAGAGCTGGTAATGGTATCAGTCATGCCGAACATATGAATGAAGGCAGTCGCATGTTTCAGATATGGGTAGATCCTAATCTCAACAAAACGATGCAACAGCCAGCAAGCTATAATGATTATGCTGCAGCTGACATACCTAGATCTATCGATGGTGATCTAGAGATACTACATTATGCTGGCGACAAGGGAATCATGCATCTAGATACTCCGCAGGTAAATATTCAAAAGTGGACGCTGAATGGTACACATACTATAGAAGATATGACTGCCATACATAGTCTATATGTACTTAGTGGAACACTCACCATCAATGGTCAACTTGCTAGTACTGACGATTTCATTATAGTACAAGATGAAGCAGCAGAATTAAGTGGTCAAGGAGAGTTGTTTGTGATGAGTACTGCTAAGAAATTAGAGTATGAGACTTATGGTCAAATGATGCAAAGAAGAATGTAGAGATAGAAAGTATAAATACTTACTGAGGCATGAGCTTTAAACCTACATAGAGGGCTACTAAACCTGCTATAAGACTGGTGCCTACATATGTAAGCGCTAGCAAGTGGTTACCTGCTTTGAGGAGATGCATAGTCTCTGCACTGAATGTTGAAAACGTACTGAATCCTCCACAAAATCCAATCATAAGTAATAGTCTATGCTGGTGGGCCATTGGATGTTTGATGTGGTATCCCATCAATATACCCAATATCAAACAAGCCAGAATATTAGCTAGAAATGTACCTAAAGGAAAAGCTCCCTCCTGAGGGGTAAGCCATCTAGCGATAGACCATCTCGCCACTGATCCAAGTCCTCCACCGAGAAATACGAATATCCATGTTGGCATAAATTAAGATTTTGGCTATGTAGAAGCTGCCTTTTTCCTATCGGCAATACTCTTTAGTATAGAAGTCAATAATAAAGCTAGAGCAACAAGTATCAATAATAGATATAGGTTACCTACGCCTTGTAATCCCACTGCTATGAATATAAATAATGCATTGACTACTAATAAGATGTATGTAGCATTCATATGAGATAATCCACAATCAATCATAAGGTGGTGGATGTGCGATCTATCAGGATAGAAAGGAGATTTGCCATTAAGTATCCTAATTACAAAAACCCTTAAAGTATCAAATAGTGGCAATATCATCACAGCTATAGCCAAAGATGGTGCTGATTTGAAAGCGTATTGATTGTCTCCTAAATCTTTGTGGATATCTATGAATTTGATGGCTAGAATAGAGCATACCAGTCCCAGCAAAAGGGAACCTGTATCACCCATAAATATCTGAGCGGGGGTAACATTATACTTGAGAAAAGCAATAAGGGATCCTGCCAGTGAGAATGCAACAATAGCTATCTCTACCCTATCAATCAAGAAAAACCAACTACCCATAGTAATAGATATCAACAATCCAATACCTCCTGATAATCCATTGATACCATCAATAAGATTAAAAGCATTGATAATAACTATGATCGTAAATATAGAAAGGACTATACTGACATACTCAGGTAATACCCCAACGCCAAAGATGCCATATAGACTTGTCAATCTAATATTGGCTTTGAATACTAGAATAGCTGCAGCAAATAACTGACCTAATAGCTTCTTGGAAGGAGAAATTGGGTCTATATCATCTTTAGCTCCAATCAAAAATATGATTATGAATGCACAGAGGATATATTGAAGATCCCCAAAATAATTGAACGGCGTCCATAATATGATGGAAAAGAGCGTACCCGCAAATATGCCTATCCCTCCCAAAGACGGCGTACTCACCGTATGGGATTTCCTGTGATCTGGCTCATCAAACAGCTTTTTCTTTCGTGCTACCGATATTATAGACGGTATTGCCACGAATGTAAGTGCAAATGAGGTGATCATCGCTAGTATAATGTCATACATACTTCTCTATTCTCTCTTATCAACAAAAGCAATAACCATTCCTACAAAAGGAAAAGTTGCTACACGTATATTTTTAGCCCATTAAATGTAAGCTAATAGGTAATCTTAACTAAAGATAACTTCCTGTTTTTTTCACTTGGAGCTATAAACTCATTGGGAGATATCTGTATCGCATCAGAAAACCTGATTTTTAAGTTTTGGTAGTCCGTAGATAGTAAACTATTCCGATTGAATCGTCCAATAGGGTCTAGTATATACTCACTTACCGTATTATTGTTTTTTATTTCATCATTGAACACTAGCTTAAGTCTAGATGGTGTTTTCATGAGAAAGTACGAAGAAAATATAGCTAAATCGTCTTGTGAAAACTGCTTTTTAAATAAAACTCTTCGCCAATGCTCCTGACCATCAGGGTGCACTGCTATAGCTACTACATCTTCATAAAAGTGATCCATCCATCCATTCAAGCCTTCTCCTCTTCCATAGGTGGATTGGTAACTTGTGCGTCTGGCATATGCTCTCTGAGACTCTGCAAAAAATATAAAGCCTCCATCTTGTCTCAAGACAACTTGATTCAGCACAAAATCTTTCAGATCTGAAGACTTGCCGATCTCTTTACTATTAGCTTCTGCTAAAAACTCCGGAACAAAGTTTTCCAAAACCAAATCTTCTACTTCCGCTAAAGTTACAAATGGCTTATTAAGGTAAAAATAGCCTTTCGCTGCATCTTTATTCTTGTCATGCCAGAGTCCTACTACAGATACCCTTCGGTTAACATTATCAAAATTGAGATCTACATCACTGACCACAATCTCATGATTATTAATCTGAGTATATTGATAGCCACCTGCTCTGTCCAAGATAAATAGGCCTAGATGATTTTCATCTCTGCTAAATCTGCTGTTCTTTTCTTCTAGTAAAATTAGTATTTCAGACCTATCTGTCAGCACTATTTTTTTAAACCGCTCTCTAAGATCAAGGTCCTCAACTTCTAATACCTTTTTATGAAGTACATCCAGACTATCGTGTCTGATGACATAAAATTCCATTTTCGAATCATCTTCAAAATTGAATAGAATAGAAAACTTCTTATTCTCCGATGTCTCAAGCAAAAATCTATTTTTCTTAAATGTCTTGGGTAGACGAAATAACTCAGTGCTATCCTCCAATATCATATTGCCATCGTATTTCCGGATCATGTGGATAATTTCTCCATCATCCTTATAGCTATACATCATATTGAAACTGCTATCTCTAGCTACAATTCCATGTACATCGACTTTCTTTTTTTCAAATTGAATATCTCGATCTTTAACAAAAGCCATCTCTTTATCAAAGACTTCAACATTGTACTTATAATTGCCACGATCTCTATATAGCAGGATATTGTCACCGACTAGACCTAGCAGATCATAAGCCAAATCGGACTTTAGGGGCATCTCCTTAGATACCGTAACGGTTTGCGCCAAACCAGCGGATAAGCCAATAAAGTATAGAAAAATGACTGCAATCGTCCTCATGGTATAAATATAGTACTATTTAGACATCTACAACAGCCCCAACGCTTAATGAAACTGGTAGTTATGCCATAATAAAACGCTGAGCTGTGCGCTTCAATATTTCCGTTTTTCTTGCGAAAAGCCGAAAATGCTAACAAATCTTGGTGAAATAAGAAAGACTACCGCTTTCGCGATAGTCTTTCACGGCTTTGTTAAGCAATTTGCAGAATCTAGTAAAAGATTCGAACTTTTGACGTAGTAGTGTTGGTTTCGTCACTTTAGCAATAACTTGTACTCAATTACCACAACTTCCCTATCTTTGCAATCTCAGAGAAATTCTTTCCGTTATCTCTCTGTTACTCTTTCTATAATAATACAATGTACATGAAGACACTAAGATATATAATAGCTCTAATCGTAATAACTGTTGCTTACAATTCAGATGCTCAGGTGAACGTCGTAGAAGACGATCAAGTAAGTCAGATGTTACGCAACTATCAATCCAATGAGAGGGCTGAATCCACTATAAAGGGATATCGCATACAGATCATTACTACGCCAGATCGTCGTAAAATGGAAAGCACCAAAGCTAAATTCAGAGGTATGTACCCTAATGTGGACCTAGAATGGGAACATGTAAGCCCATATTACCAAGTGCGTGTAGGAGCATATGAGACTAAAATGGATCTTATGGACTTCATGATCGATATCAAAAAAGATTTCAGAGACGCCATACCTGTGGTCAGTGATATAGAGAAGAACGAGCTTATCGCATACTAACCACCATATAAGATATAATGTCACTCAAGCAGCGTAAGGCTGGAATTGATTGGATCACATTGAGTGTGTTCTTTTCTCTACTCATAGTAGGATGGCTTATGCTATATGCAGCTACTTATGTGGAAGGTTCCAAATCATTTATAGAATTTAATAGCCCTATAGGAAAACAAACTATTTGGGTTTTTATCTCTGTCTTGGTGTTTCTGATAGTACAACTCATAGATGAAAAGATATGGAACAGTCTGGCCTATATTATATATGCTGGATCCATTTTTCTGTTACTCTTGGTACTCGTCTTAGGTACCGAAATCAAAGGGGCCAGATCTTGGTTTGTCTTTAGTGGATTCTCTTTTCAACCATCAGAGATTGCCAAATTTGGCACTAGCCTAGCCTTAGCTTCTTATCTGAGTTTCTACAGGATTAATGTGAAATCGATGAAATATATGATGGGCGCCATTGGCATCATCATGGGACCAGTAGTACTTATACTCTTACAGCCTGACGCTGGATCAGCGGTTGTATTCAGTTCATTATTCATCGTACTCTATCGATCTGGAATCTCTTCAGTATATTACATTATAGCTGGATTTTTATTTTTCATTTTCATTGGCTCATTAGTTTACAGTTTTGAAGCCATTACATTGTTGTCATTACTGTCTGGATCTGCGGTACTCATATTTAACAAGTATAAACCACTGAGAGCAGGCTTGTTGATATTGATATTAGCAACTATGTCGATTGCTATATACCATAATGGCTACCAACTCTATGGGATACTTATAGCCGCACTTGCCCTAATTGGGTTTTCAATTTGGTATCTCATACAACGTAAGTCTAGTTTCTTGGCTGTAGTTGCCACACCTGTAGCATTAGCTATCGTCTTATCCTTTGCTAGTAGTTACACATTCAACAATATATTACAGCCACACCAACAAGATAGAATCAATGTATGGCTACGCCCTACGAAGTGCGACCCTTATGGCTCACTATATAATATTATACAAAGTAAAGTTGCTATCGGATCTGGTGGTATACAAGGCAAAGGCTTCCTCAAAGGAGAAATGACCAAACTCAACTACGTCCCTGAGCAATCCACAGATTTCATCTTCAGTACTGTGGGAGAGGAGCAGGGGTTCTTGGGTAGTTTTATGGTGATATTTTTATTTACTGTCTTATTAATAAGAATTACTATAATAGCCGAAAGAGGAAAAAATAGATTTATACGATACTATGCCTACGGCGTAGCTTCCATCATATTTGTCCACTTCTTTATAAATATCGGTATGGCTATGGGACTAATGCCTGTGATAGGTATACCTTTACCTTTCCTAAGTAAAGGTGGATCTTCGCTACTTGGATTTAGCATCATGATCGGTGTTCTTCTCAAAATGGATCAAGCAAGATTAAGAAGGTGAGTTGAAAATGAGACATGCTGAGTAATGACGGTAAAAAATCCGTTTCAGCTATATAGTTTACTCGTGGAAGCAAATCAATAATTAAAAAATAGAAAGAATTGAAATTCGACATAACACACAAGGACCCAGGAAGCTCAGCTAGAGCTGGCATAATGCATACGGCACACGGTAAAATACAAACGCCAATTTTTATGCCTGTAGGTACGCAAGGGACTGTCAAAAGCGTACACCAAGAAGAGCTAAAAACAACTATCAATGCCGATATTATTCTAGGTAATACGTATCACTTATATCTACGACCACAAACAGATATCTTGCAAAAGGCAGGAGGCTTACATAAGTTTATCAACTGGGATAGGCCTATACTCACTGACAGTGGTGGATACCAAGTATACAGTCTAAAAGGAATGCGGAAGATTACTGAAAAAGGCGTGAAATTTAGATCCCACATAGATGGATCTATGCACTTCTTTTCTCCAGAGTCTGTTATGGATACGCAAAGAGAAATAGGTGCAGATATCATCATGGCTTTTGACGAATGTACTCCATATCCATGTGACTATAAGTATGCGCGTAGATCAATGCACATGACACACAGATGGTTAGAGAGATGCATTACTAGATTTAATGAGACTGATCCTATCTACGACTATGATCAAACTCTAGCACCAATTGTACAAGGAAGTACATATACGGATCTTAGAGAAATGTCCGCAGAATATATAGCAGGCACAAATATGCCAATCAATGCTATAGGTGGATTATCTGTAGGTGAACCTCATGATGAGATGTATGCTATGACAGAAGTCGTTACTAACATACTGCCGGAAGATAAGCCAAGATACTTAATGGGTGTTGGGCTACCAGAGAACATACTAGAGTGTATAGCTCTGGGAATCGACATGTTTGACTGTGTATTACCAAGTCGTAATGCAAGACATGGTATGCTATACACTAAGAATGGTGTCATAAACATGAAAAACGCTAAATGGAGGGAAGACTTTAGTCCTATCGATGCGGATAGTGAAGCCGCAACCAGTCGTGACCATAGTAAGGCTTACTTACGTCACCTATTCAAGGTAAAGGAATATTTGGCTATGCAAATTGCTACCATCAATAATCTTAGTTTCTACTTATGGCTAGTACGTACGGCAAGAGAAAAAATTCAAGAGGGGACGTTTACCCAGTGGAAAAACGTTATACTACCTTTAATCACTCAACGTCTCTAATATTTCTATAGGATTGTTTAAGAAGATCGACATATACATTATTAAGAAGTACTTAAGTACATTCTTCTTTACAATAGTACTGATTACTATGATCGCTATTACTATTGACTTTTTTGAAAAGGTCGATAAATTTATGCGCGACTCAGTAACCACCAAAGAAATACTCTTTGATTATTACCTCAATTTCATTCCTTGGATTAATGGTTTATTGTGGCCTTTATTTGCTCTATTGGCCGTTATATTTTTCACATCTAGAATGGCCAAAGATTCTGAGATAGTAGCTATTCTGAGTTCAGGAGTTAGTTATTATCGACTGCTTGCTCCGTTTATGGTCGCTGGATCTATAATCGCTGGATTATTATGGGTTGGTAATAATTATGTTATCCCAAATAGCACCAAGATCAAAAATGAATTTGAAAGCAAACACATTAAAAAATCAGCAAAACAAGCGCTATCAAATGACATACATTTTTTTACTCGTCCAGATGAGAAAGTTTATATCAGATACTTCAGATTAAGAGATAGTACACCACAAAACTTTCGACTAGAGAGATTTGCAGATCATCAACTTAAGTATGTCTTGAAAGCCAGAAGTCTCAAACTAAAGGAAATGAATCCTGATGGTCAAAAAGGTAACCTTTGGACACTTAACAATTATGAGATTCATACTTTCGATGGTATGAAAGAAAATCTCATTATAGGGAAAGGTGAGAAGATGGATACTATACTCAACTTTGCACCACAAGATTTTATAAGATATACTAAGCAGATGGAGATGATGACTACTCCTGATCTCAAAGAATATATAGCCAATGAAAAATCTAAAGGAATGGACACGGCTAAGAAATTTTTGGTGGAATATCACAGAAGAAACGCTGATCCATTTACGATATTAATACTAACACTTCTGGGTGTCGCTGTAGCATCAAGAAAGGTCCGAGGAGGAATGGGATTTCATTTAGCATCTGGAGTTGTACTCGGCGCTGCCTTCGTTATCATTTCAAAATTTTCTACTACCTTTAGTAGCAATTTATCCCTATCTCCAGCAATTGGAGTTTGGCTACCTAATATGGTGTTTTCTGTGATTGCTCTAGTCATGATCGCTAGAACACAGAAATAAATAGACGAAGTTTATTGTATACCCAGTGTAGTACTTACACCATTACATCCACTTGACATTACCTCGTGAAATGTTAATCCAGATTACTGCACAACATAAGTAATTGTAAACACAAAAAAATAATTTTTACAAACCGTAACCATGCCAGAATTTCATAAATATACTATCTCTAAAAAAGGGTTCTGGCGGAAGTCTTTTGAAATCTACGAAGATGACCATCTAATATATACTGTAAGTTGTCCAGGATGGTTATCATATAATCATATCATTTTTAAAGATGAAGAAAATAAAGTTGCATTATTAATAGAAAAATTACCTAAACTATTTCAATATAAATATCAATTATTATTGACAGGTGGAGTCGAGGCGGAATTAACGAAGGTAAATTTATCTCACCAGTATACATTATCGAGTGCACTGGCTACTTACCACGCAGAAGGGAATTGGACAGGAAAAGAATATACCATTTACTTAGGCGAAGATGACATTGCAAAAGTATCTAGAAAGATATGGTCCGATAAAGATAAATATGGAATAGCAATCATCGAAGGCCATCACAATCTATTAATTCTGGGAATGGTAATTTCAATAGAACTAATTCATATGGCCAACCAAGGAAGTTAAGTGTAAGGTCACGATTAATGGTGCTTCATAGATATTCCGATAATTTCCAGAGACAAATAAATTTAGCATTTGTTCAAAATGATACTATTGCGAAAAACGCAAATTGAATTTGACTACCGTTACTATTCAATTTATATAGACTTAATCCACTTTTACGAAACTCCGACTCATGGTTCCTCTTTGAGATTGAATACTGATATAATACAAACCGTTTTGTAAATCATCAATGGAAAAAGTAAATTGGTTTCCAGAGGGACCCTGTGTTCTAGATACGATTGCACCTACTGAATTGAATAGACTCAAACTCTCTACGGCAATATCTTGAGGTAATGTGATTGTAATATTATCAGAAGTTGGATTAGGTGAAATACTCCAATCTATATCTACTATTTGTGTATCGTTGACATCTACAGACTCCCCTAGATAGAAAAGAAACTCTCCGACTCCGGCGCAAGCCAAATCATCAGCAAAAGTTGACAATACAGAAATAACTACATACTGCGCCTTCGCATTATTTAGTGAAGGTCCCATACCGCCTTGATACTTCCATGAACCTGTAGCTTTCTCTATATCAAATGGTCCTAAAGACATCCACGTTTGTTGGTCTGTAGAGTAGTCTATCATAATAGTTTTCACTCCCATTTCGGTTTCTCCCCAGACATTGTGATTCCAAATGTAAAGTGAATCCAATACATATACTTCACCTAGATCATATTGTATCCAATGCACATCACCGCGTTCTGGTATCGGCCCTATACTAGTATTGCATGACATCCATCCTTGATTTTGAAAGGGACTATGAGTATCGTCAATACATTGAGCAGATACGCCTATAGAAAAAGTAATGGCCACTATTATTGCAAGTATATATTTCATCATCATTATTTTTTTGTGCAGGGTTAAATCAAAAATCCAAGCGGTGCTGCACCTGATGCAACATCATAGAAATTTCCAATGTTAGGTAATACTAAAGAGAGATCATTGGGTGACACTCCAAACCACAAAGCGATTTCAGCAAAATATTGATCCGCTGCTGTAGTGGGCAATAGTACACCTCCACCTAATTCGAGATCAGTATTTAGGCCAATAATAGGATATTCGCCATACATTTCTTTACCTTTTACTGCACCACCCATTACGATTGTATTTCCTCCCCAGGCATGGTCAGTACCATTACCATTACTACTCAATGTACGAGCGAAATCTGAAATAGTATAAGTCGTTACACAGTCACTTACGCCCAACTCTTCCGTAGCTGCATAAAATTCTGACATTGCAGTATCCAATCTTTCTAACAAGTTCGCATGTTGATTTCCCAGATCGTCGTGAGTATCAAATCCACCCATCTCTACAAAATAGATTTGTCTTTTAGCTCCTAATGTATTTCTGGCAGCAATACTTTGCGCTACCATTCTGAGATCTTTAGATATATTAGTATTAGAAAATTGAGTATTTAAGTCTCCATTATCTGCTATCGCATCATTAAAAAATTCATTGCTTTCGATACTTCTCTTAAGTACACCTTTATATGAATCTTTAAAGACATCTCCGTATTGCTTATTAGTCATACTACTGATGTCATCTGTCATAAGATCAAAAAACGGTTCTTGACTTCCATACTGAAATACAGAAACGCCTCCATCATTATTTATCGAAAATTCGGAGACCTCTTCTCCTCTTTGAAATATATTGTTTCCGCCTAAAGAGATATTCATAGATACCTCATCGTTAGAGTTCATTGACTTCAGAATATCTGCCATTTTTCCACCCCAACCCATTGATGTTCTCTCTTGTGGAAAGGCCGTCTGCCAATGTGCAGCTTGATCGATGTGTGAGAGTAATCCTAGTGGGAGTGAAACAGATTGACTTTCTATAGTGGACTTAGTGACTGGCTCTACCAGCGTACCTACATTATTGACAAATGCAGCATTTCCCTGTTGAAATATATTTTGCAAGCCTGTCATCTTAGGATGCAAACCATATTCTCTACCATCAGAGGTATTTGGCGTAATAGGCAAAAGTTCATCTTGCGGTATAGCCAAGTTGGATCTTGCCGCTGCATATTCATTGTACTCATTGTCGCTACGAGGTATAATCATATTATACGAATCGTTACCTCCAGACAATAAAATACAAACCAATGCTTTATACTCTCCTCCGACTACTGCAGTAGTACCCATAAGAGAGTTAATTGCTTTTAGATTTATCAATGACGAAAACAAAGTGGTGGTCCCTAATGCTAGACATGGTGCCGCACCTAAAAATTCTCTTCTGCTATAATTACGTTTTGCCATAATATTAAATTTTGAGGTATCTATTACCTAGAGTATTATTTTAGAATAGTGAAATCAGGATCAATCATAATCATATATGCTGCATAATGTGCCGCGTCTATCGGAGTAAATAAATCAGCTCTACTTGCTGAGTTAGTTAATCGCTCTCTAGTATCATCACTGAGAGATCCATTGCACATTAATATATCTAGATAGTCTATCAAATCTGCTGGAGCATACCCAAGATCCATCCATAATTCATCGCCAAATCTGGCGGCATAACTATCATTATTAACAGGGTCATATGGATTATAAAGTCCATCATTACCATTGAGTACATTTTGTATTTCACTACTCGTTCCTGTTATAGAAAATCTATCATTTAGGTAGTCTCTCATAAAAGCGAGCAGCATATAATTGACATAGTTCGATGATGTGGACGAGTTTAATATTTGGAACTCCGGACCCACCAAATTTTCATAAGCGAAGTCAGCATTAGGTACATACTCTGGACTATAAAAATTAAATACCGTTGGGGCTCCTAAAGGTGCTTGCCCAGCAAAAGCTTCATAGATACCTCCTGCATTGAAAAATAGATCAGTATCCGATTCTACTTTAAGGCCCTTCATCATCTGAGTATATCTCAATAGTGGAGACCTTAGCATACCATTAGCTACTTCATCTATCCAATAGCAATCATACGCTTCAGCATCTAAAAGTATAGCCTTTACCGTAGCGCCAAGGTCACCTCTAATTCCAGAGCCATTATCATTGAATACTGACGCGACTCTATCTATATATGCTGGAGTAGGATTCGACTTTACCAATCTCTGTATCAATCTTTCTGCTATGAATGGTCCAACATTATCATGATTAAATAGCACATTGATGGCTTCTAGAATATCTTCCATTCCTGCTTGTCCAGATGGAATAATATGTCCTCCTATTATCTCTTTTTCTCCAGGCTCATGCCATATTTCATACATTTTCATCGGTAATAAAAGATCATACGCTTGGAACTGAAATCCAAACTGAACAGGCGCTTCTATATCTTCTGTGTACCATGCACTTCCACTCAACCCTGTGAATACTTTAGCTAACCCTTTTATATCATCATTGTCATAAGTAGGTATCCACTCACCCGTAGACATATCCACTTTTCTACTACCATCATT
Source organism: uncultured Saprospiraceae bacterium (assembly GCA_937995755.1). Lineage (GTDB taxonomy): Bacteria > Bacteroidota > Bacteroidia > Chitinophagales > Saprospiraceae > UBA1994. Next base: position 5,295 of record CALKJD010000098.1, on the reverse strand, counting down.
CCACATTTCATAGAGACCAATCGTAAATAGTTGCATAATCTCTCGTGCATAATTTTCGTCTGGTCTTGTATTTTGGGTAGGAATAGTTCGAGGGTTATTGATGTGACTTAGATAGAATCCCATCGATGGATTAAGAGTGATCTGTTGAAGAATATCTTCATAGTTCCCAAAGGCATTACTCGCTAATATATCATAGTATGCAGCTAAGCCATGAGGAGAATTTTGCAATTGCGATTGATCAGAGATTACCAATATTTCACTTAATGATAAAGCCACTCTTTGTCTTAATTGATCATTACTTTTCATAACATGGTCCCACCATGCCACCCTCCACATACCTGCATTAGGGATAAATAAATCTTCGCAAGTTGACTCACCAAAATTTTCATTGCACTGCTCTAATAGACTGTAAATAATTTCAACGGTAGGCTCTGCATATTTACTTACTGGCAATTCCATCTGAATATCTATCCACGATTCTATTCCTACTTCGGTAAGCAACTGTACATCATCAATAGTGAATCCCATAGTAGCATGTGCTAAAAACCTAGATGATCCTCTCATATCTAAATTAAGCCCAGTGCCATTCATAGCAGCAAGACCATCTGATTGGCTATCACTACTCGTAAAGGTGACGCCTTGACTCTGTCCTGCACCTATGTAATCATTATAGATTTGAGCTTCTGTATGCCAAGCAATAAAGAGAAGAAATGCAATTAATAATTGTTTCATAAGCTGAATTTTTCAGATTAAGCTGATTAGGGTTACGTTATTGAGACAAGCAAGTTATGGGATACCCTACCAAGTTGTAAATAAAAATCTAACCTTTGCTTCATAAAACCATCTAATCCCAAAATCATATATTTACAGTAGTTACGATTATCATATATGACCTCAAGCCAAAAGGAAAAAATATTCAACAGTATATATCAGCAATGGGTCCAACCACTGTATAGGTATGCATACTACCAAACTAAAGATCAACAGTCTGCAGAGGATCTCGTACAAGAAGCATTTACCAAGTACTGGCATAAAATGTCTACGATCACTCCTGGCAAAGAAAAGTCATACCTCTATACAAGTATAAAAAATCTATGGCTGAATAAGGTAGATCATCAGAAAGTGGTTATGAGATTTGAAAGTGCAGCCAAGAGAACGTCACAAGTACAATCTCCAGAATATATAATGGAGATGAAGGAGTTCAAAGCAAAGCTTAATACTGCAATCTCTTCTCTTCCCAAAGGGCAACGTGAGGTATTTTTAATGAATAGAATAGATGGACTGAAATATAGGGAGATCGCAGAACGACTAGGAATATCACAAAAAGCAGTAGAGAAACGAATGTCGCAGGCATTATTACAACTCAGAAAAATTCATCGTAAAATATAGTAGGGTAATTAATTACTGAACTGTCACATCATATAAGTGAAAGAAAACAAAGAACATATCATCGCCAAATGGATAGAAGGATCCGTAACAGATACTGAACTCAATACTCAGTTTGATGCTGATATGTCCGATGATCTTAAATTGATACAAGATGCTACTGCCGATCTTGCAATACCAGATCTAGATAGTGATGCACTATTTCAGAAAATACAAGCCGATATCACTTCAAAAAGTAAAAATAAAAGTAAAGTAGAAGCCAACGTTTCGTACCTGAAGTATTGGGTAAGTGGTATTGCGGCCATACTTATAGGAGTGCTAGCGTATACTGCTATAATCGATCAAAGCATAATGATCAATAACGATACACTAACTTATAGCATGCACACCTTACCTGATGGCTCTTCGGTACATCTTAATGCCAACAGTCGTATAGAGTACGACAAAGACTTTTCTACCAATCGACTGCTCACTCTCGACGGTGAAGCCTTTTTTGAAGTACAGAAGGGAGAGATATTTACAGTACATACAGAAAATGGAGATATTACTGTTCTTGGTACATCGTTTAATGTATTTTCTAGAAGCAATAACCTAACAGTAGCCTGTAAAACAGGAAAAGTAAAAGTGGTGAGTGACAGAGAAAATATTCTCGGTCCAGGAGATAAGGTTGTACATATAAAAAATATACTTACAGAGAAAAGTGTAATCACAGCAGATCTCATTGCAAGCTGGAGAGAAGGTGAATCCATATTCAAAAGTAGTCCGCTAAGTGAAGTGATACAAGCTCTCACTTCACAATATGGCTATCAACTTAATGGTATGCCCATAGACATGAGTCAGCGATTTACTGGAAGCTTTATTCACAATGATATTGATAAAGCACTAAGAATGGTATTTTTACCAATGGGAATATCATACAAATTGGATACTCAAAATAAAATTATCACGATCCAATAGACATTCTCATAAACTCAAGCTATGAGATACATTTCGTCTATATATCTGCTATTATACGCTCTGAGCTGTACCGCACAAGTACAGCAAGATAAAGGTAGTAATCAAAGCCTATCAATCTTATTACAACAAATAGAGTCGGAGCACCAAGTCATATTTTCTTATCGAGATAGAAACATAGCTGATTACAAAATACAATTACTAGAAGACTCATACGAACTTGATCAAATCTTAGCTCAGCTTAAACTTCAAACACAGTTAGATTTTCAAAAAATAGATGCCACACATATTGTCATAGTTCCTTCCAAAAAGCAAAGAACAAGAATCATCTGTGGGTACATCAAAGACAAAATTACTAATGAACCTCTACCCTACGCCAATGTGTATGTTCATGAATCGTCTAATGGTACCGAAACCGATCTCAATGGCTATTTCGAATTAGAAATTCCTAACGGTGCTCAAGTGAGTTTCTCATTTCTCGGATATACTGATATCAACATTAATACGCTCTTATCGATCAATGGCAATTGTCCTGAATATTATATTGAACAAAATCACGAACTTAAGGAAGTCATAGTTACTGAATACTTATTCGATGGAATCAGACAAGACGGTGACGCTCATGATATCATCATAGAACCTGACAATCTCAATATTATGCCAGGATCTATAGAAGGCGATATTCTGTCTGCTATACAATTTTTACCAGGAATATATAGCACCTCAGAATCATTTAACTCTATACATATGAGAGGCGGTACGCCAGATCAAAACCTGATTCTTTGGGATGGTATTCCGATGTATCATACGAGTCATTTCTTTGGTAATATCTCTGCTTTTAATCCTGTAGTAATAGACGAAGTGAATGTACATCGCAGTGCTATAGCCAGTGAATATGGCGGTCGTGTATCTGGCGTAATAGATATCAGTAGTAGAGATAGTGTACCTGACGAATTTGACATAGGTGTAAGCGCTAATATGACACATGTGGGCATACATTCAGAGATACCACTTTGGGATAATGCAGGACTTATCATTTCTTCACGAAGTAGTCTCACACAAGATTGGGCCTCACCTACATTTAACAATTATGCAGAAAAAGTATTTCAAGGAACAAAACTAGAAAATAGTGACTTTAGCATCACTGGCTTAGATATTCAAAATAGATTTCAGTTTAACGATGCCAGTTTAAAATTTATATACACTCCAGGAAAAAATAAATTTGTACTCAGCAGTATTGGAGGTCTTAACGAACTAGATTATTATTCGGATGTACCAAATTATAATGCCTATTCGGTAGACAATTTAAATATTAAGAATGGCGGTTTTAGTATACAATGGGAAAGAAAATGGAGTAACAGACTTTCTAGCCAACTAGAGCTAACTAACTCATATTACAAATATGATTACGCATTGGTTTTTGAATTAATTGATCAGGATATAGAACCTCCAGTAAAATATACTTCTTCTAATCTCATTAATGATGATGGTGTCAAATTGAATTTTGATTATAGACTATCAGATACTCAGAAATTGAAATTTGGCACACAGAACACCGAGAACCACATCAATCTACAGCTATTCAAAAAAGAATTTGGGTCAGAAGAATCAAGTGACCTAGATAATTACAACAACCTTAATTCACTCTATGGAGAATACGCCCTTTCATTACCAGGAGTACTCAAACTTGATCTTGGTCTAAGGTATCAATACCAATCTGTAATTAAAAACAATTACTTCGAGCCACGCATTGCTTTGGTTACTGATGTAAGTGAACACATCAAACTAAAAGCCAGCACAAGTAAGCAGTTTCAATTTATCAGTCAACTCGTTGTATTAGATATTAATGATCTTAATCTCAGCAATCAAGTATGGGTAGCTAGTAATAATACAACTATCCCTGTAATTGAATCTAATCAGTGGACTGGTGGTATCGTATACAATAATAAATCATGGACCATAGACGTAGAGGGATATGTAAAGGAACTGGCAGGTATTACCTCGCTTACAAGCAATCTCGGCGACCTTACCAATCAACCTTATAGTCGAGGAAATTCAAGAATAAGAGGAATAGATCTACTTATCAAAAAACGTGTAAAAAATTACAGAAGTTGGGTAAGCTATACACTTTCAGAAACGAAGTATGAATTTCCGAACATCTCTGAATCTTCTTTTCCCTCCAGCCATGACCATAGACATATTCTACAATGGGTTAATCTATATCAAAAATCGAATTTTGAATTTTCCCTTAGCACACAACTTCGAAGTGGTCAACCCTTTACCCAAGCTAGTGGAGTAGGGTTACGAACTAACAATAATGGAGTAGAGGTACCTTTCGTACAATATGAAGACATCAATAGTAATCGACTTAAAAACTATATGAGATTAGATGGATCAGTTAGCTATCATTTTGGAAGTGAAGATGGATTTCATGGCTTGGCGGTACTATCTATTCAGAACTTAAGCAACCAATCTAATGTTCTTGGCAAATCCTATCTACTAGAGCCTAGAGTGGACGGTACCGACCTTCCTGACCTACTAGAGGTGCAAGAGAGAGGGTTAAAATGGACACCCAACATTGGTATAAATCTTTGGTGGTAGCAGGCTTAGACAGCCACTTATGTGTGCTATATGACAATTAGGATTCAAGCTTACTATTCACACATGAGAGTTATCTATATTGCATCATTAAACTATTATTATGATACTTAGCTATTCTGAAGCTTCGACTTCCGCATTACTGCATTTTGTCAAGGACGAAGCGTCTTTTGATAGACTTTACTTTAGAGATCAAGAGTTTTCATTACTCACCATTGCGTGGAATAAAGGTCCTGCACAAAAGATCTATATCGATGAAGTAGAGCACGAATTTCCAAGTCAAACCGTTCTACCATTAATGGTCAGTGATAGTTTTAGATTCGAAACACCAAAAGACATAATCGCTTGGCAATTCAA
>CALKJD010000097.1 GCA_937995755.1 uncultured Saprospiraceae bacterium | reverse complement strand
TATAAGATAAGAGATAGTATTCCCAATAATAGAGAAGAGCCCTGAATAAAATCAAACGCTCCAAACAACCATAAAACACAAAAGCCTTCAAATCTTTCGATTTAAAGGCTTTTTGCGGTCTGGACGGGACTCGAACCCGCGACCCCCTGCGTGACAGGCAGGTATTCTAACCAGCTGAACTACCAGACCGTTGCTGTTGTTAGCGATGCAAAAATAGCATCATTATTTATTTCTGCAAGCATATTTTTAATAAAAAATAGAATAAATTTTGTCTCCAAAAATAACCTCTTGACTTTCAAGTGAATAGGGCGAAAAATAATTTTAAATATCTTGAATTTTGATCCAAAACGACTTTTAATTGATGTGAATACTGCCTTTTCGATCTCTTAAATGGCTTCCAAATCGACCAGAAAAGACAGATCTTACCTCTGCAAGGATGGAAATAGCGATTTCTTCTGGTGTAGTGGCTCCTGTATCGAGACCCATAGGCGCATAGATATTACTTTCGGTGATTTGGATCTTCTCACCTTTTATCTCTTCTATCAGTTGCTTACTTCTCTTTTTAGGACCAAGGATGCCGATATACGGTAAATTTCGCGGTTGTAGAAGTTGAAGATTTCGCTTATCTGTTGCATAATCATGAGACATCAGCAAGGCTACTGAGTATGGATCTAATGCAGGAAGCTCATCTTTGTCAGATATGATTCGATGGCTTATCTCGTGGATATGCTTCGATGTTTTTATGGGATTGGCTACCACATTTACATTCCAGCCTATTTCTTTAGCTAGTTTGGCCAATGGTATGACGTCATAATTTTTGCCGAAGATGTATAGCGATAGGGTAGGAGGTATACATTCAATAAAGTGGCCCCCATTATTTTGCGTCATTAAAGATCTTTGGTGACGCTTGACATTTTCTATATCAGCTTTTATTGAAGCTAGACCATTGATAGAATAAGTGCAATCTACAACATGTCCAGTCTGCAAATCAGTGACTAATATACTAGGATGTCTTCTTTCGACGATCTCTCTAAGTACCGATATGATTTGATCTTGATTTTGAGGGATAGGAGTGATCAGTACATCGATGAGGCCATTACAACCTAAGCCAACACCGATTTGGTTGGGATCACCGTCTCTTGTGTCATACGTGACTTTGGTGGATTTCTGCTGTAGTATAGCGTATTTCGCTTTCTTTAATGTATCTCCCTCTAAGCAACCTCCACTTATACCACCGATCCAGTTGCCATCTTCGGTAATCAGCATTCTAGCACCTGAGCGCCTGTAGGACGATTCTTCGACATTGACTACAGTTGCTAAGGCCATCTTTAGACCTTTCGCTTTATAGTCATCATACTTTGATAGGATGGATTGGATTTCTTTCATGGAGCACTAAGGTAATGAGACAAATACAACTACTCTACACCTCCCCAGCACATATATTTGATATTGAGATATTCGTCAATGCCATACTTAGATCCTTCTCTCCCAAATCCACTTTCTTTTACTCCTCCAAAAGGGGCCGTTACAGTAGACATCACTCCAGTGTTGATACCTACCATTCCATATTCTAGCGCTTCTGCTACTCTCCAGATCAATGCGTAATCACGGCCGTAGAAGTAAGAAGCTAATCCATAATTGGTATCATTGGCTTTTTGGATTACTTCGGCTTCTGAGTTGAATTTATATATCGCCGCAATAGGACCAAATATCTCAGATGAATAAATATCCATATTAGAATCTAAGTCACAGATCACAGTAGGTTCAATAAATAATCCTTCTTTACGATCACCGCCAGTAATGATTTTAGCTCCTTTTTGAGTAGCGTCATTGATCAATTGTAGATCTTTTTCAATGGCACCTTCATTGATCATAGGACCTATATGGACATCTGTATCTAAGCCATTTCCGGTTTTGATAGATTCTACCTTTAAAGCAAATTTTTCAAGGAATGCATCGTGGATAGATTCGTGTAAAAATATTCGATTGGTACATACACACGTTTGTCCGCCATTTCTAAATTTGGAAGCGAAACACCCTTCGACTGCAGCATCAATATCCGCATCAGCAAAGACAATGAATGGTGCATTTCCACCTAGCTCCAGAGTTACTTTTTTGACTTGATCCGCCGATTGTTTTAGTATAAGTTTTCCGACACGAGTCGATCCTGTAAATGAAATCTTTTTCACCTTAGGGTGAGAAGTCAATGTCTGTCCTACTGAGGCAGCATCCATAGTCGGTACTATATTGATGACCCCAGGAGGAAAACCTGCTCTATCGGCTAATACTGCCAAAGCCAAGGCTGATAATGGTGTATACTCTGAAGGCTTGACAACTACTGTACATCCAGCAGCTAATGCAGGAGCAATCTTACGAGTGATCATGGCACTCGGAAAATTCCATGGTGTGATAGCACCTACTATGCCCACAGGCTGTTTGATAACCGTTATTCTATTCTTTGTACTTTGCCCAGGAATCACATCGCCATATACACGCTTCGCTTCTTCTGCAAACCATTCTATATAAGAAGCACCATATTTTATTTCTCCTAAAGCTTCCGCTAGTGGTTTGCCTTGTTCGACTGTAAGTATGTGAGCAAGATCATTCGCATTTTCTAATATGAGCGTATTCCATGCTTGAAGTATTTTGCTCCTTTTATTGGCAGTAAAGCCATTCCATACTTTGAAAGCTTTGTGAGCTGCTTCAATTGCTTTTTCCGTATCTTCTTGATTGCAATCAGATATTTGTGCAATCAATGTTCCATCAAATGGATTAGAAACAGCAAAAGTCGACTCTTTAGACACCCACTTGCCATCAATGTAAGCTTCGGTCTTGAGTAGTGATTTATCTTCTATTCTCATGTACTATTATGTAATCTATTCTGTATATACGCTATTGAATACTGAGGTGTAGAATAATCTCGTTAACTCTAAGTATAAACTAGCATTTGAGTGATGACTTTCGCATTTGAATGCACATGCATTACGAAAAAGTATTAGCCACCATTAATTAGAACTCCGATTTTAATTCAAATGTTTCTCACTTAGCCTTTATTCTTAGCTAACATATCTAGAGCCACATCTACAATCATATCTTCTTGACCGCCGACCATATTTCTTTTACCTAGTTCTTCAAGGATAGCTCTGGTATCCAGTCCATATTTTTTAGCTGCTCTCTCTGAGTGTAATAAGAAACTAGAATATACTCCAGCATAGCCCAATGAAAGTGTCTCACGATCTACTCTTACTGGACGTTCTTGTAATGGTCTGATTAAATCATCTGCGGCATCCATTAGTTTATATACGTCAGAATTATGTGCTACGCCCATTTTATTAATCACAGCGATCAGTACCTCTAGAGGCGCATTACCTGCACCTGCACCCATTCCTGCAAGTGAAGCATCGAGTCTAGTAGCTCCATGTTGCATCGCCACTACAGTATTCGCAACGCCGAGAGATAGGTTATGGTGACAATGGATTCCGATTTCAGTTTCTTCCTTGAGCACATCTTTAAATGCTTTGATTCTATCGACGACACCATCCATCAGTAAGGCTCCAGCAGAATCAGTGACATAGACACAATCTGCTCCAGCATCTTCCATGATCTTCGCTTGTTCGGCTAGTTTAGAAGGTTCATTCATATGCGCCATCATAAGGAAACCTCCGACATCCATACCTAGATCTTTGGCTGCGGCAATATGCTGCGGAGAGATATCTGCTTCTGTGCAATGGGTAGCGATTCTTACCGATTCTACTCCAAGATCACGAGCTTTCTTCAGATCATGTATCGTTGCTATGCCTGGTAAAATCAAAGTAGTCAACTTGGCATGTGTCAGTACTTCACTGATTCCTTCTAACCAATCCCAGTCGGTATGCGCACCGAAGCCATAGTTGAAACTTCCTCCTGCTAGTCCATCACCATGAGATATCTCAATAGCATCTACTCCTGCCTGATCTAGAGCAATCGCTATTTCTCTAATTTTCTCCTTAGAGTATTGGTGACGTATAGCATGCATTCCATCTCTGAGGGTTACGTCGACTATTTTGATATTATGTCCCATAATTTAAATTCCAAATTTAAAAATTCCAAAATTCAAACCCTTTACATGGCTCGAGCGTAGAATTGATTATAATTTTTATTTCAATTTGTTGATTATTGCAGATAGAATTCTTTGAATTTGTTCTGCTTCATCAATTAAGTATTTATTTTCTACTTGTAGATCTCCTTCGAGGTCATTACTTCCCTTTATTACTTTTAGCCAATACACAGTTTCTTTACATTCTTTTCGTGCAATTTTCATGCGAAATAGTAAATCCTTTGGACCTAATTTTTCATTGGCTTCGATATAGTTAGCTCCTACTGATCCAGAAGATTTTATCACTTGCTTTCCATCTTCAAAATTAGCAGTAATCTTTGGTAATCGAAATACAAAACGTCTCACGCGGATTGCAAATTTCAATGTTCTTTCTTCTAAATTTTGCATGTCTAATTTTTAAAATAAAAAATAAAATTCAATTTTTAAAATTCCAAATT
>CALKJD010000096.1 GCA_937995755.1 uncultured Saprospiraceae bacterium | reverse complement strand
GATCTGATGTGCGCTGCAGTTTTGTTGGATTGCGATGCTTTACTGCCAGAGGTGAAATTTATTAAGTCTCCTTGGTCACCACCAGAGTGTAAATAGTATCCGCTAGAAAATCCTCCAATATTTGCTTTTTGTAAATACATTTCGTTCAGTTCATATGCGGTAGGCATTCTCCAATCCCTAAAATTTGCGCCATTAGCGGAATGGTTAGAAGGCATTGAAATTATATTTTGAGCAGTTCGTGAGAAAACATTCGTAGACTGATCTATAGTTTCGGCTACAAGTCCATGCTTTCCATTTGGCGATACCCAGAAAATGTATCCGCCCTGTTCAGGTGAAAGTCCTACAGTATAAGTTGGATTTAATAGAGCATCAACATATGCTTTCGTCGCAGCATCTTGTGGAGATATTGGATTGGCCGCATTGGTGATGAGTCCAGATTTTACATCTATAGTGTTCGCTTTGAATGGGCCCAAGACTTCTACACTTTGACTGTAAATGAATAAAGGGCAAAGAATGATAGTGATTGCTGCAAAATATTTATTCATTGTGCTGGTTTTTTGAAGAATGTATACATCCATTTTTCAGTTTGTAAATAATGAAAATGAGCAGATGAATTATGAGATACAATCTACAATTAAGTTTAGAATATTTGAACCGTAGTTGAATAATTTGTCTTAAGATTTATTCTAAGGTTTTTTTTTAAATGTATGTCTGGCTCTGTAGCTGGAAAGATATCGTGATTCATTCGCATGAGTTGCTTTTATGATTTAAAATTTTTAAGATAAATTAAGGTTTGTCAATCATAAAAAAATAATGAGTTAATTAATAGTGATAGTATATCTTTAATTATTATTTTGAGTAATAATTCAAAGAACCTCTAAACCCTAAAAGAATGAATTTTAAAATATTTTTCACATTAGTAATACCATTTCTCTTATCGATTCAAGATATAGCAATGGTCAATTTTGGAAGTGATAAGGGCCTGGAGGTGAGCGATAAAACTTTTGCCAATTTACATGATATAGTTATATCTAATGATGTAGAGGTATTATCTAATAATAGCTCTAAGGTTATGATGGACATGTTAGCACCTTTAGTGATCGAATTTGATGCAAGTACTGGTATAACTGGTGAGATGCAAGGGCAAGGGATTAATAATGGCGTTGAGTTGTCTGCTGTTTCAGAAAGTGTATCTTCTGTGATTTCAGTAGGACCAGGAACGTCTATTTCTACAGCAGGGATTTCTTCAAATACTGTTGCATGTACTAGAACATCGGATGTGAGTACAACTAAATTGAGGTCATTGATGATACTCGAAACTGTAGTTCCATCGATAGAAGTACATTATCTTAACGATGCGTCTGGTATTTTTAGGATCACACAAACTATTAGATATGAGAATTGTATTATTTCAAGCGTTTCAAGTAGTGGTAGTGAATCTAGTGATCCATCGGAAACTTTCGAATTTAGCTTTACTAAAGCCTGTTATAGATCATTTGAAAGAAATGGAAGTGGAACAGAAATTAGTCAATCAAACGCTTGCTACGACCAGACATTATCGAACCAATCTAGTTGTGCTTGTTCATCATTTTAGAAATGTAGTTACTTTTTTTTGAATGTAGATTACTTTTCATTTTTTTGTTGCAAATGGTTCAGAAGCCCAATTCTTAACCCTAAAGAAAAACCAATGTTAACCAAAGTTATTACTTTGCTTTGTCGAAATGGATTCCTAGTCTTTGTCGCTTTAATATTGACTATAAGGCAATACAACTAATATTTTTTTTAAGCGATCGAGTCATGGCAACCGGTCATTATGCATGACAATATTCTGGATTTATATAAACGAGTATAGTTTAAATAGTAGCAGATCAATATCCATATGAATTTGGATATTGATCCGCAAAATTTTAATAAGCTATTATCTTTACAGACTTAAACACGCTTGGGCCTTGTATTAGTCAGCTATTAATTTAAAGGACAACTGCCTTGATTGTCTACCCAGGCTCCATGTACTGTGTCTCCTGCGCTTACAGTGTTCATTGCAATGATACATCCACCATACCACTGCTTATCTGACGTAGACTGATATGCCATACTGAGCCAAACAGAATCGGTCGGTACTTCTATTGTAGTCGGAGCAGCTCCAGCAGCCATGTTTTGGATAGGTATCCAAGTCGCATTGGCTTTATCCGCATCTGTAGTATAAGACCAAGAGATGGAAGTGGCAGGACTTATTTCATTCGTTACATTTACTTTTATGGTTGGTCCAGTGGGTGTTGTCGTTCCGCAAGATGTGGGCAGAGGTGGATTATAGCTACTACTACATGGTAGGGGATTAGTTCCAGCAACAGTAGAAGCGGTAAAACTTGTAACTGCAGCATATTGCGTTCCCAGTTCTGCAAATCCATGCCCTGCAATTAGATTTCCACTCGTATCAATTAATCCATAATTTTCTGAATGTTGAATAAATCGGAATGCAAAACCACCTGATACTACATCTGACATTTTTACAGAAGCAGATCCTGTAGGTGTCAATGCTGTAATGCCAAATAGATAGGGTACTTGTGTCCAGCTTCTATTATTTCCTGCATTACATCCATACTCTCCAAAGTAAACAGGCACAGGGAAATTTTTAAAGCTTTCATACAGTTTGTTCCAGGCATCAATACTTCCTTGTGGTGTAGAAGAAGTATAATCACACCATCTATATTGATTGTAAGCGACATAATCTGCTCGACTGGCTTGATCTCCACAAGCATAAAAGTGCGCCGCAGCTAATGTATTGGCTCCATTGGGATCATCTCTTAATACGAGTCCCACTGGAATGCTGCGATATCCTTTTTGTACTATATATTTTTTGGTGTCTCTTACTAATGCTTTAGCAGCAGCGGCTACATCAGGTTGGTTAGAACCATATAGTAATTCGTTCGATACTGAATATGAAAGTACATTATCATAAGCACTAAATTCATCTACGACCGCCTGCACTCTAGTCAATACAGCACAAGGATAAGATCCATCACGAGGAAGAGCGATCTGCGAATTGACACAACCTATCATGACATAGATACCTTTGCTGGCAAGAAAACTCATCACTTGATCATGCTTAAGTGTTGGGTCGACCTGATACACCCTGATGGCATTGATGGCTAATTTGGTCCATTGACCATCAGTATCCAAAAGCGCTTGGATCGTGGCTAGCTTGTCATTCGAAATCGGATCTACATTGTTGGTAGGTTGATAGCATAGTCCTTTTGGAGACCATCGTGAGCTGCCATTCATAAAGACACGTCCAGAAATAGTAATGTTACTCATATACTTTATAGAATTTTGGGATTACAATAATGTGGTTTAGTCAAGTATTGAGATAGCGTAAACAGTCTTCAATAATGACAAGATTAAATGTCGATCATTAAGGAGGAGGAGCATAGAGTAGAATTACGTGATTTGATTTTACGTAAAAAAAGCACTGTGGATAGAAAGATAGTATTCCGTTGAGATAGTAATCATATGATATTTAGCTCACTGAATAAAGTGGGAGAGTGTAGTCTATTATCTGGTATGAAGTAAGTTGCTTTGTGCTCACAACAGTAGGAAGATTAAAGGGCCCAAACATAAAGTCAAATTCGAATGGCAATTCATCCAAAGGGAAAATGTAAATAAGTTAGATAAGAGTTTCATTGCAATTGAATAGACTTTATTTAACTATTAGTTCGTTATGGTGTTTAACGGTTTTGCAGTTAAATGAAAACTTATCTTATCTATTTTTTACACTAAATAGACTGTCGTCAAATTTAAATGGATAAATTCCAATAGCTTTTCTAATATATCCACTTGTTTTTACATAATCCTTTAGTTCATCTGGAGGCGTAATGGATTCTTCTAGTCTAAGTACTATTCTATTGTCCTTATGGCAAATCATCGAATAGTCCATTATCCATCCAGTTGGCAATGCAAATTTTAGGTCAACTGCAACCCACCTTTTCTGGCTAATTGTGCTGTTGAAATAACTGTCTATTTCATATTCTACTGTCGCCTTTTTACATAATTGGTCAAGTATATTTGTACTGTCGTTTTGCAACGTATATCTATTAATAGCATCTTTAGTTATTCTTTTCTTGACAAATTTTGAATCACCTGACTTACTAAAATAAAAGTTTTCATAATTGTCAAATAGATAAACTGTGGTATATTTTACAATTGAACTGTCCACTAGAAATTCACTATCAATTCTAATTTTTTGGTCAGCAAAGTAATATTTTTCTAAAGCAATATCGCCACTACTACTTAATCGTTCGTATATGATAAGTCCTTCGAAATTAGCCCCTTCAGAAAAAGAACTATAATTACAGAACAATGTAATAATATATATTAAAGTAGTCATGATACTTTCTTTATCTAAGCTCTCTCAGCTAATTAATGGTGTCTCATCTTATTATGTTACTGATACAGCAATCTTTAATGTTTTCTATTAATGGAATTCAAGATAGGATTAACTTTCGTAACCTCAATATATTCAAATAGAAACGAAATTTAAAATACTCTCAAAATTAGATTTTTTACCTAAAAAAAACAAATGCATTGGCATTCAGATATTTCGGTGATATGCTGATTTGTGTTTCTATTTACCCGTGATTCAAAATACAATTTTGATATTATAATCTGCAATGTAACATTGTTGTCAAAGTAAAGGGCTATATTGTAACTATATTTATATGAAATTGGTGTTTTCGAGTTATGAGTTATACAGCAGTTTGCAAATGTAGAGGAGATGTATACTATATGCTTAATATTAGGAACTGCCATTTTTAAATAAATTATTGATTGCCGTCTTCTTGGTGATGTAGTTATTACTAGTTAGTGATAACCGAAATTTAGAAGATGTATGTTGGTCAAATCCCTTTGTTGCTGCTACAATTACTAGTCTTACCTTAGCGAAAATTAGAAACAACAATTAACCAAAAATACCATCATGGAAAAATCAAACTACAACGTAATTCGGAATTATGAATTAGAAACTTGGACAAGATGTTCGTCAAGTTATAATGACACTTGGGCAACATTGACAAATGAAACACTACCCTTGTTAATTAGTAAAGCAAACATAAATAGTAAAACTTCAGTTTTAGATATTGGCTGTGGTGCCGGAAATTCAACTAATTTGATCAGTCAAAATACAGCTGATGTTATTGGAATTGATTTTTCTGAAAGAATGATTGATAAGGCTAGGGAAGTGTATCCAAACATAACATTTAAATCATCTGATGCTGAAGACATACCGCTAGAGGACAATTCAGTTGATGTTGTAATTGCAAACTTTGTTATTCATCATTTTGCAGAACCCAATAAAGTTTTCAAAGAAATAAATAGAGTTTTAAAGTCAAACGGAAAGTTTGCCTTCGCAGTTTGGGGAGCGAACGAAGAACAAAGTTCGTTAGGAGCTTTTTTTCAAGCGTTTGCCAATCATCATGAACTAACCGAGCTTCCTCATGGACCTCTTTTTGGAGTTACCGACTTTGAAACATATAACACTCTAGCCAGCAATGCTGGTTTGAAGAATTTTACATTAGAAAAATTGAACACTGATTGGAAGATGAATTCACTTGACCCATTAATCAATGGTTGCTGGGATTGGGGAAATTTACACCTATTTCCAAAAGATAAACAAGATAGTATTAAAAACGATTTTATTGAAAATTGTGAATCATTTAAAAAAGAAGATCAATATTTGTTTCCTCATTCTGCTATAATTGGATATGCAGAAAAAACCTAGCACTTGTTATTAAACTATTAGTCAGTATTTTTCTAAGTGCAATATTGAAAGTCATTCTGGATAGATATAATATAACCATTGATAATATCACTATTGATTTTAAAATATTTCGGATTTCTGATTTAATGAAATGCATATAAGTATTAGGGCCTGAAGTTGAGAGCGCTTGACTCTATGCTTGTATGATTTCAGCAGTAACTATACTCCTGAGGTATTGATTATTATCACCTCTTCAAATATTCACTAGGAGACTTTCCAAATCGAGCTTTAAAAAGCTTAGAGAATGTACTTGGAAGATCAAAGCCATGGTTCAGTGCTACTTCTTTTACGGACATCGAAGTCCCATTTTCTAATTCTTTTCTAGCCATCTGAAGTTGCACTTCTTTGATGAATTTCCCTGGAGATAGACCAGTAATTTCTTTTAATTTTCTATGAAATTGCCTCGTGCTCAAATGGAAGTTTCTGGCTATGGAGTCTATATCAGGAATGCCTGACTTCATAGAATCCGCAATGAATGTTTCTATATTGCGAACCCAGACATTGTCCTGCGTAGTATGATGTGGATTACTATCATCAGATTCGATGATAATATCAATGGGTAAGCGCTCTGAGCTATTATGCCATTCCTCACGTTGGTGGTAATTGTACAAGAGATTTTGTACCCTTACCATCAATTCCGTAACGGAAAATGGCTTGGTCAAATAATCATCTACACCAATAGTAAGGGCAGCTAATTTATCGCTTTCTGCAGCGAGAGCCGTAAGCATAATCACTGGTATGCTTGACCATTCTTTATGCAGTTTTATTTCTTTGAGCATACTCAAACCATCTACATCAGGCATCATCACATCTGAAACGACAAGACGAATATCCAAGCCATATCTTTTTAGCTGTGTTAGACCTTCTGCACCGTTCTTCGCTTGGATGACTCTCTTGTAGCGAGACTCTAATAATTGACAAACAAAATTTCGCATATCCTCATTATCTTCCACGACGAGTATCGTGAAGTCCGTACCTATGCTATCTATTGGTTCTTCTTCGAGATCTAATTTGGATATAACAATAGTCGAATTGTTAATATTGCTATTGGGGCTTACGACCTTCTTAGGTAAGTCAAAATAGAATTGACTGCCGACACCCACTGTACTTTCGGCATATGCTATTCCATTCATGAGGGTAGCATACTCATTGACAAGAGCTAGTCCGATCCCTGTACCACCATATAGTTTTTGTTCGGCTTGCTTAGACTGATAAAATCGTTCGAAGATATAGGGTAGATCATTGGGATGTACTCCTTTGCCTGTATCGCTTACTTTGATATGTATATGACTAGAGGATTCTGATATTTCAATATTTATTTTATCGCCTTTAGGAGTAAATTTTATAGCATTACTTATATAGTTGTTTAAGACTTTCTCCATCTTTTTTCGATCTAGCAACACATGCATGTCCGGTTGGTGAAGATCGAAAGTCAATTCATGAATTATGCCTAAAGTTTGTAACTGAGGTTTGAATACTGAATAGATATGTGTGAAGAATTCTTGGATAGAAGTAGGCTCTTCTGATAGTTCTAACTTATTGGCTTCTAGCTTTGATAGATCTAAAATCTCTTCAATCAGCTCAAGTAGAGATTTGCCATTTCGTTGCATAACTCGCAACTGCGATTGCACTTTTTCTTTATTCCATTCATCAGGCGAATCTAGTACATAGGACAAGGGACCCAGTATCAGAGTCAACGGCGTACGCAACTCATGAGAAATGTTAGCAAAGAAGTTAGATTTTACTTTGTCTAGACTTCTTAGCTCTTTGTTTTGTTCTTCAATTTTTGTAGTTCGACTGAGCACAAGTTTTTCTAATTCTTGCCTTTGAGCGACTAGTTTTTGAGTGCGTCGACGGACAAGATACATCACTAATGCAGCCAGCGCAAAGATGCTACTAGCTATAAACCACCATTGCAAATAAAATGGCTTCTTCACATTGATCGTGATAAGCTCTGAATATTCTTGCCAATAATGACTGCCTGTCGATTTCGCTCTCAGGGTTAAATCGTAAGTACCATAGGGTAGTCCAATCACGTTAATAACGGGTTCTTTTTGATAGATCCAATCTTTGTGATAGCCTTCTATTTTGTAACTGTACTGGATACTTTTCAAGTTTTGATAATCCAAATATGCAAAAGAGAGATGTATGGACTTATCAGAGGGATAGAAATCTAAATTATGAGATTCCAATAAAGGAGCTATTAGCTTACTGATACTATCATTTTCCAGGCTTTCTTTGTTACAAGCTGTTATGATGAAGGGAAAATCTTTCTTATCTTTTACAAAATCTTTGGGATGAAAATGAATAAATCCATTTTGTGTACCAAAATATAGATTTCCTTCTTTGTCTTGGTGATGTGAAATCGTGTTGAACTCGTTATTCGGAAGACCATCTTCTTTGAGGTAGGTGGTTACCAGTCTGGTGTTTTTATTAAAAGTCATCAACCCCCAACTACTAGGAATCCAGAGGTTATCATAATCATCTTCATAGACGGCATACAATACATTATGGGATAGATCAGCATTGGCCTTAGTAAACACTTCAGATGCTTTTGTCATTGGATCCCATCGGACCAGCCCATTGCCTTTTGTAGCCATCCAAAATACACCAGCTTTGTCTTCATGTAGATGTAAGATATTATCTGTTGGAATAAAAAAATCTTCTTCTTGACTATCGCTGTAATGGGCAAGTATCTTTTCCTGACTCAAATCTACTAGAAACAAACCTTTAGAAGTCGAGAGCCAAGTACCCTTTTCATTTAGATAGAAAGCATAAACGATTGAATTTTTCAAAATTGGAAAATTGCTATAATCGGTAAATGGAACCATTTTATTGGCAAGCGTATCCAATCGATGTATCCCTCTTGTAGTTCCACACCAGACGTTACCATCTAGACTTTTGTAGGGTTGCCAATAATCGATGTACTTAATATCGCTTTCGTAATGGATGCTTGTTCCATTCGTAGTATCACAATAGACTAGGCTATTAAGCGTTGCAGACCACAGATTATTGTCATTAGCTTCTATGGTACCAAAAACATGTGTTGGAAGTATTTTACTACTTATGTCTGTAGCATTCTTCAGAAATAGCAAATATGGAGTCTTCGAAACACCATCGGTTTGAAAATTACTCCCAAAAGCATTAATGGTTCCATTGGCAGTTTTGACAATACCTCTGGTTCTAAATTTTACAGATTCGTCAAATGCTTCTACATTAAAGTTTTGCTCTTTAAGGCTTAGAATACAAACAGATCCATCCAGACTAGGAAACCAAATGTTTCCATGTGAATCATTGAGAACAATTAACTTTTTACTGATAAAATTCTTTTCTCCGGCTGGTTTAACATCAAGCACTTTTTTCTCAAGTAGTTTACCCGAGAAATCAGTTAGTTTGAGGGTGTCGCCATCAAATGAATAGTTCATGTGATTTTTGGATATCACTTTTGCGATATTTCGAGAACTTGCAGATATGTTTTTCCTATATTCTATATGTTCACCACTACTATTTACATAAGTTTTTTTGTTAGGACTATATATACAGAAAGAGTCTTGACCCACTCTATACGCAGAAGATACGCTATCCAAAGTTTCTTTGCTGATACTAAATTTAAATTCAAATCCATCACTGTCCATCTGAAAGAATCTGGTCGTAGAATCATTTTTCATTAGCAGTATATTAGCCTCATTAGCATAAGGAGACATAATTATATCCTCTGAAGAAGATCCGGTGTACGCTTTTATATTCTTGGTCTTTTCTGTAATCGGATCAAATATGCTAGTCGTATTTATACCAGCAAAAGAACGACAGGTAATCCAAAGCATTTGATTTTCATCCTCGCAAATTTCAGTAATCCAGTCACCAGGCAATCCAAGCTCCTTTTTATTATAGACCTTGATAGTAGTGCCATCGAATCGGTTGAGACCATATAAGGTGCCAATCCAAACGATCCCTCTCGAGTCTTGGAATATTTTATATATCGTATTGTTGGAAAGTCCGTCTTCCATTCCAAAACACTGGACTTGGGTCGTATAGTCTTGACTCCAACATCTACTCGGCATTGCGAGTAAACTCAAGGCGATAGTCAAGCAAACAATATAGGTTCTTAGTATAAGGGTCAATGGGTTGATAATTTAAGACGAATGTAGTCTTATTAAGATGGAGTATACCACGATTGTTTTCTAGATTATTCTAAAGAATCATCGCTATGTATGCATTTCACATGTATAATGTCCATTCTCACCATGCTAATGTCCATTCTGGCCATGTCTCTATACTGCGATCTACTTACCCTTGTGTAATAAGCAATATCCCTTTAATTGAAAACCCAAATCATGAAAT
Source organism: uncultured Saprospiraceae bacterium (assembly GCA_937995755.1). GTDB lineage: Bacteria > Bacteroidota > Bacteroidia > Chitinophagales > Saprospiraceae > UBA1994. The sequence goes on along the minus strand of CALKJD010000096.1, from coordinate 877 downwards.
TTTATATTCTATTATTATCATTTATAGCATTCTTAAATATAGGAAATGCACAAGTTTACTACGTGGACATAGATGCGACTGGTAATAATGATGGTGGTAATTGGGCAGACGCTTACACTGATTTACAAGATGCGATAGATGCAGCAACGCTAAATCAAGAGATATGGGTAGCCGCAGGCACGTATTTACCCACCAAAGATCATACTGGAAATGCATCCCCAACGGACTTACGAGATAAGAATTTTCACCTCAATACAGATATGAAAATCTATGGCGGTTTTGCTGGGACAGAAACCTTGCTAGCTGAAAGAAATTTGGCCAATAATTTATCAATCTTAAGTGGAGATATAAATAATGATGATGTCGTGACAGGAGGGGGAAGCACACTTTCATTTAGTAATAACACGGAAAATGTTTACCACGTTATAATTACCGCCAACTTAACATCAGCTGCTGTTATCGATGGTTTTACAATTATCGGAGGGAATGCAAATGGTGTTAATTCTGTAGTGTATGAATCGATATCATATGATAGAGGATTTGGTGGTGGAATGTATAACAAGAATTCCTCGTCGCCAACAATAATAAATTCAACTATTGCTAATAATAGTACAGACAGTTGGGGTGGTGGAATTTATAATACAGGATCCTCTTCACCTAAGGTTATCAATTCGATACTATCTAAGAATAATGCAGGCAGTGGCGGTGGAATGGGTAACTCATCCTCGGCACCAGTAATTACGAATACAATCTTTGCGAATAACAATTCGGGTAATGGTGGTGCAATGTTTAACTTTTCTTCGTCGCCGATGCTTACCAATAGCATCATTTGGGATAATGGAAGTACGGAATTGTCTGCAAATAGCAGCAGTGTACC
>CALKJD010000095.1 GCA_937995755.1 uncultured Saprospiraceae bacterium | reverse complement strand
TTTTTTTAATACAGAAAGTTTGAAAATAATCTCCTCGGAGATTAATCAATCAAAAATCAGTAAAGCGAAATACCAAGATTTTTGGAAGGCTACACTTTTGTGTAGCCTTTTTTTTGATTCTTTTTCAACAGCTCAGCCCTTTTATTGCCTAGTCAGCAAACCAATCAATGCCATCAAATGTTATACGGTAAGCTTGAAGGAATAGCATTTTTTTTAACTTCTCAATATCATATATAATTTAAAAGATGCACCAAATGAAATATCACAAGTGAGATATAAAAAGTATGATCGATCTTTGATTTTTATCATTTCAAGTAGGTAAAACAATACATCATAAATTAAAGTGACTCGACAAAATTAAGTTGAAACAACTAAGCACAAAACACAATTATAACTACATATATCGGAGATATGACCGTTCGTCCGAAATATTATACTGTTATAAATTTAATTCGTATATTGCAATCAAATGAACGACCATATTGTACTTATAATGATAAATACAAGAACATATATCAACTTCCATTGATGAAGCCATTATTTGATTGAATAATTACTACAAATACCTGTTAGAATTCCCCACTTAAACTCAAGTAGATAATTATTCCATTCAAATTAGCGGATAACACAGAATGGACGGCCCAACTGGAATGCAGTTGGGCTTTTTTATTGGTATACTCCATAATGGGGTTAGAATTTTTCGCAATCTTAGAGTCCTCATTGAATCCTTCTTATTTCATTTATCAGACTGTTAATTACCACTTCATTGTAGGCAATTAACGATAAAGATTTGCTTCTATCTTAAGCATGTATTATCGCTGACAGAATGAAATTTTATAATTATCTATATATATAACTGGCGTGCCTTGTGGTTTATAAAAAAGAATTTCGATATCTGCTCCTTCTTCTACTAAATCTGTCGGCGAAATGTATGCCGTTACATTCGAAGTAACGCCTGGCTTTCCCCACCAAAAAGATCTTTCTGTCCCCTCTCCTGTTTTATTGAATAGTCGTAAATTTTTTCCTTCTATAGCTTGACCATCTTTTTTGTACGATATATAGATTACCGTAGACGACCACATACTACTAATCTGATGTAGGATATAAAGATCAAAATCCAACTGAATATGTTGATATTCGCCATCTTTCTTTAGGCTTTCGTTAGATATAAATATAGTACCAAAATCTGATGAAACTGAATCAGTTACTCCATAGTATTTACTATTTCCTTCTTCTATATATTCAATGGCAGATAAGGTATCATCATTTTCAAAATCATTAAAATATATGGTCTCATTGCAATTATAATCATCGTATTGGTACATACCCAAATCAAAAGCTACACTATGCTCCAGTTCATGAGTAGTGGCGCCAAATGTCTGTCTCATAAAATCTAAAGACCCAAATTCTGAATATATGTACCCTTTATGCTGTTGCCAAGTGTGCATAATATTCAAGCCAATAAAAGGGATCATAATTAAAAGATATACCCACTTCCATCGTTTTGAAATCGTCCAAATAAAATAGCTTAATGGCAATGCTAAGATTGGTAATATATCCACCATAATTCTACTTCCAAATCCATTGATATAATTCCAGCACCACCACGAATAACTAATGTATGCGTGAAGTCCAAAGATTACCAAAGTGACCATCATCAATTTCTTCTCTTTCCTCAGTCCTAATACCAAGCCAATCATGCTCAAAAGCATCACAGGGGAATAAGCAAAAAAACCATTCTTAAAAGAAAATAATCCTGCCAAGAGTTTGGGGTCCGTGAAGTCAAATTTTTCTGCAGGATATGAATCATAGATTACATCACCCGTCAGTGTATACCAATATATAATTTGAGGTAATAACACAAGTACACCAATACCTAAGGCTATAAACAAGTGTTTGAGATACGGAGGAGTAAAGAACTCTTGTAACATAGATTTGTCGGATGCTCCCTTTGACAAACTATATAATAACGGTATCAATACACAAAACAGCTCTACTGGTCGTATGATACAAATGAAACCTATACTCAAAGACATACCGAGCAGCGAAACTATATTTCGCCCTTCTCTAAAGTATCTATGCGTATGATATAACAATAGAGCCCAAAGCATAAACTGAATTGGGTGGGACATGACATTATTCACTGTCGAGAAGTACAGTAAATTGGTGCCTAGAGCTATGGTTAGTATAGACATACTTGACACCCATACCGGCACATAATTATCTAAATACTTTGCCAGATAATAGAGTCCAACAGTAACATAAAAAACAATAATAAGATATAGAAATAATATATATATAATGCTATATCCATCAGCTGGATAGGTATCAGAAACTGAAGCTACTACATGTCCAGCTAAGAATGCTGGCATTAAAAAAACTGAAACTCCGTATGTATATTTAATTACATTATTCTTCCCATGTTTAGGAGCTTCATCGGCTCGCAGATATCCATCACTCTCTTGGATCACAGAGTGCGGCTTATAGGATTGTCTTACGGCGATTGTACTTTGTAAAGTCGCTAAGTCACCATGCAAAAACACTGCAGGTATATAACTGTAATATCCCCAAGAGTCCCCTCCACCAACTACCATCGTCTTATATCTATCAGACTTAATTGTGGTGATCGAAGTTATTACTGCAAAAGCGATTAGTATAAATGACCTTAATGACATAGTTGTATTTTTTACTTTCAGTAAGGCTTAGCTAAGCACATTCATTAATTTGATGCATAGGCATATTTCAGCAACCTATTATTCCCTTCTCAGAGCAAGTAAATATACGTTTTCCTCTACCACGAATTCATCACAATTAAAAATTAATGCTACCTAAAACCAAGAGCTTTTACTTCTTCTTGTCTTCTTAATTCCTAGTATTCCTAACAAACCTCTAGTCAATTCTCTTGCCACGGTACGACCAATCTGTCTTGTAGTCGTACTGTTTACTACTTTGTCGAATGTTGACTTTTCCTTTCTGCGGCTAGATGATTTATAAGCTTTCTCTTGCTGAGCCTTGAGCTCTTCTTGGATTTCTTCCGATTGCGCCTCTTTTATCTTACCCGTAAGCAACTCGTAAGCACTATCTCTATCAATCACTTCATTATACCTATCTATGATTCTAGATCCACTAATGATATAATCCATTTCCTTATCCGTAAGAATGTCCATACGAGATTGAGGAGCTCTTAAGAAAGTATGCACCAATGGTGTAGGCCTTCCTTTGGAATCTAGGGCACTTACGATAGCCTCTCCTATACCTAGCTCGGTGAGCAGTTGATCCACCTTGTAATAGTCTGTAAGAGGATAATTCTGTGCTGCCAATTTTATGGCTTTTCGATCTTTAGCCGTAAATGCTCTTAAGGCATGTTGGATCTTAAGACCTAGTTGACTCAATACACTCTCAGGAATATCTGTTGGATTTTGAGTTACGAAAAATATACCCACACCTTTCGATCTGATTAATTTTACTATAACCTCTATTTGATCCAAGAGTGCATCAGAAGCCTTATCAAATATCAAGTGTGCTTCATCTATAAATATCGCAAGCTTAGGTCTATCCGAATCCCCTTCTTCTGGAAATGTAGAGTAGATTTCTGCTAATAACTGCAACATGAATGTAGAAAATAGCTTTGGTTTATCTTGGATATCGGTAACTCTTAGTACTGATACTATCCCTTTACCTTCATCATTGACTCTACAGAGATCATCCACATCAAATGATCGCTCTCCGAAAAACAGGTCTGCTCCCTGCTGTTCTAATTCTATGATCTTTCGTAAAATAGTTCCTGTTGAAGATGTAGAAATACGTCCATACTCTTCTTTGAATGCATCTTTGCCTTCATTAGTCACATACTGTATGGTCTTCTTTAAATCTTTAAGATCAAGCAGTCCTAGCTGATTATCATCTGCATATTTAAATATAACTGACAGAATTCCAGACTGTGTATTATTAAGCTCAAGTATTTTGCCTAGGAGTATTGGACCAAACTCTGATACCGTGGCACGTAGTCTTACTCCTTTTTCACCTGAGAGACTTAAAAACTCTACAGGGCTTTTATCTGCTATAAATGGAAGACCGATCGCTTCATGTCGTTCATCTATTTTCTTATGACCATCACTCGCTACGGCTATACCACTTAAATCACCTTTGATATCCATAAGTAATGAAGGTACACCTTTGGCAGATAGTTGCTCTGCTAGTATTTGTAGGGTTTTTGTTTTACCTGTACCTGTAGCACCAGCAATAAGACCATGCCTATTGAGAGTCTCCATCGGTATTCGTATAAATGACTCATGCATCACTTCTCCCTCTAACATGGCTCCTCCTAAGATGATAGACTCACCCTCAAAAGAATACCCTGACTTCATCTCTTCCAAAAACTTCTCCTTAGACATATATTCTATTTTTCGCTAATATAAGCGAATGAATGTATATGTAGAAATACAAACGGCGGAAAGGTATATATAACAGGCTTGTAGCTGTTGATTCAGTAGATTATAGAGAAAAATAGACGAATAGGACAATCACAGCAAAGGACATACTTATCACTTTTATAATTTCATATACTTTCAGAGGAATTACAGTCGAAGAGTTCGACCTTACATTTAATATGCCGATTTTATGGTAATCTAAACTCCATTTTAAGCTCTAGATGCTTCATATTGGACAAAAAAAGGCCTGCCTAAAATTCTTTTATTTCAGACAGGCGGCTCCCATTTACGAATAAAAATACAGTTATTCTTAATCTAGAACATGCCGAGCAAGTCTAGTATTTGTTCTTTTGTTTGTGGCTCAGGAAATACTACTATTTCCCCATTGTCCATATTTATAATAGCACGACTCGTGCCAAAGTGATAATTTGCTTCTCCAAGACTGGATATTGAGACGATAGTTGCCTCAGATCCTTGTGGGATATTAGAGAAAGTTGCGCAAAATAGCATTTTTTCTGAGTCCATTTCTAATGGAACCACAGTATCATAATCATCTAATATCAAAAAGACGTCACTATTACTACCATCATACAATTCTGTAGGTAAACTGACGCATATAGATTCTGTAAATGCCATAGGTGTATTTAGCTCTAGGGCCACGTTGAACCATCCTGTCTCGGTAATATAAAGTTCGTAACCGCTATCTATCCAATCTTTTCCATCCCAAAAGAATGACCAAGATTCTAATGCTAGAGACTGAGAACTCAGCGCCCAATCAGAGTCTGTTGACATCACTAGCCCTTCATAGAGTTGAGCATCTACTTCCGCGTCAGGAGCTGTCAACCTTATAGTTATTAGGCTTCCTGGTTTGATAGATAATTTTTCACCATTCTGCGTAAATGATACATACAGTACTCCTTCACTTGATAAAAGCTTCCCTGAAGACATCGTATGAAGATCATGAACTACTAATTCACCTTTATTGAGAACATCTTCCAAGGTAACAGTAACTTCACCAGTTACCTCCGACCCATCAGCGTATACAAGACTATTCGCTGGGATATGAACAGAAGTATTCGTATTGGTAATATATATGTGTTCTTCTGCAGCATTGAATGAATTTCCTCCAAATACATTTTGAGCATCAGCATAAAATTCATTGACATCTCCGCTAATAGGATCAGGAATGAATTCATCCTTTTCCTCACAAGATGTGAATCCAATCAAGATGCCAATAAACATCAGACTCTTTACGTATGCTTTTATATTCAGTTGTAAATTTCCTTTCATAATCTTTACCATTCGATATATAGACTCTACTTAATTTCTTTTCGCTGTATACGAGTCTCTCAAAAAATCTGTTTTCTTCTTATTAATTTTCTTTTCACTTATAGTTACTTAAAACCGAACCATATATGAGTTAGAAATTATATCTCAATCCAGTGATCAAACCAGCTGTAAACCATTTGTGCTCAATCGAGTACGCATCTACAGTTGCTGACTTTACTAACAATCTTACATTTGGCTCAACGATCAAATCAATATTGCCAGTCATTCGATAATGTAGTCCTACTGAGCCAAAAAGACTCAGACCAATATTATTTTTAAATATGGCTAATTTATCTCCACTGCTATCAGCGATATCTATCACTTCACCGTTTGGACTCAATATCTTTCCTGATTCCTTAAACAGCAAATTAAGATATGCCCCTCCATTAACTGTCATATAAGTACGCTCTCGTACATCCCACTCATAACTCAATAGTAATGGTATATCAAAGGATCTATACTTATTAGTACTTACAACATCTCTAGTACCAGGTATAACAATTACATTAGTATCTCGCACTTCCATGCCACCTACTGTAGTGATTGTAATTACCTCTTTCACCATATCAGTATCATCATCTACATAAGTAAATTTCTCATTGACCTGAGAATAATTAAGTCCTGTTTTGAGGCCTAGTCCATTAGGTAACATAAGCGTTAATCTCGCACCTGCAGAAAATGAATACGTCGGTCCTTCAGATCCTGACCGCAGAGCTTGATATGGCTCTAGCTCCTGCGTCTTAGCCTTTAGGTTACTAAATGGCAACTCATGAGAAATATAAAAATCTAGATACACGCCTGTTCTGTCGGTAACGAAACTTGGACAATCCTGTCTAAAGTCGTCCAACATCGAAGTACTCAGTTCAATGTCTGTAATATCTCGCTCTGATTGTAATGTAGTATAAGCAGAAACACCAATCGTCCTTAGCGGTCTTATCTTAGTTTCATTTGCAGTGGATTCCATAATCGCTGCAACCGATCTATTCGTGTTCGTAGTCTGCAATTCACTGTGGAGTATAGTTACTTCTGTATTTGCAGCTTTAACCTCGTTCATAAGATTACTGTTACTACTGATAGCTGACGTAGAGTTAGAGGATACATTTTCACCGTATAATGCAGTTGTACGGGTCTCAGAACGCCTATTACGCTGAGTTTTATCCAACACTTCTATCTCAGATTTAAGATCTGTACTTTTCACCTCAGATAGATCATTTCTAGTTACTGATTGCTGGCTTACCTCTCCCCCATTTGCTACGGTTTCATCAAGTTGTATAGAGAGCTCATTATCTATATCTATATTCTCTAATTCATCTTTCGATCCAATTGCGGTAGATACTTGGTTTGACGCTATTGCCACCTCAGAAGCAGTTTGGTGATAGGTATCTTTATTGACCGCTACAGGGTTTTTCGATTCCATACTAGATTCAGTATCGTCTCTATCACTCCATAGATACACTACGCCCACCAGAATGATAGCAACTAAGCTCATCCAAAACCAAGGGTACTTCTTAGGTTTCGATTTTTGATTAACCAATCTTGACTGAATTTTATTCCATGACTGCTCTGAGTATTCAGCAGTATGATTTTCCAGTTTGGATTGAAATATTTTATCTAGTTCGTTCATATAATTTAGCTACGTTACATAGCGATCTTGTTCATGTCTATAATCATATCCTGCAGCATATTCCTTGCTTTGACAAGCTGCGACCTACTTGTACTTTCTTTGATACCCAATGCCTCGGATATTTCTCTATGGTTCAATCCATCCAACACAGATAAATTGAAAACTGTACGATAACCTTTTGGAAGCTTTTCTACCAATGCTAGCATATCATCAGCGGACATCTTAGCATATACACTTGGATCTACTGATCGCTCCTGATATCCTTCTAAGCCAATTTGCTCATCTCTAAATGATTTTTTGGAAACAAGCTTTAACGCCGTATTGACCATTATACGTCTCACCCAACCTTCAAATGACCCTTTATACTCAAACTTGTGTAGATTAGTAAAGACCTTTACAAAACCATCTTGCATGATTTCTTCAGCTTCTAGTCGATGTCTACCATACCTCTTACACACGGCCATCATCTTTGGTGCGTATAACTCAAACACTTGCTTCTGAGCATTATGATCCCCATCTAGACATTGCCGTAGTAGATCCTTCTCTGTCAAGCTGTTCAGAATTAAGGGTGCCATTAATTATTGTTTCCTAAGATATAGACTCTAATAGAGCCTAATTTGCTGCTTTAAAAAAAGAGCTTTTTTTATGTATTTCTTGAAATGCACATAGCTTTCTTTCATTTCTAAGGTCTGACCGACATTTTCATCTTCACCAATACTCCCTATAATGCTTATTGAATGGCTAATGCTATACATTTCTTGTGATCACTCCCCTTGAAAGTTGAGAATGTCTACACAGTTGAATAAAGCTCTAAATTTAATCTTCGTCAGATACGATAGCATCATCAATCAATTCATTGCCATCTCCATCTAGGTCTTCAAATCCAGCGGCTTTAGCGCCAGAATCCAAGGCTGCATCAGTAGCGGCATCGTAGTCCAAGGATGGTTTAGAAGGCGTGTCAGAGGCTTTAAGCTCTACTCCATCGTTACTCTTTATAGTAATTTTTCCTTCAGAGAAGGCATCATACTCACCGCTTGCAAATTTATCCGCTTTAGAAAAGAAATCGTCCGTATCATCTAGCAATGAACCCTCTGCATCTAATGTATCATCAGCAAAATCCTTCTTTGGCTTAAGTGCTTCTTCTGCTTCCATTTGCTTGGCTTTCTCATAGGTTTCATCTAGCTTCTCACCCATATCGCCAGCAAAATCTTTTGCTCTCGCTACTACATCGTCTGCCACATCCATAACTTTGTGACCGACCTGCTCAGATAGATCTTGGGCTCTATCCATTACATCTGCACCTTTCTCTAATACAACGGATCCTACATCTTCTGATATACTAGCCGCCTTTTCCACTACACTCTCACCAGCATCTAGCACTTTACTTCCTACTGATTCGGATATCGACTTTGCACTACCAACTACTGATTCTCCAGCAGTGAGTACTTTATCGCCCACAGATTCTGACACATTTGCGGCTTTCTTTGCCACTTCCGTCTCACCTATCTTATCCGAAAGGTCTCCAGCCAAGTCTTTTCCTTTTTCAATCGCACTTTCTGCCATATCCGATGCATCTGCTGCGAAATCCTTACCCATTTCAATAGCATCCTCAGCAAAGTCTTTCCCTTTCTCCATGATATCGCCTGCCTTATTCATCACGGCATCACGTAAGCCACTGGTTTTTTCTACAATACTGCTTCCTGTATCTTCTACTATATCTTTAGCCTTATCCGTCAATTCACCGCCTTTCTCCATAGCATAGTCGGCAGTCTTTTCTGCAGCTGACTTAGCAACTGACTTTTGAGCAAATAATAATCTTTTAATCGAGCTGAGAAATCCCATGGTAAACGTATTTTTTGAAGTTTATTAAAGAAATTTGATAGAACAATAAATAAAACCTATCACACTGAAGATATAGAT
>CALKJD010000094.1 GCA_937995755.1 uncultured Saprospiraceae bacterium | reverse complement strand
TTGTTGTTGTTGTTGTTGTTGTTGTTGTTGTTGTTGTTGTTGTTGTTGTTGTTGTTGTTGTTGTTGTTGTTGTTGTTGTTGTTGTTGTTGGGACTCCTTTCAAAATTACTCTGTTCATCAATTGCGTCTACAGCTACTCGTACTACATCATCTGTCTCTTCCACTGCTCCATCAGGACTAAGGCTGGCAATATTAATTGAAGCGTTTTCGTAAGAATCATTCTCTAATTTTGATTCTCTAGACCCTATTTTTCCATTACTAATATCCTCATTATTCATTGAGCCATTATCTGCAAATAATTGCTTGTCTTGCACCTCAGATCCAACCATTGAATTATCAGAAAAATCTAGGTATACATAGGCAAAAGCACTCACTAAAAAGAGAGCGCTCATACCTATCCACCAAAAGAAAGTACTTCGTCTTTTTTCTTGCTGTGGCATCTGTTGATCTAGAATTTCAGCCATACGACTCCAAGCTTGATCTTCTAATATTTTATCTTCTTCTTTCATTCTTATCCTTTAACCGATTGATTGTACTGTGAGGCGATTTTCAACTTTAGTTCTTTTCTCGCCTGTGAAAGATACCATTTTGACGTACCGTCACTCATACCCAATTTTGCTCCTATTTCTTTGTGATTATATCCTTCGATTGCATACATATGAAATACTAAACTCATCTTATCCGGAAGTGATTGAGTTAGCTGTATGAGATCATCGTAAAACAAACCTGCAAGTGCATTCTGATTTGTATTTTTCTCTTTTTCTTCAAAAACTAAAAATTTGAGATATTTATTTTCTCTCCTGTAGTAATCTGACAAAGCACGATATACGATTCTTCGCACCCACCCTTCGAAAGAACCTTCAAAATTATAACTAGATATATTTTTAAATACCTTAAGCATACCATCATTGATAATAGTGAATGCCGCTTCTTGATCATTAGTGTGTCTCCTACACATACTCAACATCAATGGAAAGAAATGACGATACAACTTCTCTTGTGCTCGACGATCATTAACCGCGCAATCTTGCACTAGCTTTTCAATTGTAGATATGTCTAATTTATTGGAGATAGTTTTTTATAATTTAGTTGCTGTTAGAAACATTCTTATTCTTAAAAAACTAATTCTACTATTTGATTGTAATTTTCAATACTCAACCTTATAATATCACGTTCCAGCAACTCTAGCTTACTTATATCCACAAGCACTTCTAAAGCAATATATGCCTCACAATCATCTGTATTATCATGAGATAAAATTCCATAAAATTCAGTATTGGCATTAATCGACAACTGGTTATTTTCGTCTATCAGTAATAGCATTTCGTGCTCTACACAACCGCCAGAAAAACGAGTATCCAAAATGAGACAATTACCTTCTTGTCTATGACCTACTATGATCGTGCTCTCGTCTATTGGATATGATGAAAATTCTGAAGAATTAACAGATACATTTACATATGGAGTACAACTCACTTTATCATCAAGAGGGAACATTCCACTATTCTCATTTTTAGAACAAGATATAAGTGTCAACAAAATGAACATTCCGAAATACATGTATTTTTTCATAGTCTTCGTATTTATAAATAACATTACTAATCTACATCGAGTATAAATGAATTTTCCCATTCATGCACATTCAATGTCATACCATTATAGAGATCAAAATCTATAGTAGTCAAATCAAATGTATCTGTATGCGAAAAGTGAGCTAAACAAGCTTCTTGTGGATCCAAATTGCTAATCTTAGCATATATGACTGGAATAAAAGCTGAAGAATCCAAAAAAGCCATCACGCCAACTTCTCGAATTTTACATCCACTATAGGCAAAATCGACTATAAGACAAGTTTGCTCTAGGCGTATATTTTTAACGGATAGAGGGTCAGTAGCTAAAGTATTGAATTCTTCGCTATCATAAGGAATCAAGTCTTGGCCGCAACCAAGAGAAGGCAGGATTTTGATGCATTCTTCTTCGTCCTTATCGCATGACATAAAAGTACATGACAATAACAGACTAGATAAGATCAAAAGTCGTATTGATTTTTTCATAATAACGCTATTTGATTAAGGTTACTATGAAAGACGAGATGTTAACTGTTAGGGTTGGATATAATTGTAATTATATTGCCTGGGTAAGCAAAATAGTTACTTCATTACACTCCTAACCACTTTTCATAGTCTTCTTCAGGTTGCTGAACCGTTACTTTTGGAGCGCCGGCAAATAAGCCACGGAAGAAACTTCCGATGTTGTTCATTAATTTATTCATGGGTACGTGGGTATTATATGGGTATTTATAATTTATCTACACTATATAGACGCATTAAAGCTATGATATGTCACACAAAAAAGCAATTATTTTTAAAATAAATCAAATTACTTTGATAACTAGCTTACATATTACAAAAATACGTAATACGAAATATAATTTTGTAGGGGTTTACCCCTATTCGTCACTCATGGTATCCCACTATACGCTTGTATGAGTATTTTTTCTATACAAAAAACACCATTATTCGAAGATTCAGGAAATTCGAATAAAACTCATAACTTAATCTACTATGATGTCCAATCAATACCTTTTTTCAACTTGCTTTGCGACACCCCTTCTGCCGAATCAGGCGTTATCATTTTATTGTATTCCCATTTAGCCATTGGTGGCATCGACATTAGAATTGACTCCGTTCTTCCTCCTGTCTCTAAGCCAAATTTGGTGCCTGCATCCCATACCAAATTAAACTCAACGTACCTTGATCGTCTGTGATATTGCCACTCTTTCTCTCCCTCTGTAAATGATGCATCTCCGTAAGATTCTATATAGTGACTATAGATAGGTACAAAAGCCTCTCCTACTCTCTGTACGAACTCCCAGAATGCTTGCTTACCTTCCGCACTATCAGAATGTAGTCTGTCAAAAAAGATTCCTCCTATTCCCCTCGTTTCATTTCTGTGCTTGATAAAAAAGTAATCATCTGCCCATTTTTTAAACTTAGGATAGTATGATTCGTCACTGGCATCACAAACATCCTTGAGTGACTGATGAAAAAAAGCAGCATCTTCATCCACTACATAATGAGGCGTCAGATCTATGCCTCCACCAAACCAATACTTTCCGCCATCCGCTTCGAAGTATCTGACATTCATATGAATAATCGGTACATGTGGATTATGTGGATGCAATACAATGGAAACTCCAGTTGCAAAGAAATCTCCATTATCAAGTTGAAGTTTATTCTTAATCTTATCCGGTAGTGTGCCTTCTACAGCAGAGAAGTTTACCCCCCCTTTTTCTATTTGCTTTCCAGATATAGCTCTAGATCGACCACCGCCGCCACCCTTACGCTGCCACAGATCTTCCTGAAACTGACCAGATCCATCTAAGGATTCTAGACTATTACAGATATCATCTTGTAAGCTCATGAACCATTCCTTGATTACTTCTTTTGTCACCATGTTATTTACTAAGTTTAGTTTTGAGGTCTGCTACAGTCGATTTGCTATTGCCGGCAAACACTTCTTCATCAATGATAGCAAGTGGTCGCTTAAGCATACTATATTCCATTAGTATCCAAGTTCTTATCTCATCTTCAGTTAAATTTTGATCCTTGAGCCCTTCAGACTTATAGATACGGGCTCTCTTATTCATAAGGTCTTCATATGATCCACCGACAAGCTTATGGATATGATCCAACTCTTCTGCAGTAATGTGCGATTTCTTTATATCCTGCAATAAGATAGATTCGTCAGGTTGTACTTCTTTGAGAATACGCTTACACGTATCGCAAGTGGATAGATAAAAGATCTTGTTTGTCATAGTATATTTATATAGTGTAAATGTACAAGACTTAAGAAGCAAAGAAAAAACTACTAGGCAATATGACTGTGCTATGACGAGGTTTTAAGTCGACATTCTCAAATCACAGAAAATCAGACATTCTTTTGCTATTTTCTGATTACTATGGATAATAAAAGTGCTTTAAACTAGTACCTTGTCTTCACAATATAATAATATGCGAATACCAGAATCAGAACTTATACTAAATCCGGATGGCAGTGTCTATCACCTTAATCTACTACCTCATCAGATAGCACATGATATTATAACTGTTGGTGATCCAGACCGAGTCGATTCCATCACAAAATATTTTGATAGTATAGAGTTTTCTGTCCACAAGCGAGAATTTAAAACCGTGACAGGAGTCTATGCTGGCAAGCGGCTTACTGTAATATCAACAGGCATAGGTACGGACAATATAGACATCGTATTTAATGAGCTAGACGCATTGGTCAATATCGACCTACAAACTAGGACCATCAAAGAGCAACTCACCTCACTCAACATCTATAGAATAGGTACTTCTGGAGCGATTCGTGAGGATATAGATATAGATACTGTAGTCATCAGCCGATATGCTATTGGCTTAGATGGTTTGATGAATTACTATGAAAGGAAAAATAGTGTAGCAGAAAGTGATATTGCTAGCCAAGCTCAAGAGATATTAAAATCTGACCTGCCGGAAATTCATCCTTACGCATCGTCAGCCTCAGATACACTCATAAATCTACTTAGTCCATTGGGTAGATTAGGAATTACTACTACTGCCACTGGCTTCTATGGACCTCAAGGTCGAAGTCTAAGGCTCAAGAATGTATCGCATGACTTCTTGGATAAAATAGCTGAAGTAAAGTATGATGACATTCATGCTACTAACCTTGAGATGGAGACTGCTGGCATCTATGGATTGGCATCCGCTCTTGGTCACCACGCCATTTCTTTGAACGCTATATTAGCGAATAGAGTCACTGGAAAATTTAGTGTCCAACCTAAAGAAACAGTAAATGTATTAATAAAACGATTCTTAGATATATGGGCAAAGTAAACAACTTAAATCTTAGCTATAAAAAATGGGCAACACTTTAAAGGTGTCGCCCATTTTTTATATTAATCGATATGGATAATTTAACTTGCTTTTTCTTCAATCTTAAACATAGCTAGCATATCATCAATTCTCTCTTTGAGGTTAGATCTGTGAACAATAAAATCGAGGAAACCATGATCTAACAAAAATTCTGATCTCTGGAATCCTTCTGGAAGATCTCTTTTGATTGTCTCTTTGATTACACGAGGACCAGCAAATCCTATTAAAGCACCAGGCTCTGAGAAATTAATATCTCCTAACATGGCATAAGATGCTGTAACTCCACCGGTAGTTGGATCTGTCATAAAAGAAAAGTACGGAACACCTGCTCTTGCCAAAGCGGCAAGTTTAGCTGACGTCTTAGCCATTTGCATCAGAGAATATGCTGCTTCCATCATACGAGCACCACCAGACTTAGATATAATCATAAGTGGAATTTTGTGCTCAATACAGTGATCACATGCTCTAGCGATTTTCTCTCCTACTACAGACCCCATAGATCCTCCAATAAAAGAAAAGTCCATAGCTGCAATCACTAATGGTTTTCTACCGACTTTTCCTTCTGCCACTTTCATAGCGTCTGTTTGTCCAAATTTCTTATATGCTGCTGAGAGTCTATCCTCATACGACTTAAGATCGCTAAACTTTAGCATATCCTTAGCTAGAAGATCATCGAATAACTCAGTATACTTTCCGTCAAAAATCATCTCGAAATAATCTTCCGATCCAATACGTGTATGGTAATCACACTTAGGACAGATATAGAAGTTTTCTCTCAACTCCTTCATCGTAGTCATTTCAGCACAGCTTTTACACTTATTCCAAAGGCCATCAGGAGCCTCTTTTTTATTCTTCGTTGCTGTTTGTATACCGTCTTTGAGTCTTTTAAACCAACCCATATTTGTCTCTTTTTTTGGTTTTATAAGCCAATGTCAACCTATTTCGTTGACATCCATGAATAAATTACACCAACTATTACTAGCGTGGTGCTTAAACATGTTTGTCTTTTCTTCAATTATCTTATAACAAAGGTACTCATTGGGATAAAAGAGACCTAGATAATCGACTTTTGATTAGAATGGCTGAATTCAAAGCTGTATTGCCCTATCTATCAGAGCGACAGCTTAATCAGCCCAATTATAGCGATAAATAAATATTCGCTCAGGGGTAATTTGCTAAAGTAAATGTATGAATTTTTGGGTAATCTTTGTTACTACATGACACCTATCCACAAAAAGTCAATTTCGATAGGATTAGTATCGATATGCTTTCACCGTATTCACGAATGCCTTGACACCATCTAGTGGAGTATCTGGATATACGCCATGTCCTAGATTTACAATATGCTTACCACCCACTTTCTCAATTAAGTTAATCGCTTGTGCCTCTATTTCTTTATGATCTGCATATAGTACACAAGGGTCTAAATTACCTTGTACGACTTGATCTGGCCCTAATACTTGACGAACATAAGACATATCAGTATTCCAGTCTATACCGATTACATTGGGCGACATAGCCTGTATATCTGATAAACTAAACCATGCTCCTTTACTAAATACAATCGTAGGTACTAGAGGGTTGATTGCCTCTACCATCTTACGGATATATGGAATACAAAAAGTATTATAAGTATGCTCATCTAATACACCAGCCCAGCTATCAAATATTTGTATTACATCTGCACCGTGAGCTATTTTTTGTTTCAGATAAGCTATCGTAGTATCTGTAATCTTACTGAGTAGCTTATGTGCTAACTCAGGCTCTTTGTACAGCATACGCTTAGGTTTAGAGAAAGTCTTGGACCCACTTCCCTCTACCATATAACACATTAGTGTCCATGGTGCACCGGCAAATCCGATTAACGGCACTCTGTTATCCAATGCTTCTTTAGTCAGATGTAAACCTTGATATACATAACTTAATTTGTCCGCTGCCGAAGTACCAAAATCCAATTTATCAATATCCGCTTCAGATTCAATAGTTGCAGGAAAATATGGACCTTTCTTCTCGACCATTTCATACTCAAGACCCATGCACTCTGGTATCACTAAAATATCAGAAAAGATGATAGCTGCGTCCACGTCAAGTTCATCTACAGGCTGTATCGTTACTTCTCTTACGAGCTCTGGAGTCGTTACTAGCTCAATAAATCCACTGAGACTTGATCTTATCGCTCTATACTGCGGTAATATTCTACCTGCTTGGCGCATAAGCCATACTGGCGGTCTTTCCACTTGTTCTCCAGCGATAGTCCTAAGAAGTAAGTCGTTTTTTATCATCTTTATATTGTCTAATTTGAAGGACAAAGATAATTTTTAAACTTAGGCAGCAATTACTTTTAATTTTAGCTTCTAGTGATTTTACATAAATGTGATTATTTACTTGAATGCCCTAAACAATGAGAATGCATTCATAATTGGATCACACCATCTGATCTACCTATGTAATGCAACTTCTTATTTACACAAATCTTATACAAAAGCTAGTTATGGAAATAGCAACAATTTGGATACAGTTATATACTTTTGAGTCAAAGGAAATAAGATGAAAATAGCGATCATAGGATATGGCAAGATGGGTAAGGCAATAGGCCAACTTGCTGAAAAACAGGGCCATGAGATAGTGATAGCGATTAATAGTGCTAATAAGCATCAAATCGACCACTTAAAGGATTACAAACCAGATGTAGCGATAGAATTTTCTACTCCATCTAGTGCAGTTAGAAATCTCGAAAAATTGATATCTCAACAAATCCCTGTAGTCTGTGGCACCACAGCATGGCATGACCAATATGATCATATATGCAAACTCACCAAAGACCATGACGCTGCCCTACTCTACGCTTCTAATTATAGCATAGGAATGAACCTTATGTTTAGAATGAATAAGGAATTAGCTAAAATGATGGCCAAATTTGAAAGCTATCAACCTAGTATTACGGAGATACATCATATCCATAAGTTGGACGCACCAAGTGGCACAGCTGTTACCCTTGCCGAACAGATCATCCAAGAGCAAACCAACATTTCTAAATGGGAATTAGATAATGGCAATGAAGATTCAGTAGTCATCAAAGCGATCAGAGAAGGAGAAGTCATAGGCACACATCATGTGGAGTACCATTCGGACATCGATGACATTACATTATCCCATGTAGCACATAATAGAAATGGCTTTGTAGCAGGCGCCTTACTTGCCGCGGAGTACTTACATACCAAAAAAGGCATACATACCATGCAAGATGTCTTATCTTGGGCGCTAAAGTAAATTAACTAGACAGTTTATATCCATTGATAGATAAAGCAACAGTAGATCAAATCCTAGAAGCAGCACGTGTCGAAGAGGTAGTTGAAGACTTCGTCAACCTTAAGCGTCGTGGTGTTAATATGATCGGTAGGTGTCCTTTTCATGACGAAAAAACGCCTTCTTTCACTGTGTCTCCAAGTAAAAATATTTACAAATGCTTTGGATGCGGCGAAGGTGGATTTCCTGTGAATTTTGTGATGACTCATGAAAATATGAGTTTTCCAGAAGCGCTTAGATATTTAGCAAAAAAGTATAATATAGAGATACAAGAAAAAGAAGTATCTGCAGAAGAAATGGCTGCGAGACAAGTAGCTGACTCATTATATATTGTCAATGATTACGCTAAAGATTATTTCGCCAATCAATTATTCAACACTGATGAAGGAAAATCTGTAGGCCTTAGTTATTTTAAGAACAGAGGTTTCTTAGAGTCTACAATAAAGAAATGGAATCTAGGCTATACTAATGCTGATAGAGATGATTTTACGAGGGCCGCAATAGCCAAATATTACAAAAAAGAGCACTTAAAAACGCTCGGATTGACTTCGAAAAGCGATATTGACTTCTTCCGTAGTCGTGTTATGTTTGCCATCCATAATCTTAGTGGTAAAGTAATCGCGTTTGGAGGTCGTACACTATCTAGCGACAAGAAGATTCCAAAATATATGAACTCTCCAGAGTCGGAGATATATAATAAATCGAAGTCTTTATATGGATTATATTTTGCGAAACAAGCTATTCGTAAGGCGGATGAGTGTATCATGGTGGAAGGTTACACGGATGTAATCACACTTCATCAAAACCATGTAGAAAACGTAGTTGCATCATCTGGTACATCTCTGACATCTGGCCAGATACACTTGGTAAGTCGCTATACCTCTAATATGAAAATCATCTACGATGGTGATCCTGCAGGAATAAAGGCGGCATTGAGAGGAGTAGATTTAGTGCTCGAGCATGACATGAATGTTAAGATTGTAATGCTTCCTACTGGCGAAGATCCAGATAGTTTCATGAAGGCCAAAGGTACCGACGGCTTTAGAAAATATTTGGCCGACAACGAGAAAGATTTTCTATTCTTCAAGATAGAACTCTTGATGGCTGATGCAGGAAACGATCCTATCAAGAAGACCATAGTTATGAAGGATATCGTTGGCAGTATTGCTAAGATCCCTGACCAACTTAAGCGTGCTGTATATCTACAAGAAACTAGTCGAGTGCTAAATGTAGATGAAGCTATATTGCTCTCTGAGACAGCTAAGATCATTAAGAAAGATCTGAAGAAAAAGGATATAGATAACAAAAGAAAAAATAGTCGTAACAATAGTAACAATCATCCTAAACCAACATTAGCAATTCCAGGGTCAGGTGAAGAAGAAGAATTCTTTCCAATGGATGATGGTGAGCCGCCACCACCTGGAGGATTTTCACAGCCTAGTGCTGCGCCGGTACTAGATGATGAATATCAAGAAAGGGATATAATACGCATATTAGTAAATCATGGAGCCCTGCCCTATGATGAGGAGAACAATACCTCAGTAGGCCAACATATAGTTGCCAATGTAAGAGCAGATATAGACAAGATCGATAATCCATTGTACAAGACGATGCTAGAAATGGCAATCAGTGCAATAGATCGTGGAGACCCTGTGACTGCAGAGCTTTACGCCAACACACAAGATGCTGACATGAGTAGTATCACAGTAGAGCTAATGGCCGACCCTTATACTTATGCAGATTGGGAGCAAAAAGGAGTATTTCTACAAACGCAGAAAAAGCCAGAAGAGAATCAGGTATTAGATACTGATCAAGCTATTCTTAGATTTCGATTAGTAAAGATTAAAAAACTGATAGACCTTGTAGAGAAGAGAATTAATGAATTTTCTGTAGATCAGAATTCCTCTGAAGACTTCATGCTTACCATGAAAGTACTCCAAAAGCTAAAGATTGAAAGAAGTGCTATTGCCAAAGAACTCAATGCCGTAATATTTTAAAAAATAAAAAAGATGGACTGGATAGAAGTTCTTGGTTACTTTGCTGCATTTTGCACAACAATATCTTTTTTGCCACAAACAGTAAAAACTATTAAAACCAAGGATACATCAGGGCTTTCGCTTTCAATGTATCTACTTTTCTTTGTTGGAGTGAGCTGTTGGTTTATCTATGGCATAGTCATATCCAATTACCCTCTTATGATTGCCAATGGGATCACATTATTTCTTTCTGGAATCATACTCTCACTAAAAATAAAGTATAAGTAAAGGTGCTCTCAACCATAAGTACTTTCGAAAGCCAATAGTCTAGTAGCGGAAGGCAGCATTTGTACCATAAAAAATGCCATGTTATTGTGATAAGCAATAAATGGCATGAGTTAACTAATACTTGATAAAATCTAATAGTATTCTTCTACTATATTGTTTCGCTTGCTAATATTAGGAGCGCAATTAAAAGAAGAACAAGGGGAATTTTCTTCGTCATTATTCAAAAAGTTTTTTCATCACTTTAATATAATTGATCATCTGAACTTGACGAAATCAAAATCAATATTTTTTCATTAATTTTCTTACTTAATCTTTGACATAAAGTAGTGACTCAGTAAGGCAATAAAAAAAAACAAGATTGATAAATCGCAATCCTTCCTACTAAGGAAATATGTAGGAGATCTCATATATAGATATATCATTATATTTACATTCAATTTAATCAGTCACTTATGAAATTTATAGCATTAATAGCAACACTCATATTGGTAACCTCGTGCAAACCTAGACTTACGCCTAACGTGGATAAAACCATCCCTATGGAGATTAATAACGGCCAACTGGTAAATCTCTTGGCAAATAAAAAAGAATTAGTACTGATAGATGTGCGTACACCAAAAGAAATTGCTGAGGGTAAAATATCTGGAGCAATAGAAATAGATTACTCTGGAGACGACTTTCAGACAAAAGTAGATGAACTTGACAAAGAAACACATTATGTAATATACTGTAGATCTGGCAACAGAAGTGTTAAGTCCATTGCTATCATGAAGGAAAAGGGATTTAAACGATGTACTAATCTAGAAGGTGGATATAATACATGGAGTGCTCAATAGAGAATACTATTAGATTTTTCAATCATCTTTTTTAACTTGCAACAGCAAAAGATCAATTAATGTGATCTTACACATAATAAGAGGCTTAAAAAACTATTAACTCAATAAAACAATACTAACAATTATGCAAAAGATATTAATCGCTACAGTGGCTATGATGATAAGTGTAGCTGCGATTGCTCAGAAGCAACTCGTATGGTTTGATGTAGGACTAAAAGCTCAATATGGAGCCACTGGACTATTCAACTCTGCAATAGCGGATTCAGAAGATGTTGATTATATCATCAGCAAGGGTTACGGACTAGGTGGAAAGATAGGTATCAACTTTGGGTATAATGGTCTCGCTATAGATATCATGACAAGTACAGCTACTCAGGAGTTTGACAATGTAATGGATAGTGAAAATGGTAACCCTAAAGTAGATTACAAATCGTTAGACTTATACCTACTATATAGAAACGCAAAGAATCTTGGGTACTTCGAAATAGGACCAAAATTCTCTTTCGTCAACTCTGTTGAATATACAGATGAATTAGGTGCCACAAGAGATGTAAAAGCTGACTATAACAGCAACTTCATATCAGGCGTAGTAGGCTTTGGAGCAAACGTAATGGGTACTGATGGAGCTTTCTCTGGAATCCTAGGACTAAGATTTGAATATGGATTTACCGATGCTGTATCTGACTCAGGAGCGGAAGCAAATGCGCCAGTGTATAATCCAACGGTATATACAGATGGGCTTAAATCAACTAACCCTATTTTCGCGGGTATAGTATTCGAACTTAACTGGGGAGTCGGTGCGTTCGCAGTTGCTCAGTGTGGTGGTAGACCAAAGTTTATCATGTTTTAATGAGTATGATAACTGAAGCTTAGAAATACTACATACTCAGTATCTCTTTAGAATTATCAACTAGATATAATATAAATGAGAGACCATATCACTTTGGTCTCTCATTTTTTATTCAACTAAATCTCTATCTTGTAATATCGCCTAACTCTTATCTAAAAGCATAGCGTCCTCTACGACCATTTACCCAAAACTCTCATTAAAAACTTATTCCCTTCTTCTCCCAAGTCTGCTCGGTCATCATTACTTCAACTGTAGTCACATCTTCAAATGAGATCTTATTTACAGAGCCACGTTTACGCTCTGACACCTCTATCTGAGATATTCTTAGATTCTGATTCTTGATTACTTCCAATACGATTTTACGGACCGTCCTTGCATTACCGAAGTACTTATCTTTATACAACACTAACTTATCGAAATACTCTCTAAGATAATCTTTGGCTTTGGCAGTGATGTTATACCCATCATCTTCAAACATTTTGGTACTGATATCAGCTAACTGTGCCGCATTATAATCTTCGAACTTCAAGATCTTATCAAATCTACTATTAAGACCAGGATTTGCCTTCAAGAACTTATCCATATTATCAGGGTATCCAGCTACGAATATGAAAAACTCTCCTCGATGATCTTCCATCCGCTTGAGCATCGTCTGTATAGCTTCATTGCCATAATCTCCTTGCATTCCACCCATACTCGTGAGCGCATAAGCCTCGTCTATAAAGAGTACTCCTCCCATAGCTTCATCTATACGTTCGGCAGTCTTGATTGCTGTCTGACCTACAAATCCAGCGACCAACCCTTGACGATCGGTCTCTACCATATGTCCACGCTCCAATATTCCGAGCGCTTTATATATCTTGGTTAAGATTCGAGCCACTGTAGTCTTACCAGTGCCAGGATTACCAACGAAAACAGAGTGTAAAGAGAAATTTGCAATTACATTCTTTCCTGTTTCCTTGTAATATCTAACAATACCTACCAATTCTTTGATCTGTAACTTAATGTTATCGATACCGATTAAACTATCTAACTCTGCTAATGCCAAAATCAATAACTTCTCATCTACAGGTAGATTAGGTAACACTTTATGATCCTTAATTTGAATCTGTGACACGTCTTTGTGCTTAATGAGAGAAAGCTCCTTCACCGATAGTTTTTCAGGATTGGCTCTTGCCATAAGGCGTAATCCCATATTAATTTTAGCTTGATCTACAAGGTCATAAACGAACCTTGCATTACCAAAACTACGATCACGATTTCTATAAGCATCAATTATTATTTCATCAAGTAAGTGATAAGACTTACTGTCTAACTCTACTTCTTTAGCTTTTGCGGCTACCAAAGCGATTTCTATCAATTCCTTTGGAGTGTAATCTTTGAATTTGAAAAAATGCTTAAACCGTGATCTTAATCCAGGATTAGAATCAATAAAATACTTCATCTCTTTAGGATATCCAGCTACTATTACTGCCATATCTCCTGGGCCATTGCTCATTTCTTTGACCAATATTTCGACCACTTCTCTTCCAAAATCCTTACTATCATCGTTGGCCCTCGCTAATGAATATGCTTCGTCTATAAATAGCACTCCACCTCTAGCCTTCTCTATTACAGCTTTTACCTTTGGTGCGGTCTGTCCAATATACTCACCCACAAGATCTACTCTATCTGCCTCTACTACATGTCCTTTAGATAATAGCCCCATTTTCTTATACAGCTTACCCATCATCTGAGCTACAGTCGTCTTACCAGTACCAGGATTTCCAGTAAATACAGAATGTATATTGATACTATCCTTCTCTTCAAAACCTTTATCTTTTCTAAGCTTCATGAAGTTAATATAACTCGCATGATCTCTCACTTTACTCTTGATTTCGGTGAGACCAATCAAATTATCGAGTTTGGCTAAGACCTCTTCGAATGTCTCATCACTTAATTGATCATCACCCAATACGATGGGTTGATCCGAATTTGGTGTATGTATTGCTGAAACGCCCTCTTCAAAGTCTTCTCCAACGGTAAATGGATAAACACCTACTAACTTATCCATAAATATCAGTTCCACCGTATAGTTACCCGGACGCCAAGAACCTTTCACATTAGATCCCCAGCCTGCATTGATATGAATGATCTCATCCTCTATTTTAACTTCTTGCAATCTTGCGATTTGACCTTTGAGTTCACGAGCTTCATTATAAAACTTCACAAAAGTCTCACAATGCCAGTTTTTAGAATACTTATTAAGCAATTGGATTTCAGCATAGACGTAGCGCGATTCCTCCGCAGAGAAGGATTTAAGGTAATTGCGTTCTTCTAATGCCGTATCATCATATTGTCCTTCATATAGCCTGAATTTGCTCAGCTCCATGTACTGAGTGTCTTTATTGAGCAACAAATTACCGCTATCCTCAACATAGAAATACTTAAACCCCACTTTCTCTCCTTCTATATAGGCTTCCCATAGGTACGTGCCCTTCTTCCAAAAAACGCCTCCACGCTTGTTTCCCCAGCCTTCTCTTATGAATACTACATTATCATACTTACTTACTTTCCTATTGAATTTAAGTGAGCATATTTCTCTTTTCTTACCCTTGAGTTGAAAGCATTTAAAATTGACATCTACTTCCCAAACTTCTTCGTCAAAATCTTTATTATAGAAAGATAACTCCGCATAGATATAGCTAACACTCTGGCGATCAAACACCTGTCTATACTTCTTCTTATTATCTGCTAGCCACTCAGTGGATGAGTAGACTTTCAATTCTTTGAATTTATATTTTTTCTCTGGCTTTATACTTTCTTCCATAGTCTTCTTCACATTGGTGTGATACTAATCCTCTACTTTTTTCCTTAACTGATCAAAAGGTAGTAATTATTTAAACAAAGTTACAATTCAACCCATTATTGATTTGAAGATATATATCATTTGGGTCCTAAACTAAGAGAGGTATAACGACGGTAGTAGGACAGCTGTTGTAAGTATCTTGATTATCTGTGAACTAATGGACCTTATTATTACTTTATGAAGGTGTAATAGGCTAATTTTGTTGCCTTTAATATTTATCATTGAATCAAAGCTATTAATGGCAAAATTCACATTCAGATTCGAGGACGAAAAGCTCGAAACAAAAGTAGTAGAACAGGAAGCGAAAGGTCTTTCCATATTGGAAGTGACAGAGGATCACGACATCCACCTCAATCATAATTGTGGGGAAGTTTGTGCTTGTAGCACTTGTCACATATATGTTGAGCAAGGCAACGAACATTTGCAAGAGATTTCGGATAGAGAGGAAGACTTCATCGATAGAGCCATTGACCCAAGGATCGAATCTAGATTAGGTTGTCAATGTGTCATATTAGACGATGATGCTGAATTTGAAGTGATCATTCCTGATCAAAGTGGCATTATAGGTCACGAGCACTAGCGGATAGTTAGTATCATATTATTACAAACATTATCATAAGACAATATACAATGGGTTTTGAAGAGTTAACAGATTTACCAATTACTTGGGCAGATCACGAGGATATAGCAATTGGATTATACGACAAATTTGGCGATGACTTCGTTGAAGGTAAGATATATAGAATCCGATTTACAGAATTACTAGAATGGGTAATGAGTCTACCCAACTTCACTGGCACCAAAGAAGAGTGTAACGAAAATCATTTAGAACAAATACAAGCTAAATGGGTATACGAATGGAGAGACAATCAGTAAATTGGAATATCGCGCTTCGATCACGACAATTCTTAAATTAGTGGTACAATCAAATTCGAAAGCGATAGGGTCTAAATCTTGGTTATCGACATCATTTTTATTATCGCGATTCGATTTGTAATGTATAATCTCCTTCTTATAAAATTTAACTGTTATGGATTACAGATTATTTGATCAAATCACCACATTCATATTTGATGTAGATGGTGTATTGACTAATAGCCAAATACTTATTACTGAAGATGGTCAATTATTACGTAGCATGTCTACGAGGGATGGTCAAGCGATCAAGTTTGCATTGGATGCTGGATTTCATGTAGCCATTATCACCAAAGGTGGAAGCCAAGGAGTAAAGAGCCGATTACAAGGACTAGGAATCACAGATATATACGAAAAGCTGGAGACGAAACAAGCAGCATTTGATGAGCTTGTTGCCAAATACAGTCTTAAGAAAGAAGATATATTATATATGGGAGATGACCTTCCTGACATTCCTTTGCTCAAGCAAGTGGGATTATCTTGTTGTCCTTACGATGCAAGCCGAGACGTATTGGCTATGTCTACTTATATTAGTTCAGAGCGAGGCGGTCATGGTGCTGTTCGTGAAGTCATTGAGCGAGTGTTACGTTGTCAAGGTAAATGGCCGAATTAGACAGTTTCTGACTCCAAATACTTCTATCACTTTTCGTGCTACTTTGTGAAGAGCAACGAAATCACTTTTCTATCTATCTAGATTTTCTTCTTAAGTTATAGTAACTCCCCTACCCTTGGTAAGGAATTTCCATTATTATAATTATACATATATTCGCATTGCATTTGGAATCTATATTAGAATGAAAATCCAATATTAGCACGTAAATACTTCTGTCATCTATTTTATCTATACACTAATGTGTATGGCATCACTTAGATAACTCTAGTGTTTCCTTACCTATCAATCATAACACAACAAAACACAAAACCATGAAAACATCGATAATTGCCATTTTTCTTACAGGGTTTATTTTTTGCTTATTTGGATGTAAGGAAGATGTAATCACATCCTCAGAACCTACATACACTCAATTCACCGAATCATTAAGACCTGGCGCTACTGAAGGAATGGATGCTTTTATTTACGACTATGAACCTGACAGAAACTTAGGAACTCACCCTGACCTTACTGCAATCGCGTCAACCAATAGCGGACAGGCATTAGTAGTACGAGCTTTATTAAAATTTGATTTCACAGTATTACCGCAGAATGCAATTATTGATAGTATCCAATTATCACTATATTCATACGATTCACCTTCAAACGGTTCACATTTTTCAGATGATGGCTCTAATTCATGTGTTCTACAAAGATTAACATCTTCATGGGAAGAAGATCAAGTCACTTGGAATAATCAACCTGCATCAAGCGAAATTGATCAAGTTATTTTAGCGGAATCAGAAAATGAAATTCAAGATTATTTAAACATCGATGTTACAGATTTATTTAAAGACATGATCTTAGATTCAGACAATAATTTCGGTTGCGTTCTGAAACTTGAGACTGAAGAAACTAAAAGAGTTATGCTATTCGGATCTAGCGACAATACGAACTCCAGCGTACATCCAAAACTTGACATCTACTACTCTTTAGAAGATTAATGCAACCCAATAGTTTTCATACTATAGTATAATTGATTGTCGTAAAACCGTCTCTATACTATTCTATTAAACACTTACTTATATTGAATTGCAGAAAGTGAATCGTTGCCTTAAGATTAGCTTCTTATGGTTATCTATCTAATATTCTAATAGGAGTATGGTTTAGTAGACCTATACATTAATTCTTCAAATCATTATTCTTATATACTGAAACCTATAAATACTTTTTAGTTACATTAGCCTATCATATTCTTTTGTCAATACTGTATATTATTCATATAACGATAATAAGCTATTATATAGCCTATTACAATACTTGACAACACATTACAAATAAAATGCATAGAGCTTTTCGAATTAAAAATCTAATTATCATTCTACTCACTCAATGGGCCGTATGGTATATGATATTTGATAGGAATAGTGAACTCGTTCAAGTACCTACTTCGATGAGTTACATTGACATTATCCTATTAGGTATAGTCACTACGATGCTTGCCATAGGTGCATATCTTATTAATGATGTATATGATCTTGAAGCGGATAAGCATAATGGTATAGAACGTGTAAAGGATAAAAGAAAGACGTTACTGACCTACTGGTTATTTAATGGAGTCGGACTGGTACTCTCCGTATATGTAGCTTACAAAACTCAAAGTCTTGGTTTGCTCTGGATATATCCTTTAGCAGTATTAGTACTCTATCTATATAGTAGACTACTCAAAGGGACACCGCTCATGGGCAACTTCATCGTTTCATTGTTTTGTGCCTTGGTTCCGGGTATTCTATTCCTAGCAGAGCGTAATATGATTACCCAATGGAAAGGTATTGACCCTACTGGTTGGCAACAATATAGAGAGCTGCTGTGGATGTTTGTATTATTCTCATTTCTCAGTTCGATGTATCGTGAGCAAGTCAAAGATCTTGAAGATGCAGAAGGCGACAAGGCTGCAGGCTATCTTACCTTACCAGTCGTGTATGGAGAAAGTAGAGCCAGAGCATTATCGATATTCTCAGGTGTGTTGTTACTCATCAGTATAATAATATATGCAAGCTATCATTGGTCCACTGCTCTTCCAAAAGCAATACCTTTTTCTGCACTTGTTATATTAATACTTTGGAGCCTTCAAGTGTTATGGCGTGCTTATCAAAGAATACAATATAGCAAAGCATCAAAAATCATTAAGTATGCTATGCTAGCTGGCTTAATCTATCTAATCTTACCCGTAAAGTAAGATATACTTACACCTAATACTATTACAAACAAACTATGCAATCAATCCTAAACGGTAAAAAGTTGATATTATCATCTGGATCACCTCGTCGAAAAGAACTATTAGAACTTAGTGGAATTACACCTTATGATAAGAGGGTGAAAGAGATAGACGAAACATATAGTCCAGAAATGGATGTGACTCAAGTGGCATCTTTTCTAGCTAGAGAAAAAGCGATGGCTTTTGATCATATTGCAGATGATGAAGTCTACATCACTGCAGATACTATCGTAATATGCAATGATAAAATATATGGCAAACCAAAGGATAGCCAAGATGCTATAGAGACACTTACTACCCTCTCTGGAATAGAGCATACAGTAATTACAGGTGTCTGCCTAAGGTCATCTTCAGAGACTTACGTATTTGACGATGTATCTAGAGTGAAAATCGCAGAAATGAGTCAAGAAGAAATAGAATACTATATAGACACTTGCCAACCTTTTGATAAGGCTGGCTCTTACGGAATTCAAGATTGGCTTGGTGTCTGTAAGGTTGAGTATATCTATGGAAGCTATAGTAACATAATGGGAATGCCTATGCAGAAAGTATACGAAGAGTTGAAAGAATTTTGTGCGTAGAAGAATTATCGGTAAAGAACATCAGTTTACTAATGCGCTTATCATAAAAAGAACAAAGTCAAAGTTATGTGGTGGCGTAATGGATATATAATCTTAAAAGTATATTAAAACATGACCCAACATAGAAAAAGAAATAAACAACTAGGGTTAGCTGAACTAATAGCGATAGCACTAGGTGGCATGGTTGGAGGTGGCATCTTCACTATACTAGGAATTTCTGTTTCGATGATAGGCACCTTAACCCCTATAGCTATTATTATAGGTGGCCTAATTGCATCATTAGCGGCCTATTCTTATGTCAAGCTTGGACTGTATTACAAGGACGAAGGTGCCACATATTCTTTCTTTAAAAGAACCTATCCTAACTCGCACTTCTCAGCTTCGGCGATAGGATGGTTTATTATTTTTGGCTATATAAGCACACTAGCATTATATGCTTATACCTTCTCCGCTTACGCAATAAGCAGTACCGATTTTGCAAATAATCTCTGGATAAGAAAGAGTGTAGCGATTGCTGTAATTGGCTTGTTTACTGTGATTAATATTTGGAGTGTCAACGGTATGGGTAAAATTGAAGATCTAATGGTATATACCAAACTGGTTGTACTATCTATTATTTCAATTGTACTAATGTCTCATGGCACCACTGACTTTGGAACATTTGTAAGCAATATGGCTCTAGATGCAGAGACCACAAGTTTCTTCTCTATATTAATTGTTGCATCATTGACATTCGTTGCCTTTGAAGGTTTCCAATTAGTAATTAACGCTGTTAATGAAATGACTCATCCAGAAAAAAATATACCGAGGGCAATTTATTCCGCCATTTCCTTAGCCATTCTAATTTATGTTGTCATATCACTTGGAGCATTGTTTGCCATTCCAACAGAAGAGATCATACAAAATAAAGAATATGCTTTAGCCGCAGGAGCCGGAAATGTTTTAGGTAAGCTAGGAACTAACCTAGTGATACTTGGTGCTATATTAGCCAGTAGTAGTGCTATTAGCGGAACTCTGTTTGGTTCTTCAAGGCAGATGTCAGTAATTGCAAAGGATGGCTATTTTCCAAAATGGTTAGCTGTAAGAAGCAATGGCAGTCCTAAAAATGCCATTATAGGAATGTCTTCCATGGCAAGTTCATTAATACTTGTAGGAGGTCTTGAATTAATACTTGAATTTGGTAGCATCACCTTCCTTTTAGTTTCATTATTAATGGCCGTAGCAAACTTTAAAATCAGAGACAAAACTAACTCCTCTACATTGCTTACTGGATTATCTATTCTTGGATTGGGCTTTGGCGGATTACTTATCCTCTATTATGAATTCACGACTAAATGGGAACAAATGATTGCTATCATCGTGATTTACATTATCTTAGGACTATTTGCTTGGACATACTCTAACAAGAATGAAAAAAATAACACGATAAATTCATAATCATAAATTCGAAGGACTAATTAAGCATGTAAAAAGTAGGAAAGTCAGCGTTACAAAAAGACGTTTATTATTTTGTTGTCTTTGTCGATTTAAAAGCCAAAAAACCAATATCATGAATCGTAATCGAAAAAATGAGATAGACATCAGTGGAAAGGAATTTCAAAAACTGGGATATGAACTAATTGATAAAATTTCAGATTTCATTGACTCTATTAATACTCGATCAGTAACCACAACCAAATCTCCTAGTCAACTACAAAGTACATTAGGGAATGATCCATTACCAGAAAAAGGTAGTTCTCCAAAAGAATTGCTATCTAAGACTTCGGAGTTATTATTCGATAATTCTTTGTTCAATGGTCATCCGAAATTTATGGGATACATTACCTCTTCAGCTGCACCCTTAGGAGCACTTGCCGACTTACTAGCTGCAGCTGTCAATCCTAACGTTGGAGCTCAAATACTAAGTCCAATAGCTACAGAAATCGAAAAGCAAACGATCAAGTGGTTGGGGGAATTCATAGGCGTTCCTTCACACTTTGGAGGTTTATTAGTTAGCGGTGGAAACATGGCAAACTTCACCGCCTTCTTGGCCGCTAGAACCGCTAAGGCACCTAAAAGCATTAAAGAGTTAGGGATCACTAATACTTCACATTCAATGACAGTATACTGTTCCAAGGCTACCCACACATGGATCGAAAAAGCTGTAATTCTATTTGGATTAGGAACCAATTCGATTAGATGGATTGCCACAACTCAAGACAATAAATTAAACGAGAAAATATTAGAAGAAACAATTAAGAACGACATAGAGAGCGGCCATACCCCTTTAATGGTTATCGGCACAGCCGGTGATGTATCTACTGGCGTAGTAGATAATTTAAAGAGTTTATCTACCATCTGTAAAAAGCATGATTTATGGTTTCATATTGACGGTGCTTATGGAATACCTGCAGCAGTAATACCTGCATTAAAAGACATCTTCCATGGAATGGCAGAAGCTGATTCTATTGCACTAGACCCTCACAAATGGTTATATAGTCCATTAGAAGCAGGCTGCACTTTGGTGAAAAATCCACAGCATCTTATTGATACATTTAGCTCTCATCCTGAGTATTATAACTTTAGCAATCCTGAAGGTGAGAATACTCAAAATTATTATGAATTTGGATTGCAAAATTCAAGAGGGTTTAGAGCTTTAAAAGTTTGGATGACATTACAACATATAGGAAGAAGTGGCTACGAAAAATTAATCTCAGAAGATATAGACTTGTCTAAATCAATGTTTGCATTGGCACAAAAACATAGTGAGCTAGAAGCTATTACACAAAACTTAAGTATAGCAACATTCAGATACATTCCTATTGAACTATCCAATGAATTAGAAAGCCACGATCTATATCTAAACGAGCTTAATGAAACACTTTTAAATACTCTGCAAGCTGGAGGAGAGGTATTCTTATCTAATGCAGTAATCAATGATCAATATTGCCTTAGAGCTTGTATTGTTAACTTTAGAACTACCGAGAAAGACATCGAAGAAATAATGGAAACTGTGGTCAGAGAAGGAAGAAAAACTCATATATCACTATCTCGAAAAGTCTAACTACTTCCAATCCATACCGAAGTTTTACACATATCTAATCAGAATAAAATGTAATTCACTTCTACAGATAGACGTCTCAGCCCTGTTGAAATATTTCTAATCTTTCCAAATTTACTATCTTAGTCTAGTAAGCAGACAAAACTGTTTCAACATTTACGATTCAAAATAAGCTTATATTAAACAACACCTAAACTTAAAGGCGATTATGTTAATAAGAATTTCTATAGTCTTAGTTTATTTAAGTTTCATCCAAATTGAAAGTAGCAAAGCCAGTTTCTATCCATCCAAAAAAAACGTCTCAATTATAGAAGATAGCCTAATAGCTTATTATCGTTTTAATGGTGATGTGAGTGACGATATCGGAGAACATCATGGAACTATAAGAGGTGCTGAATTTACCACCGACAGGTTTTCTTCTACATTAAGTGCATTTAGATTTGATGGCGAAGAAGAACACTTAAATCTAAATGTCGATTATACGGATGCTTATGATTCGTTAAGTATTAGTATTTGGATATATCCCTTTGATGATTGTACGCCTACGGATACTTTCACTATAGATACCTCACAGAATCAATATTTTATAAGTTCAGGAGGAATAGATCAATCGACTGGCATCTATGGCATTTGGAATAAAGGTTCTTTATTAGTAGGTCAATCATTACCCACAAGTCACAGTGTTCATGAATATCACTCCTTTCTAGATAATAATCAATGGCACCATATCGTCATGATGTATGATGCTATAGAAAAAGTAGTGGATGTACACATAAATGGAGAGTGGGCTTTCTCATTAGAATATCTCCTTGCAAGTAGTCCATCCCTCTCAGATTCATTAATTATAGGCATGCCCAATTTTATTGGTGGCCAAGGATTTAATGGAAAGGTTGATGAGGTAAGAATATATAATCGTAAGCTAAGTGAAGAAAAAATAACTGAACTATATCAAGAGTATTGTCCTGACACTCTCACCTTTGAAAAAATACATATACAATCTGATACAATAATCTATGCAGATGTATCCATACAGATAGATACACTTTCCATAGATACTGCTTGTACTCTTAATTTAATTACTCCAGTAGTATTTATACAAGATAGTAGTCTTATATCTCCCATTTCGAAAACCTATCTATGGGCTATGCCAGGCTGCAAACATACTGAATCTGTTCATGATCAGCATGTCAATCATCGAGGAATCTATATCAACAAT
The DNA here is from genome assembly GCA_937995755.1 of uncultured Saprospiraceae bacterium. GTDB lineage: Bacteria > Bacteroidota > Bacteroidia > Chitinophagales > Saprospiraceae > UBA1994. The sequence continues at coordinate 48,421 of CALKJD010000094.1, read as the reverse complement.
TTTGTAACCGATGATATACTCGGAGATGCACTCAAGGAAGACTCATTACTTACCTGGTGTATACAACAAGACTTCAACAATATCTACCTTTATAATATCGGTACGGCATTAAGTAGTGGTATGCAAATGGAATTAGATAGCTTTATACACAAAAGCAACAACCAATCAATCCATATCACTTTCGTATCTGCTGGATATGGAACATCATTTGACAATATCATAGACTATCACAAAGACTACAATCATCTACCTCAAGGCATGGTTAGTGAAATAGAATTTTGGAATGGATCTGGAAATTACGATATAGATTATGCTCCATGGCTGGCGAGACTAGACAGTTTAAAATACATTCCAATATTAGGTGACTCATCTGCTTTGAATCCACTAATACAACGAAGGTTCTATATCGGAAAAATAAAGAATCCAGGAGACGTACCTAGTATTGAAATAGCAGAAGATCTTGTGACTCATCATGATGAAATATTTCTTACTAATTACCACTCCAATGCTTACGATCTGTCAACATCTTCATCCGAGAATTCAATTAGAAATAAACTTTCCTTATTGGCCAAAGCCGGAAAAAATATTGGACAGAAAGTTAATATCGTGATTCTATTTAATGTAAGGCAAGATTCTCCAGCACCTAACATTTGGTCCTATTACTCAGTCGACAATAGCAATCATGATTTTCGAGCGGGTTTCGAAAAATGGTACCAAGACTTTATAACTGCTACAGATATAGATCACAAAGAATATATTAATATTATGGGATACGGAATGTATCGATGGACCGACGCAAAAGAAGCAAGATAGAAATGGGACAAAATTAGTAACCGTAAGAAACAATAAAGGCGACTCACTCTATATAATAGTATCTGGAGCTAGCTCTGTATATATCAATGACGATAACGAAAAGCAAATACTAGTTACCCATACTATTTAAGCCGATATTGAAATGGATGTGATCCTACTCAACAAGAAATCCTTTAAGAGACTTATACTTAATAATGCGGCTATCCTTTTTATACTAGTAAAGGCATTACAAGAAAACAAATCAAGCCCTTACTAAGATCCTTGAGGAAGAAAGATAAGAAGGGAACACAAATGAAATCTACGTAAGACAAATAATAATGAATCGAATCAAGGATTACTTGGCAATAGACTGAGGCCAATTATGGCGCTCCAATTAGTTCAAACTTTTTCGATCTACTTTTCCTGTAGAACTAACAGGCATCTTGTCTATGAATTCGAAATGTTTTGGGATCTTAAATTTTGACAATTTCCCTTTACAATATTCTTTAAGCTCAACTTCTGTGATCGGCTGACTTGCCACTACATAGGCCTTTCCTACTTCACCCCACTTTTCGTTAGGCACTCCTACCACTACTATTTCTGTAATAGCTGCATGCTTAAGTAATTCTTTTTCTATCTCAGCTGGGTATACATTTTCACCACCCGATATGAACATATTCTTTTTTCTATCTTTGATGTACAAGTAGCCCTCCTCATCGATCAAGGCTATATCTCCAGAGAGTAGCCATCCATCTACCAATGCTTCTGTGGTCGCTTCCTCATTCTTCCAATACGCAGGCATTACAATAGGTCCAGAAAAACATAACTCGCCTAACTCCCCTTGCTTAACTTCATTGCCTATTTCATCTATTAATTTGACATTCACATACATATTAGGCTTACCAATAGAGCCAATCTTTTTCATCGATTGGTTATGATGTAATGATGTGAGATTGGGGCCTGCTTCTGTCATGCCAAATCCTTGCCGTATAGAGATATTCTTAGATTCGTAGACCTTGATCAAATCAATCGACATAGCTTCTCCTCCTACTATGATATATGGCAGATGTTTAAGTTGTAAATTATTAAACGTAGGCTCGGACGCCATCATTCTAAGCATGGTAGGAACCGCCATAAATTGATTACAGCCAAACTTATCTAGAGCAATTAGAATTTCACCAGAATCAAATTTTTCAGTCAAGATCACATGCCCTCCATGATGAAGGACAGGCGTAAGTAGTACATTCCAACCACCAGTATGAAACGGCGGCATACATACCAATGCACAACTATCAGAATTGATACCCAAACTTACAGAGGTATTCAAACTATTCCAATATAACATTCTATGGCTATACACCACACCTTTTGGAATACCTGTCGATCCTGAAGTGTATAATATAAATATTGGATCTTGACTAGAAATTCTAATTTGTGGGATTGATTCAAGATGATCGAATGTATGTATATCATCTAAAAGGATGGACGTACAATCTAGCTCCTCAACTCCAAATTCTTTATTATAAAATAACAAGGACAAATCTGCATCTTCAATTAATTGAGAAAGCTCATAGGTTGTTAATCTATAATTTAGAGGTACGAGTATGGCGCCCAATTTTTGTGCAGCAGCAAAGAGATAAATATTCTCTATACAGTTTTTCGAAAGTATACCGATTCTATCTCCTTTTCGAATACCTCGAATATGATAGAGATAAGAAGCTATATTTTCACCATTACTATTAATATTGCCATACGTGTAAGTGCGATCGCCATCAAGAAGAGATACCGCCTTATTGTCTGGTACGATACCTGACCAAAATGAAAACCAATCCAAATTAATGTTATTCATATCAATCTTTATAATCGGAAGGCTGCACTCGCAAAAGCTAATCCACCTCCTGAACCAATAAAATAGACTAAATCACCTTTGCCTATCAAACCTTTATCTATAGCATCATCAAATGCCATAGGAATACAAGCCGAACCTGTGTAACCATAATGGTGCATAATGGTATGCGCTTTTTCTCTAGGTACATTGAGTAAATCCATTGTCTCCCAGATACTATTAATATTAATCTGCGTGACAAAATACATATCTACATCTGAACTTTCTTTTCCAATTTTGGCGTTCATATTTCTTGTCATTTCAGACCAAACCTCTGGATTGAGTTCTGGCGGAAACTTATGTACAAACTTAAGTTTATGATCGTTATTCGCTATGGTTTCGTCATTAATAGGATGCGCCGTACCGCCACCATATATTCCCATATAGCTATTATACTTACCCATCGATTTTAATTCACTAGCTAAAAAGCCTTCATCTTCAGACTCTATTGCTTGTAATAAAACACAACCTGCACCATCTGCAAAAAGTGTAACCGTTTTCTTATCCGTCTTATCTAAGTACTTACTCATAGCATACGCACCAAACACTAGAATATTCTTATAGGCCGTATCTGACGCAATATACTTTGATCCCATATCTAATGCAGTTACAAATCCTGCACATGCTGTATTGACATCGAAGGTACCCGCATTATCTGCGCCTAACTTATATTGAACTACAGAAGCTGTAGAAGGAGATATGAAATCAGGTGTATCTGTTGCTACTATTATTAGATCAATATCTTTAATGGATATATCTACCCTACTCAGGCATTTCTTAGCAGCTTCGACACAAAGGTCTGAAGTTGCTTGGTCGTCAGATGTCCACCTTCTCTCTTTTATTTTTACTACTTCTTCTAACCAGTCAGATACATTGATACCTAAAGATTTATCAAAGTAAGAATTGGGTATAACATTATCTGGTGCATATGATCCAGAAGATATAATTTGCGCTCGTCTCATTTTTTAATTGATATTACGATTTTGAAAATAACCTATGACTAATGCTGGTATTGAAGTCAATAGAATAGCTATAGCCGCAGGCACTGCAGGATTAGCAAAAGCGAGATTGCTATCCGCAAACCAAGCCGGACCATACACATACAATACTATATCGATTACAATAGCAAGTATGCTGAAAGTCCAAACTGTTGGTAATGATAATTTTTTATAAAATATGCCATTTAATAATGGCGGTAAAGAAGTCAGTACTAAAGCATATACTCCGAACTGTCCGAATATTCCTAATAACTTAGGTGGATTAAGCGTTACTATAAATGTTAGAATGGCTAATATCACTAAGACTACGTGACTCACTCTATGCGCCGCCTTATATTTATCTTCCTGATTGAGTGTTTTCTTTCCAAAGAGATTCAGATAGAAATCATTGGCTGTAATTGTAGACAAGCCTACCATCAAACCATCTAACGTAGACATAGCTGCTGCAATAAGCACTACACTAATGATGGTGAATAACCAATCTGGAAAGGCTAACTGAAGATACTTAGTCATCACCAAATCTTGGCGAAACACTCCAGTAGATGGATCTAATAATGCTTCAGAAGGCACAGAATAAATAGCCCAAAAACCTGCTAGTAGTAACAATGAGAAGATCATAAATACTACGGTAAATATCAAAAGGTACTTAGTAACATCTTTATCCGATTTAACATAAAGTGCTTTCGTCATTATATGTGGCTGACAAACTAATGCTGCACCAATCAAGAATCCTGAAACATACACAGAAAAGAAATCATTATACAGATTACTTTTGGGATTGGTCAATGTGGTCAACTCTACTCCTTTTGCAGAAACTACAGACCAAAAATCAGGATTATCTATCATGAGTTTGACTCCTGTAGCTATAACGATCAAACTCACGACAACCATTAATGAACCTTGTAACACATTAGTAAATACATGTGCATAGGTACCACCCAAGATTACATAAGAAGTTACAAACACCAAAGTGATGAGTAAGGCGACTATATTAGTTATACCCAATAGATTTTGTAATACTATAGATATGCCTCCGACTAGCAAAACTAGAAATGCGAAGGATAATAGGTTGATTATAGAAAAGTAAATCGCAAAAGATTTAGACTTATACCTATGTCCAAGCCAACCTGGAATTGTCACAGATTTATTTTCCGATCCTATACGTCGAAACTTATACGACATAATAAAAAGCATAAACAAGATACCTGCAAAACATGCAACACCAAGATGCATAAATGCCGCAAGTCCATGAACATACACGAAGCCAGGATTTATAATAAATGTGGCTGCCGAGGCAGTGCTTGCTGCTAGCGTCACACCCACTATCCACGGTGACATAGCACCATCGCCTATAGCAAAGCTGCTAAAGTCTTTGGTTTTCTTTAGACCTAAAAAACCTAGGTATAAGGTACCAACAAGATAGATTGCGAATAATGACCATGCTAACCACATATAATCTTATTTAAGGAAGTTTTTGACGATAGCATTCACTTCTTCAGCTCTTTCGAAGTGAGCGAAGTGTCCTGCTTTATCTATCATTTCAAGTCTACAATTAGGAATCTGATCTGCACCTTTCTGCGCTACTTCAACAGTCTTTCCTGGATTGAGAAATCTATTGGGGATAAGATTATCTTGAGCGCCAAAAACAACTAAAGTTTTCGCTTTTACATCTTTGAGATAATCAAATACTGGCTCGTCTACCATTCCATTGATACTTTTCACAATTTGGTGGCAGTACAGGTCAAAACCTTCTGCTGTCCTCATCGCTATTCTGTCGTCAATCATAAATTGTGCATCTTTCGGAAAATCATAAAAGTTATATCCGACGTTACTGATCAATGCATCTACTGGCGTAAGCGCTACCCCTCGAGGACTCAATACATCTCTGAACCATTCTTTTTGTCCAGGCGTGAAGGTCTCAAAACCCGCTGGAGAAAACAACAGGAGTTCATCTACCAAATCAGGATATGCTACAGAAGCCAAAATGGATATTTGCCCACCCATAGAATGACCTGCAAGCGTCACCTTTTTAAGATTAAGTTTGTCGGCCAATGCCTTTACAACATCTGCATAATAAGACATGGATCCCTCATAGTTACCCTTGCTAGATTTTCCATAGCCTGGCAAATCTATAGCGATACATCTATGCGTATCAGTCAGTCCTGCTATTGTCTTTTTCCATGCTGGAGCATAACTACCTAAACCATGAATAAAGATGATAGGGTCACCAACACCTTCATCCATATAGGCAATTATTAAGTTATCTTCTAATTCGATTTTTTTCGTCTCATATGGATAATCCAAGTCATCAAACGAGGACAGTTGTGGTATCGATCTTTGCATTGCACAAGAACTTATAAATAGTATTCCAATGAGTAATATAGTTAGGTTCTTCATCTTTAAAACATTAGCCATTTGAATGAAACAAAAGCAGTATAAGGATTAACAGGACGTACGCCAGTCTCCCCACCATTTACAATTCTACTATCATAGAAATCACCAAGCCATAGATTAGCAGCATGAAATTCAACTGACATAAAAACACCAAGTTGATATGCTAACTTCACATTGGCTTCAGTACCGATGTATGTACCTCCACCATTGGGAGTCGCATTACTCAAAGCACTAGCAAATCCTATTTTCGCATTGAATTTATTAGGAATTATATCTTTAGATGCATTCACATGAAGGGATGATATTCCATAACCCATATTAGATATATCTGTAACTGCAGCAATATATCTGTTGACAACATTAGCATGAGGAAACAATAAGTATCCTCCGTGACTTACATGTAGTGCACCTGGAGTTCCCCAAGTATTTCCTGTCATCACTCCGCTATAGTTATTATCTACGACTCCATTTTGATCACCGGTAGTATACATTGCATCTAACCAGATCAAATCATTAATCGTCTGACCATGTCTATACCCTGCTCGTAAGTTGGCTGCCAATCCTGAGATTGACGGTCCTTCTTTCCAGTCATCACCCTCTTGCAGTGAGACCGAACCTAAATTATATTTTACATATGCAGTTCCAAATATTCTGTCCATCATATAATCTTCATTATATCCTGCAGAAAGACCTAACCAAGCTATATCTGATTTATAAGGCACAGCACTAAAAGGAAATCTATATGCTCCATTGAAAGAAGCCAAACTACTATTGAGTCCTTGCCCTAAAATAGAAGGACCTCCTTGGCCATTACCTCTATCTCTAACATAATGAATTGAACTACCTATGTTTAGCTTATGACTGACACGACGTAAATATTGGAGCTCAAATAATTGAACATCATCGTTAGTCTGTATTTCATTTTCATACAATTGAAAATAGCTTGCTTTGAAAATGCTATAATCAGCTTGTCTTCTCACTGTAATACCAACACCATCTGTTCCCCATAGATTGAGTCGACCTCCAGTATTCAGCATTTTATCGAAAAAAGTACCGTAGGTATCGTATGGCGTATCATACATTCGTTGTAACCCCAAATTGATAGTCCAATACTTAGCTGGCTTCAATTCGATTTCAATGTTCTGCGTTTGTAGATTGACTTGATCTGCACTAATTGCAGAACCAGCGTTACCGCCACTACCATATGAGCCATCTCCCCATGTAAAATCTATTTCGAAGGAAGCTCTAAGGGTTGCTTTTCCATCAAACAGTTTGGGGCTATACAGGAAAAAAGGAAGAATTCTTTGCTCAAAATATACAGGTCTATTTTCATCAGAAGTAGTACTTGTATTTGGACCATAAAGACGACCCACTACTTGGCCTTTTAGAAAATCACTGGTTGGATATACATTAGTATTCACCATATGATTATAGAAATAGGCCAAAAAGCGAAATTCCTTATTAGCCTCATCTTTAGTTTTCTCATTTAAGTCTTTGTACACCGCAGGAGCTTGCGCTTGCATACTAGAGCAGAGAACCATAAAGATCAAGAAAGTAAGATAACGTAACATAATTACTGTTTTAGTAGATCAATGAAACTCAAAATTGATATGTATATATACTGCACATATATCCTATAGAGGGATATTAAATAAGTATACAGCAAGCCGGCTAACACCAACATATCGTATGGTGATACTTTCCAAATACTGTGTACATGGTCAGTAGCCAATATTGCAAATGCAGTATTGAACTAGAAATATTAATATCGTAAAAAATATGGTAAACTACGGCACTAACAGAAAGTGTGCCCAAGAAAAAGAATAAAAAGAATCCCAAAGATATTCCTTTGACACAAAAACATCTAGGGGATTCCTTTTAATAAAAACGGTTATAATGCAATATAAGTTTGAACATTACTAGTTCCGAATGCTCCACCACTTGTACTTCCGATTCCTCCTTCGGCAGTTGGTGCTGTTACTCCTGTGATTGCTGGATCAACTTGCGCTACTTCATACTTTAGCACATTACCTTCTATAGTAAATATACCCTCAGCAGTTAACTGTGTTGGTGATGATTGATTGAGCGTAATATCCCAAATACCATCTACACCTGACTCTGATTGAGCGAATGTACCTGATAATGTAATTTCAGCTCCCATTGGATCAGTTTGTACTACAGAATAAGTCCCATCTACATTAAAATTAGCAACTATTTTACTTGCAAAAGGAACAAGAATCACTGCAATATTATCTCCTGTTGACTCCCAGCTTCCGTGAACGCCTACCATACATACATCACAATCGGCACCTCCACAATCTACACCTGTTTCATTTCCATTCTGAATGCCATCTGTACATGATGCACATGCTGTACATTCTCCTCCACAATCTACACCTGTTTCATCTTGATTCTGTATTCCATCTGAGCAAGTCTCATCATCACTACAACCTGTGAACATAATTACACTGAAGGCCATAATGCAAACGTAAAAAATCGAAGTTATTGTTTTCATAAATATTTAATTTTAGTAAGTGATCGTATTGAAATATTATTGTCGAATGTAAGTAAACAATGGATTAGCATGTATATCGTTTTTGAGAATGAAATGATGTGACTATTACATATTATTACTAGCACTACACAACACTAATAGTTGATTTACAGCATTTTAAATAATAATAATAATGCTGCGACTTTAAAATTTACTGCCACAAAAATAAACTGAGACAATCCAAGCTAGGATAGAAAAAATCAAATCAAGAATGAACAAATAGTATGTTTATCAAGACTTACGTTCTTAATCTATATCGCAACCAACGAAAAAGGACAAGAAAATGAAAGCAAATAAATAAAAGTCTACACCCAAAATAGATCTACACTACATTGATTTATAGACAATTAATTAAATAATTACTAATATTACACCTATAGTCATACCATAATCTTATAGACATTCCGTTTTCGCAATGACTTTTAGACTATATCTTTAGATTCATTAATTTAGAAAACACTAAAAATTAAACTAATATGTATGATCTTAAGGGCAAAGTAGCAATAGTAACTGGAGGTAGTAACGGAATAGGCAAAGCAACCGTTCTCAAATTAGCAAGTTGTGGTGCAGACATCGCCATATTTGACTTAGATATGGATGCAGCAAAAGAAGTTCAGAAGTCGCTCGTCGAAAACGGAACGAAATGCGAAATCTACAAAGTAAACACAGCTAAAGAAGTCGAAGTCGAAGCTGCTGTAGAGAATGTAAAAAACACATTTGGCAACATACATATTCTTATTAATAACGCTGGGATTACTAGAGATGCCTCAATGAAGAAAATGACAATCGATCAATGGCAACAAGTTATCGACGTCAATCTTACTGGAGTATACAACTGCACTAAGGCTGCTTCTAAATATATGTCTGAAACTGGTTGGGGGCGAATCATAAGTGCTTCTTCTGTAGTTGCGCATTATGGCAACTTTGGTCAAACGAATTATGTCGCTACTAAAGCAGGAGTCATAGGAATGACTAAAGTATGGGCAAGAGAATTTGGAAGAAAAGGAATAACTGTAAATGCCATTGCTCCTGGATTTATCAACACTGAAATGATGAAGACTGTACCTAAAGAATACTTAGATGGACTATTATCAAAGACACCATTACATAGACTCGGAGAAGTAGAAGATATCGCTAATGCATATGCCTTCTTATGCTCAGACGAAGCAGCATACATCACTGGCACAACATTAAATGTGGATGGAGGCCTAGTCGTTTAAAAAGTAAACATTGAAGGAGAAATTAAAAAAATTCAAGTCATTTGCACAAATCTTACTGCCACATGAGCTAAGGTACTTATTGTCTATACAAAGATTCCAAGATCCTGAAAAACTACAGATCATAGAAAATCTTGTAGTAGAAGCTGAGACGATTTCACAAGTAGGAATCTATGACGAAACTATAGACAAACGCAAGTATAGCTATATTCAAAAATGGATAAAAAATGAGCTTGACAAGATTGATGTCGACAAAAAATATCTTTGGATCAATACCATGCAACAAGATATTTCACTTGATAGAATTTCTTCTGAAGATGAAGCCGCAATACTAAAATCACTAAATTCATTTACCAATACCTCTTATTATTTTTCCAAGCATTTTGTAATGCTTATAGAGCTAAGGCAATATTTACTCATCCGAAAGCGCTACGCTGCATACAAGAAAGTAGATACTTACCTAAATGAATATACGTACGACTATCAACGATCATTATTGATCAACAGACAAATGGATCAAGCCACTAAAGAAATAATGGGCTTTGGCACCAAGTCCATTAATGATAGTTCGAAGTGGGAGAAGTGGCTGAAAGACACCTTCATGAATGAACATCTAGATGGCCTGAATAGATATATGGCTTTCATCAGATTATCTTATCATTACCTCAATGAAAACAAACTAGATAAACTAGAAGAAACGTACAAAAATGTGCAATCTCTATTTGAAAATGGCCACTATTACTCGAGGAGACTTTTATTTAACTTCTACACTAACTCACTTGTACTATACGACAGGAAAAAAGATTATCCAAAAGCCTATTATTACGGTATGCTCTCTATTAAAGGAACAGGCCCAGATCAATTGCTATACTTTAATAACTTCATCAATATCATGATGAAACAAGGAAAGTACGACGCTGCCCTATCCCTAATACAAGCTACTGCATTTAAAATATCCGAATTTAAAGATTTCTACTCCGTGGTAGGTTATGTTTCTTACCATATACGTTGTTTGTTGAAAACAGATCACCTAAGTCATGCGCTAAATAAGGCTAAAGTATTTTGGGAAGATCGTAAAGCTAGAATAATGGAATATCGTTGGCACAGATTCCTATCAGCTTATATAGAAGCTCTACTAGCCAACCAAGAGTATTTAAAAATCATACGCCTCGTCAACAGATACAAACTAATTCCACTTGAGCAGGAACGAAAGATAAAAACACAAGCACTTCACCGATCAATTGAAGCTATGTATTACTTAGCTATGTACTATTGCGACCATTTGACAAAAAAGGATGTCATCAGCAAATTAGAAAAATTTCAACTCCCTGGTGTTATTGAAAATATCGATTCAAAAAAATACTAATCAACTATAGCTTTGATCTATAGGACCGACTCTAATTAAGTTCAATATTTCTGCACTCAGCTTCAAAGCTAGAAATCTACTTCGTTATTCACATAATCAGATAGTGCAAACAGGTTAGCCTCACCTACCCCACGATGAGATTCTACTCTACATCTTACGCGACCTCCATTGATCCAATAAATGATTTCAAACTATTTTGATCACACTTACAGATCATATATCATTAAGCTATAACAAAAACACCAACTCCAACAATCTAACTATCAACAACTTAACTTAAATTAATTACACTTTTAGATAACAAAATAATTACAACTAGTTTAATAAATCCCAATCATACACTGTAACTTTGTAGTTATTAGAAATGATGTAAGTAATACACAATTAGTACTTAAGTTAGTTTGTTGTAATTCAATATATATTGAGTTCATTAAAGCTAAAGAAAGCAAAAGTCCTAATCCCACAGCCTTTTCAAACTAGATACCTGTCTTGAAAAAAGCCATATACCCATTATACTGAATATAATAAACTGTCACAAATACTATGAGCGACACCATAAGCAAAAGAAAAGATGAATCTACATTAGATAAAGTCACTCAGCAACTGAGAGATTTAATCATGAATGGAGAACTGAGTCCAGGTAGTATGCTCCCACCTGAAAGAAAGCTTGCTGAAAAACTTGGAGTCGGAAGACTGATGATCAGAGACGCGATCAAAAGATTAGAATTTTATGGAATCGTAAAGACACAACCCCAATCTGGCACCAAAGTAAAAGGTATGGGAGCTGTAGCCTTAGAAGGTCTACTATCAGATGTGCTCCATATAGGAGAGACTGATTTTGAATCACTGGTGGATACCAGAATATTACTAGAGATCGCATCCGCTGGAAAAGCAGCTACGCGCAGAACTGAAGAAGATATCATCGAAATCCAGAATACATTAGACGCTTATGAAGCCAAAGTACTAGCTGATCTTCCTGCGCAAGAAGAAGATTATCTTTTACACTTTGCAATAGCTAAAGTTAGTGGCAACTCTGTACTCAATCTACTGCTACGCATTATTACTCCTGACATACTCAAAAACTATACAAAACCACACACTTCAACAGAAGGCCGAAAACTTGCCATACTAAATGAGCATCGTGAAATAGTGCAACAAATCATTGCTCAGAATGCAAAAGGAGCTAGCAGAGCAATGCGGAATCACCTAAGAAACAATTCTGGATCGAGTCTCTTCTATGCAGACTAATTTACGAGAAGCGTATTTATAGGTCCTTTAGATACCTCTTTACCATATCTTGATGACTCTCCACCGCTTCAGGGCCATTCAATTGATCTTTAAGCATTTGTCCCATGGTGGGAAAATCAACACGCCCCACCTGCGATTCTTTCAACCATAACTTAGAACGCATAAGAGCCTTGGCACAATGTAGAAATACTTCTTCTACTCGTATCACCAAACAAGTTTTCGGAAGATTTTTTTCATCTTTAAATCTATCTAACAATGCTTGATCACAACGAATCTCTGCCGTTCCATTGATTCGTAATGTTTCGTCAATTCCTGGCAACAAAAAAAACAAACCTACACATCCATTCTCGACTATATTGACCAAACTATCTAATCTATTATTTCCTTTAGAATCTGGAATCACGACATGAGAATCATCTAGAACATGGACAAATCCAGGCTTCCCACCTCTTGGACTGTTATCCATTAATCCGTTTCCACTGACAGTAGCCATCACTACAAATGGTGATTTAGAAATAAAGTTTTTAGCGTGCTGCTCAAGCTTTAATAAAGATTTCTTAGCTGCTCTACCACTTGGAAATCCATATAATTCTCTTAATTGCGATTCAGTGGTAATTTTCATGATATATGATTGTGCGATTTGAATATTATGAGCGATTTCGATTAAGGCCATAAGCCTTTATAGCGCTTTTGATTTGATCTTGCTCTTTGGTATCTGGATATAGCAAATATCTTGGTGCTAGGATAGGCTTTGATTGCTCCACAGTGATTACCGTGATAGAATTAAATGGAAATAGACCTGCTGTCATTTCCAAAAGGGGCATCTTCAGTTCTTCAAATTCTGGATCTAGCTCTTTAATTACCTGAGCAGTTCCCTTAAGTTGATATCCTTTTTGCACTAAGACATCCACGAAGCTGATACACACTTTGTGATTCGACTGTATATTTTTTACGGTATTAGGAGACGCAATATTAGCAATGATAATCGATTCGTTATGACAAGCAAATATTTCTTTGGGTGACACATTAGGCATACCATCGTCAGACACTGTCGATAGCCAACATAAAACACTTTGGTTGATATATTTTTTGATGTCTGTCGTTAGTTTCATTTTACTTCTGCGAATTTGTGATCAACCTAACTTAAAAATAGATTTAATTAAGAGTATATCGTATACAGAGCCACTCTCCCCTATTCTTGATACTATGACGCTGATAGCCAGCCTCGTTGAATCTAGTTTCTACGATTTGTTCATCTTGAACCATTACACCAGACACGAGTAAAACACCTCCTTGCTCCTGGTGACTTGCTATCAAATCTGCTGTATCTAATAACACTTGTCTATTTATATTAGCAAGTATAATATCAAATTTTTCAGGCTCTATATCTTGAATCACGGCTTGTCTAATATCGATACCTTCTACGTGATTTACTTCTGCATTTTCCACACTATTGCTTGCAGACTCTTCTTCTATATCTATGGCTAGCGTACGATCGCTACCCAATCGCTTTGCGAGTATAGCTAAAACTGCTGTACCACAACCAAAATCGAAAACCGACTTACCCGTAAAATCCAAATCAGACATCGTATCGATCATCATATAAGTAGTCTCATGATGCCCTGTACCAAATGCCATCTTAGGATTGATAATCAGATCATGGGTAACCGAACTATCTGCATCATGAAAATCTGCCCTTACAGTACAAAAAACACCTACGCTCACTGGCTCAAAATTGGCTTCCCATATTTCATTCCAGTTTTTATTTTCAAGTTTCTCAACCGTATATACTGCATCAAACTCTTCAGCTATTACTTTCACAGATGCATTAAGCTCATTGGTAATCATATCGTCCAAGATGTACCCTTCGCTGCTGTTATCTAATTCTTGAAAAGAATCGAATCCTAAGTCAAATAGCTTTGCGACTAAAATCTCATTGGTAGAATTGAAAGTATATTTTGTATAATTCTGCATTTTCTATTTTTCTTGTTCAAATAATTTTTGAGTGTAATCCAACAATTCAACTCCACCAACTTTACCATGCCCAGGAACGACTAACTTCGCATTTCCAAACATGCCCTGCTTCATATTACTAATAGTCTTGGACCATTGCGATGTATTAGCATCCGCAAGATTTCCTTTACTTGCGCCTATAGATTTTACCATACATCCTCCAAACAAAATACTATCAGGAAGTATATAACTCGCTATATTATCTTGAGTATGCGCTGGACCAAAATATCGATTAAAAACAACTCCTTCTCCATTACCTAATTGCATATCAAGGTGAGGGTAAAATGGATTTACCTTTGAAACGATCTCTTGATCTTCCATTAATTTAATCGTCTCCGAATACGCATATATCACTACTCCAAAGTCTAGCATCGCTTTAAATCCACCCGTACAGTCTGAATGAAAATGATTAGGAATCGCTACAATCCTCGTAGGTTGAAAATTGGATTTGATATACTCCAACAACTCTATCGTAGCAGCATCATCCGTCGGACTGTCTATGATAATGGCTTCATCACCAAATACAGCAAAGACACCATTACAACCTACCGCATTCCCCTTATAGTCGATATAGGAAATATGCTGATACGTATGCTCACCAATCTTCTCAATCTTAAGTGTAGAAGTTTCCAGTAAATATCGACTACTAGATCTTGAGCAACTGAGCGCAAATACTACAAATATGAATATCAGATATTTAGCCATATATTTCTTTCGCTGATGCTTTAAGCGTATTCATCAAAAGAGAAGTAACTGTCATAGGTCCTACTCCGCCAGGAACAGGCGTAATGTATGATGCCTTAGGCGATACGCTATCCCACTCTACATCACCTACAAGTCTATACCCTGCTTTTCGAGACTCATCCTCTACACGATTGATACCTACATCTATGATTACTGCGCCTTCCTTAATCTGATCTCCAGAAATAAACTCAGGAATGCCAATTGCAGCTATTACGATATCTGCACGTAAAAGCTCAGCAGTTAGATCTTTAGTTCGACTATGAGTCAATGTGACTGTGGCGTTACCTACTTTAGCTTTACGTGAGAGTAAGATACTCATCGGAGTACCAACTATATTGGATCTACCTACTACCACTACATGCTTACCACTCGTCTCAATATTATATCTATCGAGCATTTGCAATATACCATATGGTGTCGCTGGCAAGTAACATGGTAGCCCTTGAGCCATACGTCCAAAATTTACTGGATGGAATCCATCCACATCTTTTTTAGGGTCTATGGCCAGCGTTACTTTCACTTCATCGATATGCTTGGGCAAAGGCAACTGAACAATAAAACCATCGACATCATCATTTTCATTCAACTCTCTTACTATGTCCAGTAATTCTGCTTCTGTAATACTATCATCTTTGCGAATGAGCGTAGATTCGAAACCTACATAGTCACAAGATCGCACTTTGCTACGAACATATGATTCACTCGCAGGGTCACTACCGATCAATATCGCAGCCAAATGAGGAATATTTTTCCCTTCCGCTTTGAGTTGTGCTACAGACTCTTTGATTTCATCTTTAATGGACTGAGAGAGTTTCTTACCGTCTATGATTTCCATGGTGCTTTTTGTGAGTTATAGATTAGGTAACAAAAGTAATGATTCGAAATGAGGGAATAAGAGATTCTCCGCCGTTTTATCAAGAAGTTAGGGATAAATAACTGTGAGCTGTATAATTAGCAATATCAATGGTCAGCAGCACCATTCAATCAATACACTATAAATTTGTAAACCCACAATAGATATCCGAACTTACCGAATCATATCAAGATAGACTAAATGAAAATCATAGGCCACACAAGTCGTTTAATGCTCAGAGAGACGACTACAGACGACGGACAAGTGATGTATGACCTCAATAACGATCCTGAGGTAATCAAATATACTGGTGATCCACCTTTCGAATCTGTGGACGCAGCTACTCAGTTTCTAGCAGACTATGATCATTTTGAGAAGTACAATCGTGGACGCTGGGCTGTAGTGGATCGAGAAAGCAATGAAGTCTTAGGATGGTGTGGTCTCAAATATCATCCAGACAACGGAGAAAATGATTTGGGCTACCGACTCTTCAAGAAACATTGGGGCAAAGGATATGCAACAGAGGCATCTCATTTAGCATTACAATATGGATTTCGTAGATTGGGCCTCGATAGTGTAATCGCTAGAGCCGTAAAGGAAAATGTAGCTTCTATCAAGGTGATGAATAAGCTTGGATTAGAGTACGAACAAGACTTTGAAGACCATGGAAGCTTATGCCAACAACATAGAGTGGATAAATATGGTTATATGCTATTACCTAATGATGATGTGGAGGTAGTTATATATTGAAATGATAAAAACAAATGGGCGTAGAAGATAAAGTAAGAATAGATAAATGGTTGTGGGCAGTGCGTATATTCAAATCACGGACACTTTCTAACAATGCCGTAAAGTCAGGAAAAGTCAAAGTAGGAGAAAAAACGGTAAAGCCTTCGTTTTTACTGACAGTAGACCAAACGCTACATGTTAGAAAAAATGGTTTCCTACTTACATTTTTAGTCAAGGACATAATTAAAAAAAGGGTCTCAGCTACACTAGCTGCACCATGTTACGAAGACCTTACCCCAGATTCTGAGAAGAACAAATACAAAGATTGGTATATAGGTAAAGCCTCCGCAGAGATGAGAGGAAAAGGCGAAGGCCGACCTACCAAACGTGAACGTAGAGAGATAGACGATTATAAAGATGAAACCTATTTCGAATTTGATTTTGATGAAGACGATTTAGATTAGTATATGGCTTTACGGAAAATTAAAATATTCAAAGAGGAAGATTTGTACGATCCTTTGCGGAAGTGGCTCGTCAATAACGGCTACGAAGTACAGGCTGAGGTTCAATCCTGTGATGTAGTCGCTATCAAAGATGAGGAGATGACGATTATCGAACTCAAAAAGTCATTTAATCTTAAGCTAGTCTACCAATGCATGGAGCGTCAGAAAATTGGCAACTACGTGTATGCGGCCATCGCAGCGCCTTCTAAATCTAAAATCAAAAACAAAAATCTTCAGAAAGCGGAAACCCTTTTACGTAGACTAGGAATTGGCTTGATACTCATTAGCCTCTATTCTAGGAGCAGTCTTGTCGAATTACGAATACCCGCGAAACCAGTGACTACGAGAAAAAATCCACGTAAGAAAAAACGGGTACTCAAAGAATTAGAAAAACGCACCGGAGAATATAATACAGGTGGCAAACAAGGAAAAATTGTTTCTGCATATCGCGAATCCGCCATTCATATTTACTGCCTTTTGCAGAAGGAAATAGAAGCATCTCCTGCGCAACTTGTCAAATTAGGTGCGCCTAAAAATGCTGGAGTCATCATGAGAGATAATCACTATGGCTGGTTCCACAAAATCGCAAGGGCCAAGTATACTTTCGATGTAGATATGTCCGAAATCAAAAAAGAATTTAGTGATGTAGTTGAGTTTTTTGAGTCAGAAATCGAAAAACAGGCTTAATTATTTATTGACTCATTAGGTGTTCTCCAAGACTTATCTTTTAATTGAAGTCCCTTAACTATTAAAATTATTGGTATTTTGTACTTTTAAGAATGTGATCCATTGGAGCTTAAACTGCTCCTTCAATACTCAATTGATAGTATGAATAAACTAATAACACTACTCGCTTTCGTCCTTCTAACTCAAGTAGGATACGCTCAAGACCAAACTTTAGGTGTAAGTATATTTGATGAAGAACAAGCTATGGAAGGCTATACCTTCTTTACACCCAACTCATCTAACAAGGCATATATAGTAGACAATTGCGGATATGTAGTCAATGAATACATTAGAGGTAATCGTCCTGGATTTAGCGCTTATTTACTAGATAATGGTCTAATGCTTAGAGCCAATAAGGTTTTTGATTCATTTTTCAACCAAGCGAGTACTGGAGGTCAAGTAGAATTGGTAGATTGGGATAATAATACCGTGTGGTCTTATGAATTTAACACCCAGCAGTACATACAACATCATGATATTAGCATGATGCCTAATGGCAATATATTAGTTCCTGGCTGGGAACGCATCACACCCACTCAACAATTGGAGTACGGAAGAAAAAGTAGCAACCTATCATTTCCAGATTTGTGGGGAGAGTTTATTTATGAAATAAAGCCTATTGGCAATAATGAAATTGAATTGGTATGGGAGTGGCATTTAAAAGATCACTTTATCCAGGACTTTGATGATAGCAAAGCCAATTTTGGAAATATCTCAGAAAACATAGGACGCGTAGATGTCAATTACAAAGGCCCAGGCGCATGGAATCAAAACAATAATGATGAAGATTGGTGGCATTGTAATGCTATAGATTACAATGAAGACCTAGATCAAATAGTCCTCAATTCAAGAAACAATAACGAAACTTGGATTATTGATCATAGTACAACTACTGCTGAGGCGGCAAGTGATACTGGTGGAAGAAGTGGACATGGTGGCGATCTTATATTTCGTTGGGGTAACCCTGAGGCATACGACAAAGGCGCTTCATCTAATCTAAAAATGTATGGATCGCACGGCCATTACTGGATAGAGGATGGGTTATCTAATGCTGGAAAAATCATGTACTTCAATAATGGTGATGATCGACCTGAAGGTTATTATTCCACTATAGAAATGATCGATCTCGCACCTGACGCCGACGGCAACTATCCTCTAGATAACAATGGCAGATATCTACCTACACAGTCCGAGTTGGTCTATAAAGCTCCGGACCCTTTCGATTTTAGATCTACTTACTTATCTAATGCTAGACAACTAGAGAATGGAAATGTATTTATCAATGAAGGTGGAAGCGGTAGATACTTTGAAATCAACGCAGACAAAGAAATCGTGTGGCAATATACCAACCCAGTTACTTATTTTGGAAATGCCCAGCAAGGCGAAGAGCCACCCAATGGCAATAGCTCATTTAGAGCATACAAATATCCTTTGGACCACCCAGCATTTGTAGGCAGAGATCTTTCTCCTCAATATCTACTCGAAGGCGAGCAAGGTACATTCTGTGATAATCCACTTATGAGCGCTAATGATATCGCCCTACTCAATATCAATTTATTTGCAAATCTTGACAATAACATTCTTGTTCTAGAAAATGAAGACCATCTAGATATTCGCCAAATAGCTATACATAACCTTATGGGTCAACAAATAGCTTCTCACCATATAAATGAAATAGAATCAAAGTATAATTTCCCAATTCTAACTGAGTTAAAAGGGATATATATAGCTAGCATCATCATGAACAACGGAAGTGTCACAAGTCGAAAAATCTACTTCGAATAGCGCCAATTTTCAACATTCTAATTAAATGAAATCTGCGACAATGAATATTACTAGGAGTAAAAGTTTAATATTATTTACTGCCATCGCTATTGCCGTTCTATCATTTATATCATGTGAAGACCAAATTTGGGATGATAACATTGGTCTCTTTCAAAAATCGGCTAAGTTGGAAGCGTCAGCAGATTCTATTACTATTTCTACTAAAGAAACTGGATGGTGGATTAATAACGTAACGATAAACGATAATTTCATTACATCTATTCAATCCATAGATACTACATCTGATCAATTCGAAGCAATAAGCAATGATGTAACTATTACTAGGTTAGGTCCAAGGCAGTTAAAAATAAATTTGAGTCAAAACCAAACCACGGAAGATCGGATTCTTAAAATTTATTTTCAAAATGGGAATTACTTTGACGCTTTTACCATCACACAAGCAAAGCCATAGCCTCTTGCCATCTTGTGAAAGCCCACTATAAAAGATCTAACACATTTTCTGTAGGTCTTCCGATTACTGCTTTATCACCATTCACGATTATAGGTCTTTCTATAAGCTTAGGGTGTGCTATCATCGCATCTATCCATTCAGCATCCGTAAGTTCTTTACCTTTATAATTTTCTTTGTAAATCGCTTCTCCTTTTCGAAGCAATTGCTCTGGTTTGATTCCCAGCATTTTCAGGATTTTCTTAAGTGCAGTCTTCGTAGGTGGCTTATCTAGATATAGAATGATCTCTGGTTTGACGCCATTCTCTTCTAATAATGCTAATGCTTGACGACTCTTAGTACACCTTGGATTATGATATATTTTCATGTTTTTTTTCCTTCTTTGATGATTCAATTATACTTCTTCTAACTTAAGGATCTCAGTGGTGTAATCTCTTATTTTGTCCAATAATATACCATCCTTAATCAATGACTGTCCATAACTTGGAAAGATCTCTTTTAACTTCTTATTCCATTCGCCATTCATCTTTTCTGGATGACAAATATTGAGCAACTTGAGCATAATAGATACGGCAGTAGAGGCTCCAGGAGAAGCACCTAACAAAGCTAATAAAGTATTATCTTCATTAGATACGATCTCAGTACCGAACTGTAATTTCCCTCCATCCTTCTCATCTTTCTTGATGATCTGTACACGCTGTCCAGCTGAGATCAATTCCCAATCTTCAAATCGAGCTTCAGGATAATATAGTTTTAAAAATTCAAATCGATCTTCTGGCGACTGAAACACTTGCTCTATCAAATACTTAGTCAAATCAATATTTTGCATTCCTGCAGATAGCATCGGCCATACATTGTGTATTTCTATACTTAACGGCAAATCGAAATATGACCCATTTTTCAAAAACTTAGTACTGAATCCGGCATAAGGACCAAATAGTAGAGATCTCTCCCCATCTAACATTCGCGTATCGAGATGGGGCACTGACATCGGCGGAGATCCTGTAGCAGCTTTACCGTACACCTTCGCCTCATGTTGTGCGATCACTTCAGGATTATTACACTTTAGAAATTGACCACTTACCGGAAATCCACCATACCCTCTACCCTCTGGCACATCAGATTTCTCCAGTAGCTTCAGTGCTCCACCACCCGCGCCAATGAATACAAAATTGGAATTGACTTCTGACTCCTTCCCTGTACTTAACTCTTCTACTTCTATATGCCAATACCCTTCTTTAGTCTTATCTATATCGTGAACATGCATTCCGCAAAGCACATCTACACCATCTAGAGATTCTAAGTATCTGATCATTCCTCTAGTAATCGCTCCAAAGTTGACATCTGTACCAATAGCCATCCTTGTGACACCTATTTCTTCTGTTGCATCTCTCCCCTTCATCATCAATGGAATCCATTCACTCACTTCATCGTGATCTTCAGAATATCTCATATCGTCAAACATTGCATACTGAGTCAACGCTTCATATCTCTTCTTGAGAAAATGAATGTTGTCATCCCCCCAAACAAAACTCATGTGATCTATATCATTGATAAAAGGAGCTGAAGTCTCTACTTTATTATTCTTTCGGAGGTAGGCCCACAATTGCTTAGATACTTCAAATTGCTCACTGATCTTCAATGCTTTGCTGATATCCACAGATCCATCTTCACGCATCGGAGTATAATTCAGTTCACAAAAGGCAGAATGACCAGTTCCTGCATTATTCCACGCATCAGAACTTTCAGCAGCTACTTTATCTAGCCTTTCGTATATCGTAATCTGTGCATCAGGCATTAATTCCTTGATTAATACTGCAAGTGTAGCACTCATGATCCCTGCACCTATGAGGGTAAAGTCTTTGATTTGACTCATTTAATTTTTCTTCTATAGTTTAAGCCTGTAAGATACAGGTTATATGAATATGTTCCACACATAGTAATTAGATGCCGATTAAATAAAACGTGATATGCTCACACAAATCTTCCACAATAGAATGCATTAGAATTAACACACATCTACATACAAAATTTGCCTAGCCCATAATCCACCACTAATCAACTTCAAATCTTAAGAGTTACTCACTGCTTGTAATTATACACGCCCCCTATGTCGTTCGTCACTTTTGTACGTAATTACTAGGGGGAAATTGATAACTACTTGTCCATTACCTAGAGCAAGTCATAACCCACCGACTGAACCAAACTTAACTCATAATATTTAAAAACACTTTTTTGAAATGAAGAACTTATTATTAATTCTTTGTCTGTTTTCGTCGTTTACAGGGTTAGTCGCTCAAACAGAGAACCACGCTTTGAATAATGCGAACAATCGCTTAGAAGCGGCTACTGACACCGTTGACATTAAAAATAACTACCAATACAAATCAACAAACGGAGCTAAATGGGCCGTTGGTTTTCACTTAGGATTATCTCAATCAGATACAGACACTCATAGTATTGGTCGACATGGAGGTGGCATATTTGGACAAACCAATCTTGCCTATGGACTTAATGTTAAATATTTACTGAATCAAAACTTCTCACTTCGAGCAGATTATTTTGGAACAAAAATCACAGGAGACGATAGAGAAATAGACGGACCTTGTAGTGATGGTGATGACGTAGATAATGTTGAGGTAGGTTGTCACAGAGATCGAGCTTGGAGATTTGAGTCTCCATTACATGAATTATCACTGAGTTTTGAATGGGATATATTAGGTAAAAAAAGATATCCAGAAATAGAATACTATGATGTAAAAGGAGAAAAGGTTGATGAAGATGATCTCAATCTAGCGTATGGAACATACTATGATGAAGATGGAGAAGTGTATAACTTTCATCAGATCAGAAGGTTCAAAAGAAAACTGAGCCCATATATTGGGTTGGGAGCTGCGATGACTTTTGTCAATCCTAACCCTATCTATCCTACTGCTGGCGAAGAAGGTATTATACCTAACGCTTCACTTGTAGCATTAGATTCTATGGAGCAAGGAAGTATGTATATTCATTTCCCAGTTACTGTTGGTCTACGCTATGATGTATCAGAACGATTCTTTATCGATGGAGAATTAAGAGGCGTCTTTGAAACGACTGACCTTTTGGATGGTATGAAGAACACTACAAATTTTGATGATTCTAGAAACCACGGTGACACATACCAGTTTGCTACATTGAGATTTGGATATAGAATGGGAATCAAAGAAGATAGAGATTTTGATGGTGTAGATGATGATGATGACATATGTCCAGACATTCCAGGTGTCAAAGAATTAGATGGATGCCCAGATAGAGATGGAGATGGAATATCTGATGAAGTAGATGCTTGCCCAGAAATTAAAGGCCTCAGAAAATTTGCAGGTTGTCCTGATACTGATGGAGATGGAATACAAGATCTTCTAGATGTATGCCCAGAATTACCTGGCTCGTTAGCTGGAAGAGGATGTCCTGATAGTGATGGAGATGGTGTAACAGATGAAAAAGATATTTGTCCTAATATATTTGGCGTAAGTATTTTTGATGGATGTCCTGATACAGACGGCGATAATATTCCAGATAACGAAGATGCTTGTCCAAGAGTTAAAGGCTCGGATGCATTTCATGGTTGCAATGAAAATTATCCTTCATTAAAATACGATGGTCGTTTTATCAATAGTGAGAGAGCCGCTCATTGCGAAAAGATATATTTCCCTTCTGGTTCATCTAATACAGAATTTACAACCAGCTTAAAATCGGAAACTGTAAATGCACAAGTTGAGTATATTCTCAATAAACTTAAAGAAAACGATGATTACATTTTAGTAGTTGGAGGGCATACTGATACGGATGGAGAAACTCAATCTAATATCGACCTTTCTAAAAATCGAGCTAATGAAGTTGCAAGAATGTTCCAAGCTAAGGGAATATCATCAGCTAAGTTGCTTTCAGTAGGTTATGGTGAATATTTCTTACAGGATTATAATGAGGCTACTGAAGAAGGTAAAGCACTTAATAGAAGAGTTGAGCTTTGTGTATTTGATAAGAACATAGAGATAGAGAAAAAAGAAGATCGTGAAGACTATGAAGCCATCAAAAGAAAAGCTGCTGAAAAAAGATTACTTGACGAGAAGAAATAAATACTATTGTATGTGTCTGTGCTAAATAAGGCAATGGATTGACAGTATTCAATTGACATAAAAAAATGGCTAGAGCGATATCATGCTCTAGCCATTTTATTTTCATATCAATAAAGCTAATATTATTTGAAGCTTTCGCTTACGACTACATCTTTACTACCCTTCTCATATTTGTAAAATCCTTCTCCAGACTTTCTACCTAACTTTCCTGCTGTTACCATATTCACTAGCAATGGACAAGGAGCATACTTAGGGTTACCAAATCCATCATAGAGTACATTCATGATACTTAGACATACATCTAATCCGATAAAGTCCGCTAGTTGCAAAGGTCCCATAGGATGTGCCATACCTAACTTCATCACTGTATCGATTTCTTCTACACCGGCCACACCTTCATGCAATGAAATGATCGCTTCATTAATCATAGGCATAAGTATACGATTGGCCACAAAACCCGGATAATCGTTTACCTCTGTAGGTATCTTCCCTAGATCTTGAGATGCCTCCATGATCATATCTAAGGTTACATCTGACGTACTGTAACCACGTATTACTTCTACCAACTTCATCACAGGTACAGGATTCATAAAGTGCATACCGATTACTTGTGCAGGTCTCTTAGTTACCGCTGCGATCTTAGTGATTGATATAGAAGAGGTATTAGTCGCTAGGATGGCATCATCAGGTGCATGCTCATCCATTTGACGAAATATATTAAGCTTAAGCTCTACATTCTCTGTAGCCGCCTCTACTACTAAGTCACATTCTGATACTGCAGATGCTAGATCTGTATTTGTCGTTATGTTTGATAAAGTCTTAGCCTTTTGATCTTCAGTGATCTTTTCTTTAGCTACCATCCTATCCAGATTCTTACTGATAGTGGCTACAGCTTTCTCTAAAGCTGCTTCTGATATATCACAGAGTACTACAGCATAGTCTTTCATCGCAAATACGTGAGCAATACCATTTCCCATTGTTCCAGCTCCGATTACAGTTACATTCGATATACTACTTGTCATGTTTTCTATTGTTGATATTTATATAATTAGCTCGAAATTAGCAATATTTTAATTCCTATGAGCAGCCAAATGGTGTTGATTTTAACTTGATTAAAAGTCTATCAATAATTTATCTTAGTGTAATAATTACACTAATTCTATTGATTTTAATACATTCGTGGAGAAATAATCAACATAATATCATGCAGCTCATCATTGAAAGTGGTTCCACAAAAGCAGATTGGGTAATATTCTCATCGCGAGAAGATGCTCAAACATTCTCTACGCATGGTATTAACCCTACTACTCTAGCAGATCTTAATGTCATTGACTTACCTACAGATCTCACCAAAAAACTTGCAGAAGTAGATAAAGTCCACTTCTATGGTGCAGGAATCAATTCGATGCAAGCTGTAGAAAGAATTAAAGCTTGGCTTAAAAGCAAATGCCCTAAGACCAATGAAGTACATGTAGCCGAGGATTGTCTCGCTGCTGCTCGAGCTTGCTTTGGAAATGATGAAGGCATTGTAGGAATTCTAGGTACTGGAAGCAATAGTAGCTACTACGATGGTTCACAGGTATTTAATCTTGTGCCGACTTTGGGCTTTATCATCAGCGATGAAGGTGGAGGTACTTATCTAGGAAAGGAACTGTTGAGGGCTTACTTTTATGGCTACATGCCAGAAGATGTTAGGCTTATGTTTGAAGATAAATACCTGACCGATAAAACGGAAATACTATATAAACTCTACCGCGGTGGAGAACCGAACAGATTTTTGGCTTCTTACGCGAGTCTGCTTACGGATATACAAACGGACTGGACTGACAATCTAGTTATGACATGTATGCGTAAATATTTAGAAGTAAGAGTTTTACCCTATTACGACGAACGTCAATTGACTCTAAGCTTTGTAGGATCTATAGCACATTATCATAAGCATATCATGGCAGAGCTTTGCGAAGAATTCAATATCACACTTGGAAAAATAATCCATAAACCATTAGAACCACTTATGGAATATCACTTAACTTTACTCGACTAAGAATCAATCAATATGTCTAATATCAAAAGAATAGCAGTGTTTACTTCAGGTGGAGATGCTCCAGGCATGAATGCCGCAGTAAGAGCTGTAGTACGTACCGCAGAGTATCATGACCTACACATATATGGTATCGAAAGAGGCTACGACGGTATGATCAAAGGAAACATCATGCGTCTAGGTAGAGCTGATGTGGCTAATATTTTGCAGAAAGGAGGTACCGTACTCAGAACGGCTAGAAGTGAAGAGTTTAGAACTCCAGAAGGCCGTCAGATCGCATACGAAAATCTTCAAGCATTCGATATCGACGCCTTAGTTGCTATCGGTGGAAATGGAACATATGCTGGCGCCAAAATATTTAGCGAAGAATATAATATTCCTGTTGTTGGCATTCCTGGTACTATAGACAACGATATATATGGCACGGAATACACGATTGGATTCGACACGGCTATCAATACTGCAGTAGAAGCTGTCGATCGTATTAGAGATACTGCAGATTCTCACAATAGACTATTCTTTATTGAAGTAATGGGTCGCCATTGTGGCTATATAGCATTATACACCGGTATCGGTAGTGGTGCTGCTACTATATTTCTACCAGAAGAAGATAACGCGGTAGATGATCTAATCTCTATGCTCAAGCAGAGCAAAAGAAGAAAAAAACTCTTCAACTTAGTCATAGTGGCCGAAGGCAACAAGAATGGTAATGCCATGGAGATTGCCGAGGAGGTAAAAAAAGAATTGCCTGACTTCGATACAAAAGTTACGATTATAGGACACCTTCAAAGAGGTGGCGCTCCAAGTTGTCAAGATCGTGTACTAGCTACTAGATTGGGACACTCTGCTGTAGAAGCCTTATTAGAAGGCAAAAATAATGTCGCTCTTGGATTGACAGATGGCAAGGTAAATTTCACTAGTTTTGACGATGCGATCAATAAAGCCAAAGTACTCAATAAAGAGCTGATACGTATGGCTGAGATACTAGCGCAGTAGTCTAACCTTATAAATATATCATTATGGGCATCGTCGTATTCTATATCACTCACCCAAGCGAAGAACAAGCTAAGGAAATCGCTAGTGCATTAATCAAAGAAAGATACGTGGCCTGCGCAAATATCTATCCTGTAGGAAGCGAATACCACTGGAATGGTAACATTGAAAAAGAATCAGAATGGGTAAGCCTCTGTAAAACGAGCTACGACAATATTGAACGAGTGGAAAGATTAGTGAAATCTATGCATTCTTATGACGTCCCCTGTATTACCTACTGGGATGCTACCGCTAATGTAGAATATGAGAAGTGGATATTCAAGAGTGTCTTGAGGTGATAGTATAAAGTACTCGTTTTAATTATATCGTCCTTAACAATACCCTTTTATTTTATCGACTTTATCGTGATGTAGTCAACGTGTGATATGCCAAAACACTGGCTGGCTAAGCATTTATGTTTTCTTCTTTGAAGAAAATAATATCTATCTATGCGGTACTTGCTTTCTTATGGGTTTTGTCGTGGCATAGTCCACGCGTTTTATACTAAAACGCTGTCTGACTACGCGGTACGTGCTTTCTTCTACGAAGAAAGCACTTCACCATAAAGATCGTAGTCTTCGGCGCCTGTGATATGTACTTGCGCAAAGTCTCCTAATCTTACAAAATATTCCTTGGCATCTACAAGCACTTCGTTATCTACTTCTGGACTATCATATTCTGTACGTCCAATAAAGTAGCCTCCTTCTTTACGATCAAATAGTACTTTGAGGGTCTGCCCTACTTTCTCTTCGTTGCGTTCAGCTGAGATAGATTGCTGAACTTCCATCAGTCTATTAGCTCTATCAGCCTTCACTTCTGGATCTACATCATCCTCTACTCCATGAGCTATGGTGTCTTCTTCATGGCTATATTGGAATACACCCAATCTTTCAAATCTCATATCTCGTACAAAATCACATAGACGCTCAAACTCCTCCTCTGTCTCTCCAGGATAACCGACTAGCATCGTCGTACGAATAGCTATATTAGGTACTACTTCTCTCGCTTTCTCTATTAAGTCTCTCTGCTCTTTGTTAGTGATCTGACGACGCATACGCATCAATACATCATCATCCGCGTGCTGTAAAGGCATATCAAGATAATTACAAACTTTTGGCTGTCTCGCCATTACTTCGAAAATCTCTTCTGGAAACTTACTTGGATATGCATAATGCAATCTAATCCATTCGATACCTTCAACCTCACATAATGCATCTAATAGCTTTGGCAAAGCTCTCTCTTTATATAGGTCTAATCCATAGTACGTCAACTCTTGAGCGATAAGCATCAACTCTTTCACACCTCTCGAAGCCAGACTTTTGGCCTGTGTCACAAGATCCTCTATAGATTTGCTTATATGCTTTCCTCTCATTAGTGGTATTGCACAGAATGAGCAGGTACGATTACATCCCTCAGATATCTTGAGGTATGCATAGTGCATCGGAGTCGTAATCGCTCTCTCCCCTAATAACTCATGTTGATAATCTGCATCTAACTTTTCCAATAAAGCAGGAAGCTCCATCGTACCAAAATAGGCATCTACTTCAGGTATTTCTTTCTCCAGATCATCCTTATAACGCTGTGATAGACATCCAGTTACATACAATTTATCAATGCCTCCTTCTCTCTTCACATCTGCATATTGAAGGATCGTATTCACTGATTCTTCCTTAGCTAGATCGATAAATCCACATGTATTTACGATTACAATGTTAGCGTCTTCATTACTATCATGGTTGACTTCGTAGTCGTTAGCTTGGAGCTGTGTGATCAGATCTTCACTATCCACTAGGTTTTTAGAACATCCTAGCGTGATTACATTGACTTTATCCTTTCTGAGTGTACGTACTTTCATAGCGCGCAAAGATAAGTTATAATGCACTGACTATGGTCAATTGATAATGGATAATGACTATAGAAAGTAATTTTTACCTTAAATGCAATATTTGCCTTAAGTTTGGGTTACATTAAGTATAATAATCAACAGCCATATGCGTCAATACCTTCAAACCATAATTTTCTTTATTGGCCTCATATTTATAGGTCATTCTGCTACTGCTCAAATCGGAATAAGAGCCAAGTATCTCAAAAACGGAATTGACAATGATCAAGCTAAGCTTATATCTGAACTAGGTTTTATAGATGATGCCTTGAGCACTGGATATGGACTAGGAGTAGACTATTGGTTTAGACTTAAAACTACAAGAATTGAGTTCTTACCAGAATTGGGATTTAACTATAGTCAGACTGACTTAGAAGCAGTGGCTGGAAAAGCAAGTATAGACTACAATCATATTTACTTCAATCTGAATACTCGAATCTACCCTATGGATTTTGAAGGCGACTGTGACTGTCCTACATTCTCTAATCAGAGCACTTTGATTAAGAAAGGTTTTTACTTCGAATTGTCTCCAGGAGTGGGCTATTATACTTCACATTACGATACATCATTGCCCACAGTTATTAATCCAGAAGGAGAAACTATTACCGCTAGCGAAGATGCGATCTCTTATAAAATTGGATTAGCCGTAGGATTAGATATTGGTGTTAGCAACTTATTGACGATCAATCCGTATGCTATGTACAACTATCATTTTGGTAGAGAATATGCAAATTCCGTAATTAGGCTTAATCCTAACATATTAGTGGATATACAAGGAAGCAATATGAGTCAAGTTGAGCTAGGTCTACGTTTTGCATTCAGATTTGATGCTAAAAATTATTAACTCTCATTAATCCAACAATCCAACTAGATCATTACCACTTAGTTTTTTATCTCCAGTTTCAAACTTTAAAATATCATCTGAGAGAGATTGCTTCTGCTCTTGAAGCTTTAGAATTTTTTCTTCGATCGTATCTCTGGCAATATAACGAATGACCGTAATCGGCTTTTCTTGACCTATTCTATGCGCTCTAGCAATAGCTTGCTTTTCTGCGAATGGATTCCACCACGGATCTAGGATAAATACATAATCAGCCGCAGTAAGATTGAGTCCTACTCCACCAGCTTTGAGGGAGATAAAAAAGAACGACACCGCAGCATCTTCTTGAAAAGATCTGACAGATTGTTCTCTTGCCTTTTGGCTGTCACTACCCGTAAGAGATGTGTACTTCCAATCGTTCTTATCACACTCTGACTTATATATATCGAGGATAGATGTAAACGAACTAAAAATCAATACTTTATGACCTGCTCTTACTAAACTATCCATCTGATTAGTAATGACATCTAACTTGGCATGATCCCCTTCATAATCTTCATCCACTAATATAGGATGGTTGGCAATCTGGCGCAACTTGGTCAAAGCTGCGAATACATGAAACCTGTATGAACTATCACTTTCATCCAGTCCAAGCAAGTAGTTCCTTGTTCCACTTTTTACCTTTTCATAGATCTTACTTTGATCCTTTTCGAGATCTATATATTCTATCTTTTCAGTAAGCGCAGGCAAGTCTTTGGCTACTTCTTCTTTTGTACGTCTAAGGATATATGGCTGCACTAATTTTGCCAATTCATCACTCGCAGATTCGTCTCTGTGCTTCTCTATTGGAGTGAGGTAATTATCTTTAAAAAACTTAAACGTCCCCAGCATTCCATCATTGATAAATTGCATCTGCGCCCAAAGGTCTGACAATGAATTTTCAATCGGAGTACCAGAAAGCGAAATTTTATTGATTGCTGTAAGTGTATTGATCGCTTGGAATAGTTTTGAGTTTTTATTCTTGATCATCTGACTTTCATCAAGCACGATATATTCCCAATCCACTTTCTCAAATATCTTGATATCTCGTAAAGCTGTCTGATAAGTCGTGAGTACTATATCGAAGTTCGCAATATCATTTGCTTTCTTAGATCTTTTAGAACCGATGTGTCTAGTAGTATGAAGCGTAGGATTAAATTTCTTGATCTCACTATACCAGTTAAACACTAAGGCTGCCGGCAATATGATCAAAGCCCTCAATGGACTTATTTCATTTTGTATCTCTTCGCCAAACAAACTCATTTGCTGACTTGCTGCAGTATTAGAACTGCGTTTTAAATGATCTTTTGTATGACTAAGTACCGCGATAGTTTGCAATGTTTTTCCTAATCCCATATCGTCACCTAGCAAGGCTCCTAATCCATTTTGTTGATGCCCTATGAGCCATTTCACTCCTTCAGTTTGGTACGGTCGAAGTGTGGCTTTAAGATTATCAGAAGGTATATATTCTATCTCCGTATGATCTACTATATCAGCGGTAGACATGGTCATTCCACTCCCTTCATTTTCGATCTCGTCCACAATCATATATTGTGCTTTTCGCACTCTTACTTGATCGCCATCTCCTACGCCAAATTTTGCCAACTCTTTGTATCTCGTCATCCAAGTTTGAGGAATCATAAAGTAGCTTCCATCTTCTAATTCATAAAACCTATTTTCATCCTTGATGTGCTGTAATAGATGTGCGATGGAGATACTTTGATCTCCCACCTCTATTACTCCCATTACATCAAACCAATCATTATTGGCTGACTTATAAATTGAGATTTCTGATGGATCTAGAGATATCGTTTTACCATCTACTTTAGGAGTTTCTAATTGACATCCAGTCGCTGCAATTTCTTTTTTATTCTTTATCAAAAACTGAATCAAGCCATAGCCATCTTCTTCATCCAACAAGGTTAATCTCTTATTGGCATTCGTGACCAAACCCAAGCCAGCTAATCGATCCATAAACCTACTTTCCGCTTGCATATCTCTGATCGTCTGATAGATACTTATCTGCTGGTCATCACTGATGTGTAATCTTGATACTTTATCTATACTATCATGGTGATAAAATTTCTTAGCACCATAGTCAAATTCGACACTCATTACCATTTGCTCAGCGAATATATCATAGGTAGAAAGCAGCTTCACTTGCTCAATATCTGATTGCTTGATCACGTCAAAACCCGTCGTAACTACATCTAACTTACTCGCAATAGGCACGATAAATTTCTTGAAATAATCGATCGCTATTTCGTTCTTAACGAAGATGTGTTCTTTATCTATAAATGGTTTCAGTTTATTGCCATTGATACCTGTAAGTCGATACAACTTAAAATTAATCAGAAGCCATGGTTGATCATTAGATAAGACTTTGATATCTCTTAGAAATGGCTTGATCGCTCTTTCTCCTAAAGGCTGTATCTGCATTGAATACTTAATACCTAATTGTGTTCTGTCAAAATGCAATTTAGGAGTAATAATACAAGGCTTTACATCTATCCGAAGTTGCTCTAATCTCACCTTACGTTCTATTCCTTCGATGAGGTGCATATTGTGCTCTACTACCAATGTATAGAATCGATCCAATAATCGATCGACCGTACTCAGCACCGCTATTTTTACTTCTTTATCTTTTAGGAAGTGATCTATTGGGTACTTTCTTTTCTTTCCTCTATTGTATCTTTCGGCTAATGCATCAGGTTGTATATCACTAATTATTTTCAATGCTTTAGAGATATGCTCTGATATTTCTATACCATAGCTTTCTAGATTATCCTCTATCGCTGCCGCACGTACTACTCCGAGATCATTGGACTCGTACACTTGCACCACCTTAGGCAGGGGAATATAACGATCTAGAGGATCATGATACTCCAAATCATATGCTATTGTATGTCCTATTACTCTCTCCACTCGCTATATCAAATTAAAATTTCTAAAGGGCGACGAAAATAGGGAATTGATCATAGATAATAGGTTTATCAAGATCATAATTGACAGACCGTTCACCGTCAAAAATCACCGGTAAACATAAACTGATATCTAAGCGAAACTTACAAAAATTAAAAATCTGATATTAGAGTTTGTAATTCTCCAACCTTCTATTGACCCCTTACGTCTATAACAATAGATCAACTAATAAGACCATGAGAACTTTAGTACTTCTTTTTACCATCGCAACATTTGCAGCTTGCAGCAAATCTTCTGACTCTGTCTCTTGCGAACAGGTACAATTTGACGCGGCTTTCTTTATGACTGTGGGCTCTACCGCATGTTTGCCTGATGGTAGGACTATAGAACTTTTATCTGCCACTGACTCATTCTGTCCATGTCTCGCCTTATGCGTCTGGGAGGGTCAATTAGACATACTAATCAAGACAACAGATTTAAACGGTAATGAAAAGGAAGTGTTTGTAGGCTCCTCTAAAAACACACCTTATGGAAATGCATTCGAAGATGTGGCGATAACCGATTTCACATATATCTATAATGGCTCTGACGATTCACTTCCGTTATGTTTTGGTACATATGATGAAAATGAGATCACTATACTACTCACATTACACAGTTTTCAATAAATAATGGAGTCATTCATTCTATAGAAACAGAGATGAAGTACCTATAAGAACAATGGCCTGAAGCGTTTTTTTTATTAGACTACCCTCTCATCTTACGACTCACTTCCCATAACACCACTCCGGTGCACACAGATACATTCAATGAATGCTTTGTACCATATTGTGGTATTTCGATAGCTAGGTCAGATAGTGATAAAGCTTCATCAGACACGCCATCGACTTCGTTCCCCATTACGATAGCAATCTTACTCTCTGTAGAAATATCCCAATCTAATAAGGATTGTGAACTATCAGTTTGCTCTATCGAAGCTATGGTATAACCATCTTTCTTCAGCTCCAAAAGTGTATCTTGAACATCATCTACATGAATCCAATCTACAGAAGATGTAGCTCCGATTGCCGTCTTAGTAATTTCTCTAGATGGTGGTGTAGCGGTAATCCCTACCAATACCATCCGCTCTATGGCAAATGCATCAGATGTACGAAACACAGATCCTACATTCATTGCAGATCTAATGTTATCAAGGATTACTACTACTGGAATCTTGGTCGAGGCTTTATACCCTTCCACATCCAATCTATTGAGCTCTTGTAATTTTAGTTTTCTCAAAATCTTACTTCCTTATTTGTTGAGTTTCGCTGCTATTGCTGCTTTCACAAATGAAACAAATAATGGATGAGGATTCTCTACTGTACTCTTAAGTTCAGGGTGATATTGTACACCTATGAAGAATGGATGATCTTCTAATTCTACTACTTCTACCAATCCAGTTTGTGGATTGATACCTGTAGCCTTGAGGCCTGCTTGATTGATTTGCTCTAAGTATTCATTATTAAATTCATAACGGTGACGGTGCCTCTCAGATATGGTTGTCTTACCATACGACTTAGCCACTTTTGATCCTTTAGCTAGCTTACAATCAAATGCTCCTAATCTCATCGTGCCACCCATAAGCTTGATACCTACTTGCTCTGGCATCAAATGAATAACTGGATTGTCAGATTTTGGATTTACTTCTTCTGAAGCAGCATCTTTAATCTTGAGCACATTCTTAGCAAATTCCACTACTGCGCATTGCATACCTAGGCATATACCAAAGAATGGAATATTGTTTTCCCTAATATACTTTATCGCATGAAGTTTACCTGTGATTCCTCTTTCTCCGAATCCAGGTGCAATCAATACCCCATCCATTTTACTAAGAATCTCTCTCACCGTAGCTTTATCCAATGCTTCGGAATGAATAGGATGTACATTTACTTTACACTCATTTACTGATCCTGCATGGATAAATGATTCGTAGATAGACTTATAGGCATCCTGTAGTTCGTTATACTTACCGACTAGAGCGATATTCACTTCTGTCGTAGGGTTCTTAAGATTACCTAAGAATTCCTTCCACGCTTCGAGATCTGGTTTTTTGTTGGCTTTCAGTTTCAGCTTTTTGATTACTGTCTTATCCAACTTCTCCTTAAGCATCAACAAAGGAACATCATAGATCGTATCTGCATCCATAGCTTCGATCACAGACTTGACATCTACATTACAAAATAATGAAATCTTCTCTCTAATCTCTTGACTCAGTGGATGCTCAGTACGACAAACTAAGATATCAGGTTGAATACCTTGTTGAAGTAATTCTTTCACTGAGTGCTGTGTTGGTTTAGTCTTTAGCTCCTTGGCTGCTCTAAGGTAAGGGATCAATGTCAAGTGAATCACCATACATTTCTCTGATCCTAGATCTCTACGCATCTGACGTATAGCTTCTAAAAAAGGAAGCGACTCTATATCTCCTGCTGTACCACCAATCTCAGTAATCACTACATCATAGTTATTCTTTTCTCCTATGATCGTAACTCTTCGCTTAATCTCATCCGTAATATGTGGCACTACTTGCACCGTTTTCCCTAGATAGTCACCAGCTCTCTCCTTATTAATCACGGCCTGATAGATCCGTCCAGTGGTGATATTATTAGCTTGTGAAGTAGGTACATTGAGAAAACGCTCGTAATGTCCAAGATCTAGATCTGTCTCTGCACCATCATCAGTTACATAACATTCACCATGCTCATATGGATTGAGCGTTCCTGGATCTATATTAATGTATGGATCAAACTTTTGTATAGCCACAGATAATCCTCTGGCTTGCAACAATTTAGCTAAAGATGCTGAGATAATTCCTTTACCGAGAGACGAGGTAACTCCACCCGTAACGAAGATATATTTTGTCATATTTTTTCTTTTGATATTCCCTTAGATGGAAATTTCATTACGGATGACAAAGTTAGAGGATTTAAGTAAAAGTCTAAGTCTGAGAGCAAGTTTAATTAAATCTCTCTTTAACTAATTAATTCTCAGGGGTCAACGCGCCAGAATTATGGTAAAAGTGAACCCAAAAAGTCTCTATTTTTACTTTTGATTGTCATATTCGCATTTTTTAAATGTATTATGACATTAATTAAACTCAAAGTATACATACCAATATCTATATTTGAGCATCAACGGAACCAATAATATTGATTAATGTTATATGTATAGGTTCAATACTTATTTTTTTGCAATGTGATTTACATGAAATTGCATTTTCAATTGAGGAGTATTAATTAAGTTACAAGCAAACAAGCATACAAATGAACACTATAATTGAACAGAAAAAAACAGAGGAAGCGATAGAAGTCGTTAATCCTAATACTGTAGAAGATCTGTCTATCAATGTAGACATACCTAATAAATTAGTAAGATCACTATCTAAGTATACTAAACCTAAGACAGGGGTAGCTATAAGGCAGATGTTTAACTCATTCTTACCTTTCGTAGCATTATGGATATTGATGTATATCTCTTATGATTATAGCGTATTCATTACGTTTGGCTTGGGTATGATCAATGCATTTTTTCTAGTGCGTATCTTTATCATACAGCACGATTGTGGACATAGATCTTTCCTCAAAAACAATAAAGCAAGAAACATCATTGGCTTTTGTTGTAGTATGGTCAGTATGATACCTTATAAGTATTGGGCTAAATCACACCATGTACATCATGCTAACAATGGTATGCTAGAGCTTAGAGATATTGGAGATATCAATACCTTGACGGTTGCGGAATATACGGCATTATCCAAATGGGGAAGATTTAAATATAAAGTATACAGATCTCCTTTAGTCATGTTTGTAATCGGTCCATTGTACTATATCCTTATACACAATAGATTACCATTAATTGATTTGGTACAATTCAAAAAGGTGAAGAAGACATTGATCTGGAATAACTTAGCACTCATTGCTATATTCGTAGTATTAGCGCTTACTCTAAACTGGTGGAAATTCTTCGTAACACATGCAGCTGTTATGGTTCCTTTTGCGATCATAGCTATCTGGTTCTTCTACGTACAGCATCAGCATGAAGAAGCGTATAAAGCATGGAAAGACAAATGGGACTATGTAACTTCTGCCCTTAGAGGTAGCTCATACTATAAAGTACCTAGAGTATTCAACTGGTTGACTGGTAACATTGGAATCCATCATGTTCACCACCTTAATCCAGCTATACCGAATTACAATCTTAAGCAATGTATCAATGAGAATCCATGGCTTAATAAATACACCACTGTAATGGGATTTTGGGAAAGTCTAAAGCTAGCCTCTCATAAACTATGGGATGAAAAAAGCAATCGCATGATTACATTCAAAGAGTTCAGAATGATGGAACAGATGGGAATGGCAGCCTAACACAATTAAACAAATGTGTACTGCTCAAGTACATATTATGAACACACAATATAATTGCAGTAAATCCTTAATTGGGTTTGCTGCTTTTTTGTTTATAGTACCTTCCATTTTCATTTCTATTAATGTAATCCTTTAGAAACAATATGATTTACGTCTCTAAAAGAGGAACCTAAATGAAATCAAATCAGGAATAAATAATACTCAGAAAATCATAAGGACTAATTATTCAAAAATTAAAGCCTAGATGAAAATCGTTACAGCATTTTAAATACTATAACAGTCCACATCTAGGCTTCATTAATGCTAACATATTATTCAATTGTCAGCAACATTCTATAAACTATACGTGAGCCAATGTCACATAATCATTCCGATCAAAATTAGTCCCAGCAATGGCACGAATAGTAATCGACACTGGAGATATCACACCATTAGATACATCTACTACAAAGGGAAAAGTAAATGTTGTCAGAGCAGTTTGTAACGCTCTATGCGTTCCAGGACCATTACTCCATATTGCAGCTGTACTTACTACCGTTCCATTGACTACAAGCTCTAATCCTATCTTAGAGTTAGTAATACCCGTCCAAGCTGTACCCGAAAAACTAAGAAGTACGGGTTCATCTCCGTGCGGTGTATAATTAAATGTGTGTGGAAGTGTAGGTGTTCCATTGTAGATTACATGGCTCATAATTATTGGGTTGTTTTAATTGTCAAAAAATTTCTTACACAATAATACAATGGCAGACTCAACTAAAGCAGAGTGTTTGTACGTGTTTTCATTATCTAGATCTAAATCATAGAGCATTACAATATATCGACTCACTAAGATGAGCTAAGAAATAAGCATAGTTCAATAATGTATAATCTACGCAGTATGATCTAATGCTGAAAGAAAATTGAAAAGCGAATTATTTAACATTAGTCCACCTCATTTCACACATACTTAATTCAGTATTGACACCCAGATTACAATGCTAATATAAATTTGAAGTATTAGAAAAGTGTAAACATCAACATCATGAAGAAAGAATTTAGTGCGACTCTTATCATAGCTATTCTGCTTACTATGCCCATACATTTCTTGATCGGTTTTGCCATGATCATGAGAGGAAAACTACCTTGGAAGAAGAAAAAAAACATACACCCCAAAACTACTATTTCTAAAAAGAGAAAAGTTAGATCTAAGAAACCTATCTATATTGATTCAGAAATATCTTATAACTAATTGAGTGTAGTGATTCGGCTCACTCTATCAAAAACTCTCACTTCAAGCATGCTTATTCTAAAGTGAAAAATCATTCAATAAAAAATAAAAGCCTAGAAGTAACACCTACTGAATCAACAGTAAAGCAATACATCTAGGCTTCTCCTAAAATATTATTTATTGTAGCGAATAATTACTTTTCGCCTTCACTCATCACCTCTTGTCTCGGCCATAAGTTATTATTACGATCTACGTCTACCATTCCATAATTTGGATCGATAGTCACTTGCTTAATTTTTCCAAATTTCTTAGGTAATATTAGTGAGTATGTAGGGTGAGTCCATGGCCAATCCTCAAGCACCTGATATTTTTCCATACCACTATCATTAGGTTTAGCACCACGCATAATTTGTAACGGAATATTAAACATCATTTTTGATCCATTTTCACCTTCCACCAATACATCTAATGGCATAGGCATTACACCTATTTTTGAAAGCACTACTTCTGCGTCTCCATCATAAATAATAGTATCTATTGCATAGTCCACATAGTGCGTAGTATTGACCATATATTCTTTATACCAA
The DNA here is from genome assembly GCA_937995755.1 of uncultured Saprospiraceae bacterium. Taxonomy (GTDB): domain Bacteria; phylum Bacteroidota; class Bacteroidia; order Chitinophagales; family Saprospiraceae; genus UBA1994. Next base: position 9,121 of record CALKJD010000094.1, on the reverse strand, counting down.
TCCAGCTCTAAGCCACTATTCTTCTCAAATACTCTGATAAAATCATTGGGATTAGGATGTTTAAATTTCCAAGTTTCGTAATAGTCTAAGAGCGCTTTATCGAAAGCTTCTTTACCGATTACATATTCTAGTTGCTTGAGAAAAACTTGTCCTTTGACATAAGATCCTACACCATAAGCTCTGTTAGTAGTATAATGATCTGCGTGTGTTGAGAGCGGCTCCTCCATTCCACTAAGTGCAATATTAGCTTGTCCGTTGAATGTTCCTAGAAAAGGGTTGTCTGCTACTTCACCTGGCACCAGTCCTTCTTTCTTAAGGTAATCCATTGTCTCGGTACTTCCGAATGATGTAAAGCCTTCATCCATCCAAGGATAGAGCGCTTCATTAGTCGCAAGCACCATCTGGTACCAACTGTGCATCCACTCATGTATAGACACACCTACTAGACTTCCATAGCTACGCTCACCTGTAATAAGTGTAAGCTGTGGGTATTCCATTCCACCATCTCCACCTTGTACAAAGTAGTAATTATCATAAGGATACTTACCATATCTTGCGCTCATCCACTTATAAGCTCTAGCCATTGCCTTGGGCAGATTTTGCCAGTTCTCAGTTGTGTTTTCTCCTGGCTGATAAAGAAAGTGTAGCAATGGACCATCCATCACTTGGTATGTTTCATGAGTATAATCAGGATCGGCTCCCCATGCGAAATCATGTACGTTTTCCGCTAAGAATTTATACGTGATTTTTCCATTCTTACTCTTCGACTTACCTGAGCCATAGCCATACCCAATTTCATCCATATTTTGAAGTTGACCAGTAGCTCCTACCACATACTTCTTATCTATATGAATAGTGACATCGAAATCTCCCCATATACCGTAAAACTCTCTACCTACATATGGGTTAGCATGCCATCCTTGGTAATCGTAATTGGCCATCTTAGGATACCATTGCGACATAGAAAATCTTACGCCTTCTGCACTATCACGTCCAGACCTGCGTACTTGTAAGGGCACCTGAGCTTCGTAGTCCATCTCAAACAATGTACTGCTTCCTGGTTCTATAGGTTCATTGAGCGTCACTTCTAAGATCGTACCTACCATCTCATATTTCACCTTCTTACCTTGATGCTTCAGAGTTTTAACTTTGATATATCCTATTTCGTCTTCTTTAAGAGAAGCTATTCGACTGCCCACTCTCCTATCTGGATCTGATATGGTTCGTGATCTCATATCCATCATGCTATTAGGTTGAAAAGCATTGAAGTACATATGATAAAACACTTTGTCCAAAGCATCAGGCGAGTTATTGACATACTGAATGTACTGCTTTCCTTTATATCGATTCTTTTTCACATCCATATCAATATCCATCTTATACTTGATAGATTGTTGCCAGCGATCAGCTTGAGCAGATATAGTAGAACTGATGCTAAGCGTAAGCATCGCTATGAATAATGGTAATGCTAATTTCATATTTGATTTTATATGTTTCAATTAAAGGAATGGCAAAACTCAAAGGAACGTTCCTTAATAGAATTCTTATTTGCGAGTGTATTTAGCGAAGATATTAGCGTATTGGCTATCGTAACTAAGCTTCGTAATGATGTCATAAGGAAATCTTGTATTAGTCTCATCTAACACACCTTGTGCATCAAAATATCTAATCTCCAATGAATCTTTATTTACTTTTTTGATCTCACCGATACCGAAATAATCATCTTTCACTCTTTCGCAATCTATGATGACTGTTAGGCCAGTATCTTTCAATGACTTGGATATAGATTTCCACGAACTAATATCCACCTTATACTTCTGCTTCGACTTTTTCATTAAGCCTTCTCCACGTAAGATCGTTTCATGGTACTTATCATTCTGATTTCTTCTCAATGCCTCTATCGATGATATCGGAAATACAGATTTGGTAATCTTCTTAAATTCAAAAAACTCCTGTAAAACAACAAATTCACTATTCACATCCAATACAATCGCAGACGTATAGTTATCATCATACTTTGAAAGAAGACTGAAAAACTTTCCTTCCTCTTTATACTTCTTGAGTTTCTTAGTAATTGCTTTACTTTTCATAATTCTCATATTTAAATTTATAATTCAATCCTTTCTGTTAATTTACTCCAGGAGCCCCAATCAAACATCTTTTTAGACAATAACAAAAATATCACTCCTGATATTATTAGAAATATTGCCATAAGCCAAGCGTTGACTTCGGTCATTCGCCATATACTATCGGTCTGCAGTACACTTCCTTCATAACTCATAAATAATGCGCCATAAATATTGGTCGCTGCATGCACACCTATTGCAAGCTCTAGACCATCATCCATGATCGTCATGATCCCTAGTAATAAACCCGCAGATACATAATACAATTGCATAGGCATAACACCATATTTAGCAACCTCTGGATTAGTACCATGTACTAGACCAAAGAGCAGAGATGTAAGCACTAGAGGAATCCACTTATACGCAGATACTAAGCCAAACCCCTTCATCAAATAAGACCTAAAGACTAGCTCTTCCAAGGTAGTCTGTATGGGCAAAATCGCTAAACAAATCAAGAGCAGCCAAAACACTTTACTCCATTGCACATTGATGAAATAATCATCAGGATTAAGAAAGTAACTGACTCCTTCAAAAATGGCTAGCAGTAATAGCCATACGACTAGACCAAATAACACTTTAGGCCAATTGATTCTCGATCTAGGTGTAATTAAGCCTTTAATAGACTTATGATGGACATATCGGATTCCAAATAAAAAGAATGCCATGGCTACAATAAAAATCGTAAAAAGCAATAGTAGCCCTACATTACTATCCATATGTAAGATACTGAAGTCCATCCTTCGTCCAAATTCTTCGAGCTGCGCCGTTCCTATATCTGGATGCTTATCGATAGCACTAGACTGTGCCCAAACCAATGGGTACTGACCGACGCCATAGCCTAATGAGAGTAGAAACATTGTGACTATATACATCCACCACTCGTTCTCTCCATCTTTTACTTGCTTAAAATACATGTGTGTAAATATACGAGTTCATGTCGAAGTATCACCTCTGGATATCCATTCGAAAATGATATCTCACCAAGTAATTACCGATCTGCATCTACATTAATCACTAAGTATGAACCTATCGCTTTCATTTATGCTCAATTCCGTGTCATATTACTATCTATTGCATATCTTTGTGACTGTTTAAAAATACCATTAAGATGAATACAGAGAAGAAAGGAAGTAAATTAGCAATAGGATTTATCATCGCAGCAGTAGCTAGTAGGTTGATCCCACACATGCCTAACTTTACTGCTATGGAGAGTCTCGCACTCTTCGCTGGGACATATCTCGGATGGAAAGCATTAGCCGCTTTAACTCCAATTATTACTTGGTACCTATCTGATCTAGTCATTAATAACACAGTAAGCCGTGTGTGGTATCCTGATGTAGATGGTATCGTATGGTACGCTGATTATATGCCAACTGTATATATTTCTGCTATTCTCATGATATTCGTTGGTGCTAAAGTATTGAAGAAATGGAATCCTGCTAAGCTAGCTCTTACAGCATTAGGTGCTTCATTGGTATTTTTTATTATATCTAACTTCGGTACATGGATGAGTGGCACACTCTACCCTATGAATGCCGCTGGACTTGCAGCTTGTTATACAGCAGCACTTCCATTCCTTAAGACTTCACTTATCAGCAATCTTGCATTTACGGCTGTACTCTTCGGAAGTTACGAGTTAGTACATTTTTACGCTTATGAGCGCAAGGCACAATTAGCTTAGTGTGTAGACCCTATTTAACTTTTCTTGGTTCCCAGTTTACTTCTGCGACACCTTGTTCTTTAGCTATCATTCTACCTAGTACAAACAGGTAGTCAGACAATCTATTGAGGTATCTACCGATATGCTCATCGACTGTGGATACATTACTAAGCGACACAACTCTACGCTCTGCTCTACGACATATTGTACGACATTGGTGTGCTATACCCACAGCAACCGATCCTCCAGGAAGTATAAATGCTCTCAGTGGTGCTAGATGCTCATTCATATTATCCATGGCATCTTCTAAGATCTTAATATCTGCCTCTGTAAGGTCAGGTGTGATCATATCCTTACTAGGATCCGAAGCTAGATTAGAGCCTATAGTAAAAAGTCTATTTTGGACATCCGTTAAGATCTCGTTTTGACCTTTGACATCCATAGAAGCCAGCAATGTACCTATGAAAGAGTTTAACTCATCTAAAGTACCATAAGCTTCTATCCTAATATCATCTTTAGATACTCTAGCTCCACCAAATAGGCCTGTTGTACCTTTGTCTCCTGTCTTCGTATATATTTTCATAATCTTGATCTCTTTGTATTACAAAGAAAACAAATACCAGCGAATTGAGTTGTGGGAATACCAATTGATTAAAAAGTAAAACACGGAAGACTGGACTGCCCTTAGAAAATAGATGACAATTCTTCGAATTGAGATTAAGCTCATCATCCCTCCTAAGGATACGTATATAACAGGACTCGAGCGTAGCTGTATGATAACTAGTTACGCATATTTCAGCCTGCGCTAGCCACATCTAGTTTGTGTCTCTTTGAAGAGACTACAGAGATGATTAACCAAATTAGAAATCCTAGATTTCACAATTAAAGATAGTCAGACAGATTACTTACCTTTCTCTCTCTGCTACATTATATCTATGGGTAGGATCGGATGCTTTGATGATATTTTCATTGAGTACATCTGACTCTACCAGTCCATCTCTCAATCTGATAATTCGGTGAGCGTGCTCTGCGATATCTGGTTCGTGAGTGACTAGTATGACAGTATTACCGTTATCTTGTATAGATTCGAAAATCTCCATGATCTCAATAGATGTCTTGGTATCGAGGTTACCTGTAGGCTCATCGGCAAGGATAATAGCTGGATCATTGACTAATGCTCTTGCTATGGCAACTCTCTGGCGCTGTCCCCCAGATAGTTCGTTGGGCTTGTGCATCATACGATCAGCTAACCCTACTATATCGAGTACATGGGCAGCTCTTTCTTCTCTTTTGACTCTACTCATCCCTGAGTATACTAGAGGTAATGCAACATTATCGAGCGCTGATAGTCGTGGCAATAAATTGAAAGTTTGGAATACAAACCCAATCTCTCTGTTACGCACCGTCGCTAGCTCACTGTCAGTCATTTCAGATACATTGATACCATTGAGCATGTATGTTCCGCTAGTAGGTGTATCTAGACAACCTAATAGATTCATAAGTGTAGACTTACCAGAACCAGAAGGCCCCATAAGTGCTACGTATTCATTTTTCAGAATATCGACTGAAACGTTCTTTAGGGCATGTACCTGCTCTGTTCCCATTACATAGGTTTTCTTCAGGTCTTTTACAGATATCATTTTTTCCATGTTGGCTAAGGTATGGTTTTAGATTAGGATCATTTCTTAATAAGATGCTAATACTCTATTGTTTGATGTGTCAATTTACTTTTCTAAAAGTAATGTAACGCTTATAAATACTCGTAAAATATAGACAAGTAACACTTTATAAGGGCTAAGTATCATATTTTTATTGAAATACGTATGAATCACAAGCATACTACATGATTCCAATCAAGAGCTTCAATCGATCTGAATGTTCTCTTTCACATATACACTATTACAATATTATAGCAATTGGAATCATAATATCTTACTGAAAGACCTATAATCCTCGGATTCAAAATTATTTATCCACATTCTTCCAAAATCTTGAACCGTAATTATCATACCGCACTATGTATTCGTAATATTGCAACCCCAAGCCTATTTACCCAACTTTATTATGAGCTCCTAAGGCGAATATATCATGACAGAACCTAAGAAAATAAAGCACATAGCCGTAGCTGGAAACATCGGTGCAGGCAAAACGACGCTATCAGAACTACTCTCTAACCATTATGGCTGGGATGTACTCTATGAAGACACTAGTACTAATCCGTACTTGAGCGACTTCTATAATGATATGCACCGTTGGTCTTTCAACCTACAGATTTACTTCTTGAATAGCAGATATCAGCAGATATTGGGTATTCGTCAGGGCGATGCTACAGTGATCCAAGATAGAACCATCTATGAAGATGCGTACATCTTCGCACCTAACCTACATGATATGGGGCTGATGAGCGAGCGTGACTTCGCTAACTACTTTGATCTCTTCAAGACGATGTCTTCTCAGGTGGAAGCGCCAGATCTATTGATATATCTCAGATCGAATATACCTACCCTAGTCAATCATATACATACACGTGGACGCGATTACGAAGGTAATATGAGCCTTGATTATCTTAAGCGTCTCAATGAGCGTTATGAAGAATGGATCAAAGGTTATACAGAAGGTAAGTTATTAATCATAGACGTGGATGATCTCGACTTTAAGAATAGAAAAGAAGATCTCGGTTTCATTATTGATAAGGTAGATAAAGAACTTTACGGCCTATTCTAGGTTTGTGATAGTATGTATACAGCATTAGTAAAATCCCTCAAGGATAAGAATGTAACTCTAGTCGCAGTCTCTAAGACGCGACCAGATGATCAAGTCATGGCAATCTACGATCAAGGTCAACGTATATTTGGTGAAAATCGAGTCAGCGAACTTGAACGTAAAAGTGATTATTTCCCTGAAGATGTAGAGTGGCATATGATCGGTCACCTTCAAAGTAAGAAAGTAAAAACCGTCTTGCCTATAGTGGACATGATTCACTCTGTTGATTCAGAGAAACTTTATGATGTTATAGTTCGTGAAGCTGAGAAAATCAAGAAACCTATCTCCGTATTATTACAATACAAAATCGGAGAAGAAGAAGCCAAGTATGGTCTTGATAAAGAGGCACTTGAAGCCATTATACTAAAGCATCAATCTTCATCACCTCTCGTACAGGTCAAGGGGCTTATGGGTATGGCTAGTTTCGTAGATGATCAAGATCAGGTACGATCAGAATTTGCAGAATTGAAATCGATTTTTGATTATTGCAAGTCGACATATTTCTCCACTGATGACAACTTCTGCGAACTTAGCATGGGTATGTCTGGTGATTACGAATTAGCCATCGAAGAAGGTGCTACAATGGTAAGGATTGGTAGCTTACTTTTCAAATAGTTAGACAAACATTAGCTAACAAAAAGACCCACTACAATACATGCAGTGAGTCTTCTTTCTCATTTATTTATTTTCAATTTCTTGTTAGCAATATGGTACACTTTATTAAGAGAAGTACATGTATACGCCTACAACTATAATACATATCACGGCTCCGATTGGCTTTACTAATTTCCATGGTGTGATATCTACATCTTCTGTATACTTCTGCTCATAAGCTGTTTCTCTAGGTTTTAATTTACCTATGATTAGCATGATCACTACGTTAAGTACAAACAAGATTGCCATCACGTGTAAGAAGTGTGGGTACGCTGTTTTTTCTGCTAATCCAATGGCCGCCGCTGCTGCTTCCTCTGTCATACCTGTAGTATCTAAAGCCTCTACGGCTCTGGCTTGCATATTCGGCTTGAGGATAAACTGACTGATACTGTACAATACTACTCCTGACCAAAGCGCTATTTTAGCAGCTATAGCTGGTACATACTTCGTTGCAAACCCTACTACGATTATCGTTAAAATGGGGATAGAATAACAACCATTCACTTCTTGTAAATATCCGAATAATCCATCTGGTGCATTCGCAATAAATGGTGCTATAAACATCGCCAAAACTGCTAGTATGATTCCAAAAGTTTTCCCTGCTTTTACGACTTGCTTCTCTGTAGCATCTGTATTGAAATGTTGCTTATAGATATCTAATCCAAAAAGCGTCACAGAACTATTGAGTGCACTATTAAATGAACTCATAATGGCTCCAAATATTACGGCTGCAAAGAAGCCTAATAAAGGCGCAGGCAATACTTCTTTGACTAATGCTGGATAAGCTTCATCTCCGTTAGATAATCCACCTTGAAACATATGAAAAGCGATCAATCCAGGAAGCACGACAATCAGTGGCCCTAGTATCTTCACGAAACTCGCAAATACTAATCCCTTCTGCCCTTCTTGTAAACTACTCGCTCCTAATGCTCTTTGTATGATCGCTTGATTGGTACCCCAGTAAAACAACTGCACTAACATCATACCTGTAAATATCGTAGAAAATGGAATCTCAGATGTCGGACTACCTATAGCATTAAACATCTCCGGATTAGTAGATGTCAATACATCTAGCCCTGCCATCATACTACCATCACCTATTGCCATCAAACCAAATACAGGGATTAATAGACCACCAATCATAAGACCTACTGCATTGACAAGATCCGAAACGGCTACGGCTTTCAATCCACCAAATATCGCATAGATAGATCCGATCAATCCAATCACCCAAACACATATCCAAAGGCATGTAGTCTTATCTAATCCCAATAAAGTCTCTAGGTCAAACATGGTAATGAAAGCCAAAGCTCCTGAATACAACACGATAGGAAGTAATACCACTACGTAACCAGATAGGAATAATGCTGATACCATCGTCTTGGTCATGGTATCAAATCGCCTCGCCAAAAAAGTAGGCACGGTGGCAATTCCGCCTTTTAAGTACTTAGGTAATAACCATATGGCTGTGACAATCATAGCGACTGCGGCAAAGGTTTCCCAAGCCATTACTAATATACCATGCTTATATGCAGCACCATTGAGTCCAACGATTTGCTCGGTAGATAGATTAGTAAGTAATAATGAACCCGCGATAGTTATCGCTCCTAGACTACGACCACCGAGAAAATAACCATCAGAAGTGGTTTCGTCCGTACCTCTTGTGGATACATAAGCAAAAATGGCTACGATTGCAGTAAATGCTATAAATGAGATTATTCCTATCATGGGGTACTTATTGTTGATTTTACATTAAGTATGTAATATAGGAAAATATATAATGGATCAAAGCTTATATTAATGATGGTTGGTGATTATTTGTGATTGGAAAATGAGAAAAGCAAGATTTATTTGATGGTGGCTGATTAGCCAATTGTATTATTTAAGATTCTATGTGAATGAAGCTAGGTCGTTTATA
>CALKJD010000093.1 GCA_937995755.1 uncultured Saprospiraceae bacterium | reverse complement strand
ACAATAACTCACTAACGTTACTTTACGTAACATCTTTCTTTCTACTACCAAAAGTAGATTAGGTCGTCAAACCTATTTTTTTTATCTATTCCCATTCGTGTCAATGAACTTTCTCTTTTACCCCTACACCTTTCGTAAGGGGCCGCAAAGATACAACTTAAATTCAAACTTGCAACTTTAATTGAAATAAATTTCAAAATAATTTTCTTGTTTGATATTCGAATTTAACTCCGAATCTGTGTACCATTGTAACAGGTCGCAAAGATACGTTCACTTTTCAATATTCCAAGCCTTTTTTGAAAAAAAATTACAAATATTCGAAGAGAAAATTGAACGGTCTTTAGAATTAAAAATAGATCTTTGAGTCTTAGTGCTTTACAGATAGAATTAATCTCTATAAGGCTTAAAATAAATTATAAATTATTGTAGAAATATGAAAAAACATAACTTTTACGCTGGTCCAGCGATACTTCCAGAAGAGGTTAAAAGAAAAACGAGTGCATCTATTTTAGATTTTGCCGGAATGGGATTATCCGTAATGGAAATATCTCATCGTTCGCCACAATGGGTGGAGTGCATGGATAAGGCTTTTTCTCTTGTTAATGAACTCCTTCGAATTCCAGAGGGGTATAAAGTATTATTTCTTACTGGTGGTGCAAGTAGTCAGTTTTATATGAGTGCAATGAATCTACTAAATGATTCAGAGGTCGCTGGATATATAAATACAGGAACATGGAGTGCAAAAGCAATTAAAGAGGCTCAACTGTACGGAACGGTGAAAGAGATCGGCAGTTCAAAAGACGATAACTATACTTACATACCGTCAGTACTTGACAGCCAAGGAATCAAATACGCGCACTACACTTCAAACAATACCGTATTTGGAACACAATTCAAAGAGTTACCTGATGTGAATGTCCCATTGATAGCAGATATGTCGTCAGACATCTTTAGTAAAGAGATAGATATAAACAGACACGACTTAATATATTGTGGTGCACAGAAAAACATGGGACCAGCTGGTGTTACTTTAGTAATCGTAAAAGAGTCCGCATTAGGAAAGGTAACAAGAGATATACCTACTATACTAGATTATAGAACTCATATTAGTAAAGGGTCTATGTTTAACACTCCGCCGGTACTTCCTATATATGTATCTATGCTTACAATGCAATGGGTGAAAGATAATGGTGGAGTGGCTGCAATGAATCTGAGAAATGAAGCAAAGGCGCAATTGTTATATGATGAAATAGACAGGAACGATCTGTTTAAAGGGTTTGTGGCTACAAAAGACAGATCCACTATGAATGCATGCTTTGGATTAAAAGATGATACAAAAAAAGACATCTTCCTTGATATGACTAGAGAAGCTGGTATTGTCGGTATTGAAGGACACAGGTCAGTGGGAGGCTTTCGTGCGAGTATGTATAATGCTATGGATATAGAAAGTGTAGAAGTTCTCGTAAGTGTCATGAAGTCTTTTTCGGAAACTTATGGCTAAGTACGAACTTATATATTTTAGTGTCGATGGTTACGAAATTCCTGTCAAGCGCTACTATGAAAAACGGAAAAATGTAAGGGTGTCAGTTGGGAAAGATAGCATTCTACTCCGTATCCCTATATTCATGAACAAAGATCAGCGACATAGTTACCACATATGGGCTAAGGATTGGTTAATAAAACAACTTCAGAGTCCAAATGGCAGACTTGACCATCTTATTCCGAATGAATATAAGTCTGGTGATCTAATATTGTGCATGGATAAGCATTACACAATTCAACTACAAGAAAAGAGTAGAACATCAAGTATTGCCAAAATTATAGATACTAAAATATTGCTATCATTAGATAAGAGCCTACATGGTGTCGATAAAGCCGAAACTATAAAAAAGCTTCTTTCAAGAGTATTGGGTAAGGCGCATAAACCAGAGGTAGAGAAGAGATTAGAACTTATTAACAAGCATTATTTTGGTCACGAAGTTAAAGCTTTAAGACTCAAATACAATAGAACCAATTGGGGAAGCTGCTCTAACTCTGGAAATATTAATCTCTCCACAAGGCTACTAATGGCTCCGGAATGGGTTAGAGATTATGTAATTGTGCACGAACTTGCTCATATGAATGAGATGAATCATTCTAAAAAGTATTGGTCGATAGTAGAAAAAGTGTATCCTGGATATAAGCAGGCTGAAAAGTGGTTAAAAGCTTATGGGTCTAAATGTGATTTCGTAACGGTAGTAACTCAGTCTTAATTCTAAAGTATATTGTATAAAATAGAAAAGCCTAACTCTTTAAAAGAGTTAGGCTTTTTTAATTATTTTGAATATGTGACTAGCACATTATCTAATCTTGAACAAGTTCGAAGTCTACTGTTCCAGAAACTTCTTTATGGAAGTTAATGGTAGCATTGTACTTACCTATTTCTTTAATATCCTCTGGCATATCAATTCTTCGTCTCTCGACATCGATTCCAAGTTGCTCATTAAGCGCTTGTGCAATCTGTACCGAAGTAACGCTACCGAATATTTTACCTGAAGTACCTGCCTTCACGGCAATTTTAAGTGTTTGACCATCCAATTTGGCAGCCATCTCTTTGTACTCCCCTACTCTTGCTGACTCTTTAGCATCTTCTTCTGCTACGAGTTTTTCGAGTTTCTTACGGTTATCACCATTAGCGATAACTCCTAAACCCTGAGGTATGATAAAGTTTCTACCATAACCGTTCTTTACAGTTACGATGTCATGCTTGTAGCCCAGGGTATCCATGTTTTTTAATAATATAATTTCCATATCTGATACTACTTTGCAGTTTATTTTAATAGATCGGCTACGTAAGGAAGGATAGCTAAGTGTCTAGCTCTCTTTACCGCTACAGCGACTTTCTTTTGATATTTTAATGAATTCCCTGTGATTCTTCTTGGAAGAAGTTTTCCTTGAGGGTTAATAAATTGAAGAAGGAAATCTTCATCTTTATAATCGATGTGTTTGATTCCAAACTTCTTAAATCTACAGTATTTTTTCTTTTGAGATCCAATATTCGGATTGCTCAAGAATTTAATTACTTCTCTATTTGCCATTGCAATTTAATTTAATAATGTGATAATAAGACAAGGCTATTCCTCTTCTTGCTTAGGAGCAGGAGTCTTTGGCTCAAGTTGCTTCTTTACTTCAGTTTTCACTTCAGCAGGAGTCTCCTCCTCAGTTGCTTTTGACTTTTTCTTACCAATAATTCCTTTTCTCTTGTCTTCGTTAAACTTAACTCCGTACTTGTCTAGTTTGACAGTAAGGAATCTCATGATACGCTCATCTCTACGAAAGGCTAGTTCCAGACTAGGGATGATATCGCCATTATCACATGAAAATTCGATACAATAATAAACTCCAGATGATCTTTTGTTGATAGGGTATCTTAATTGCTTAAGACCCATCTCATCAATGTGGACTATTTTAGAGCCTCCATCTGTCAAAAGTGATTTATACACTTTCGCTGTCGCTTTGATTTCTTCGCCAGACAGTACAGGATCGACGATGAAATTTACTTCATAATTTCGCATTATATAGAAGTAGTTTTATTTAGTGAAATAATAAAAAACCCAAATTTGGGGCTGCAAAGATAAAATAATATTTCTAAAATTCCATAGAGTCTGCTATTTTGCTTGAACATAGCCAATCTATCCAGAAGCTTTGGCTTGAAATACACAGAAGAAAAGGTAGCTCAATGAGTCAATTTTACCAATAGTCTTATTACAACCAAAAAGCATTTTCGTATTATCTATAAGGTCTAATATACTCTTAAGGACACTTTAACTAACTATATGGAGAACAAATAGATACTTTTGACGCGTTATTAAAGATATACTATAGAATATAATAGATGATCAAGACAAATACGATAATTGGGCTATTGGGAATTATACTTTTGATAAGCAGTAGTATAAATGCGCAAGTATTAAATGATGAATGTGATTTTGCCCAGTTTATTCCAAGTGTAGATGATTACTGTTCTGAAATTGGTGCTTTTAACAATATAGGCGCAATGGGAGATCCAGTTATAAACAACCCCTGTTTTCTCAATTTTACCGGAGCAGTTTGGTTTTCATTTATCCCTAAGGAGCCTGCCGTTATCATAAGAGTGACTCCCTCTACCCTATCTCAGCCAGATATAGGAGTTTATAGTGGCAACTGTGACAATTTAAATATTGTAGGTTGTACATCATCAGGAGGAGGTATTGGAGTAGTACAACTAACAGTTACTGACTTAAATATTGGTCAAGTATACTATCTATCCGTAGATGGAAGTGCTGACCGCCAAGGATCTTTTCAATTGTGCATTGATGACTTCATAGATACTAAGCCACCTGAATCCGACTGTGTAGATGGGGTAATTCTTTGTGACAAAAGTCCATTCTACGTAGAGAGTCTCGTAGGAACAGGGAATGACAACAATGAACTCTCGGTAAATGATTGTATTGATGAAGAATTCGCTTCGGTATGGTACAAATGGACTTGTGATCAACCAGGAACTTTAGAATTCACATTAACTCCTAACAACTATGTGCCTGGAATGGAATCTGATGATTTAGATTTTTCTGTTTATCGTCTTAATAATGGCATTGAGGATTGCACCAACAAATCACTTGTTAGATGTATGGCCTCAGGAGCGAATGGCAGTAATAATGTTACTGACCCTTTTAGTACATGGCAAGAATGCAATGGACCTACTGGATTGTCAAGTTCTGATTCTGATCAATCTGAGCAACCAGGATGTCAATCTGGCAACAACAATTTTGCAAGTTCTATAGATATGCAAACAGGAGAATCATATGCTTTGATAGTTAACAACTTTTCACAATCCGGTTTAGGATTTTCAATTGAATTTGGTGGAACTGGTACTTTCCTTGGACCTGAAGTTGATTTCGCGATAGAACCTGTAGAGGCCTTTGAATGTGATAAAACTATCATATTCAATAATTTATCTAACTCTCAAACTGATCCTATACTAAGCTACCAATGGAACTTTGGGAATGGAGCGATTCCCGTATCATCAGATCAAGAAGGTCCGCATAATATAATATATGATAGCTTCGGAGAAAAGACTGTTGCACTAACCGTCGAAAGTACTAGAGGCTGCAGTGTCACTAAGATTATAGATATAGATATCGCTGCGTGCTGCGCTGACACCAGTACATTATCTCTTGATGCTGAACCCTTTGACTTGATCTGCTATAATATTCCTGAGGGATATATATTAGCGAATGGTATTAGTGGATCCCCTGCGTATAGCTACTCTATTGACAATATAAATTTTCAACCCAATCCCAGTTTCAATAATCTTGATATAGGAAACTATGAAGTTACAGTAATTGACAGGAAGGGCTGCAGTGCAAATAGATTTGTAGATATCATGGAGCCTGAAGAAATAATAGCTAATGCAGGAATTGATTCACTCATAGATCTTGGTGAGAGCATAATATTAGAAGGTAGCTACACTCCAAGTAGCTTAGACTTAGACGTGCTATGGACTCCAAACGATAGCATCGACTGTACTACCTGTTTAGACCCATTGGTTGTACCGTTGGGAACAACTACATATCAACTATTGGTAACAGATGAAAATGGATGTACTGATATAGATGAAGTCACTATTAGAGTCAATACCGAACGTCCAGTCTATGCGCCAAACATATTTTCTCCAAATAAAGATGGCAGCAATGATTTTTTCAATTTATTTGCTGGACCAGGAGCTTCGAGAATTGAGCATCTTTACATTTTTGATAGATGGGGAAACCGCGTTTACAATGGTCAAAATATACTACTGAGTGAATATAATGATGGATGGGATGGCAATTACAAGGGCAGCCCAGTTAATCCAGGCGTATTTACATGGTTAGCTGAAATACGGTTTATAGACAACAAAGTCTTTCCATACACTGGAGACATCACAGTAATAAGATAATCATGACAAAGTACCTTTTATACACAATCATCATCGTGTCTACCTTTTCGTGTGTAACAAAAATGGAAGACATAGATAACTTAACTAACGGATTAGCAGCATCAATGGAAGTAGCTACTAATGTAGAAATACTCTACAGTGATTCCGCTCAAATAAAAGTAAAAATATCCGGTCCTACGATGAATAGGTATTTGGATAAAACAAATCCGAGAGAAGAGTTTCCTGATGGTGTTCATGTAGAGTTTTTCGGTCCTGATGGTCAGATAGAAAGTTGGCTCGATGCCGATTATGCCGTAAGAGAAACCAAAAAATCGCGTATAGTCACAAGAAAAAACGTCAATCTTTATAATGAGAAAAATGAAAAGTTAGAAACCTCAGAACTCATTTGGGATGAAAAAGGAGGTAAGGTATACACTAATCGTTTTGTCATGATTACACAACCCGAACGTGGAGATACTTCATATGGCCATGGTTTTGTCGCTAATAATGATTTTACAAGATTCGAAATACAGAAGAACTCAGGAAAAATGAATATTAACGATGTTACCAAAGAACTCAACCCATAGAAACCCTAAATCATTGGTTTTCTTCCACTTACAACAACATAATTGACTCAACAACCATTACTTGCTGCATTCTCAGTAAGATTTCTCAACTAGGTAATTCACAATGATAAGTTTGGTATTTTTGTACTACACAAATATCGTTTATGCTTATATTCTCTATAATCATCTTTCTACTTTTATCAGCCTTCTTTTCTGGGTCTGAAATCGCATTTGTATCAGCGAATAAGCTTGGTATAGAGGTGATGAAAAACAAAAAATCACGTAGAGGAAACATCTTAGCCAAATTTTATGAGAAGCCTTCGGAGTTTCTAGGTACTATGCTCGTAGGTAATAATATTGCGCTGGTCATATTTACTATATTGATGACTCAGCTTATAGAACCGATGTTAGAACCGATATTTGGAGGTGCAACGCTCTTACTGACTGTTACACTAATAATTACCCTAGTCGTATTATTATTCGGCGAGTTTTTACCAAAGACCCTATTCAGATTGTTCTCAAATGATATGCTTATAGCGCTGGCTTATCCTTTAAGATTTTTTAAATGGATGCTAGCGGTCCCTACATGGATGATGACTGTACTTTCTGACGCTTTACTTAAATATGTCCTTCGACAGCCTACAGATCAGGTGGAAAGTGCACTTACAAGAGTCGATTTGGAGCATTTTATCAATGATAAGATATCGGAAGAAGAAGATATAGATAAAGAGATACTTACTAATGCTTTAAATCTGAGACAAACTAAAGTAAGGGATTGCATGATTCCTAGAACTGAGATCGTTCATATAGAAAAGACATCTACCATAGATGAAATACTGGCTGCATTCAAATCTTCTAGATTAAGTAGAGTTATCATCACGGACGGTGGAATCGAAAATGCAGTGGGCTATGTACACCATCAACAGCTGCTAGACAATCCCAAATCAATCAAAAAATTAGTAATGCCGATCAGTTATGTACCTGAGGCTATGAATGTACAATCGTTGATGTACAACTTCATCAAAGAAGAAACAACGATCGCATGTGTAGTAGATGAGTTTGGAGGTACTGCCGGACTTATAACTCTAGAAGATATCTTGGAAGAAATATTTGGTGAAATCGAAGACGAGCATGACATCGAGGATAATCTTGAAAAGAAGATCAGCGAGGATGAATATGTATTTGCCGGTAGATTAGAGATAGACTACCTGAATGAAAAATACGAGAACCTTAATATTCCTGAAGGTGAATACCATACTCTCTCTGGATATATCGTAATGACGAGTGGAAGTATACCTCAAGAAAATGAGAAGATCCAAATGGATGGTTTTGATTTCATACTAGAAGAAGTTAGTGAAACAAAAATAGAAGTTGTGAGAGTGATTAAGCTCTACGAGATAGAGGAAGAAGGCAAACTCTAAAATCCTTTTCTGGGGTATGAAGAATCAATAAAATAACAAAAGGACATCAACACGTTTGCTGACACCCTTTTATTTCTGATCGATTCTTAACAAATCAAAAAACAAGCTATGTACTAAGTAGACTTCCGAATCTCCTAAAATGTATCATTGCCAAACGATAATAAGAAAGTATTAACACTCTCTACAGGATCCTAAGGTCAGAACAGTTGCTTTTCTCGTAAACAGAGAATATTCCCTACCTTGGCGCTCTAGCAATTAAAATTTATGATATTTCCTATTGGTGACACTCAAGTACAAGGCGGCCATAAGCCTTTTGTAAGCTATACTTTCATTATACTGAATGTACTAGTGTTTTTTTACGAATTTTATCTAGGCCCTTCTGCCAATGAGTTTATCATGACCTATGGTACCATACCCCAGGAGATAACCACAGGAAAAGATTATTTCACACTGTTTACTAGCATGTTTTTACACGGTGGATGGATGCACTTGATTGGAAATATGATGTTCCTATGGGTATTTGCAGACAATATCGAAGCTAAGATTGGTAGCAGTAGATTTCTATTATTCTATCTACTTGGAGGCTTAGCTGCTAGTCTAGCACATATAATATTCAATAGTACCAGTACAATACCAAGTGTAGGTGCTAGTGGAGCAATAGCCGCAGTGATGGGTGCCTACCTTGTGATGTTTCCTCATTCCAAAATCAAAATGCTAGTACTAATACTTTTCAGAAGTTTTCATATTCCAGCTTTTATATTTCTAGGTCTTTGGATTGGTCAGCAGTTATTGGCTGGCTTTGGATCATTAGCTGAAACCAAAGATACTCCAGGTGTAGCTTGGTGGGCACATATTGGAGGGTTCGTCGCTGGACTAATCGCTGGATATTATTTCAAACAAGCCATGGATAGATGGCACCCGAATGCGTCTGTCCCTAAAAATTACGTTTAATTTATATGTTATACTTAGTACCTACACCGATAGGAAATCTGGATGATATGACATTCAGAGCGATAAAGACACTTCAAGATGTCGACTTGATACTCGCAGAAGATACTCGAACTAGCGGACACCTCATCAAACATTATCAGATAGAGACGAGGATGTCTTCCTATCATGCTTACAATGAGCATAAAAAGCTACAAGATTATATGAATATGCTCCATGAGGGTATGGACATCGCTTTAATCACAGATGCTGGCACTCCTGGAATCAGTGACCCTGGATTTTTACTTGTAAGAGAGTGTCGAGAAAATGATATAAAAGTTCAATGCCTTCCTGGTGCCAACGCCATCATTCCTGCTATTGCAGCATCCGGTATTGCATGTGATAAATTTTATTTCGAGGGTTTTCTTCCACATAAAAAAGGTCGACAAACTAGACATAAGTATCTCTGTGAATTACCATATACATTTGTAATGTATGAATCTCCTCATCGATTAATCAAGTGCTTAAAAGAATTACAAGAACATTGTGGAGGTGATCGAAAAGCTTGTGTAGTAAGAGAACTTACGAAAATATATGAAGAGTATACTTATAAGACTGTAGATGATCTCATCGCGGATTATGAAAGTCGCCCAAGTGTAAAAGGAGAAATAGTTATTGTAGTAGCAGGCAAACCTAGTTAATTAATACAATCACTTCATATAGATCAATCGCAGCTACTACTCGAACTTATACTCTTACTCCCCTATCAATTGGAATGCAACAGATATAAAAGTTTATATTATAATTGATGGTTTCATTTGATATGATGACAAAAAAAAGAGCGTCACTCACAATGGAG
>CALKJD010000092.1 GCA_937995755.1 uncultured Saprospiraceae bacterium | reverse complement strand
ATTCCAGGTATGATCAATACGCATTGTCATATGGAATTATCGCATATGATTAATAAGATTCCAACAGGGACTGGATTGATACCATTTATTAGCCAAGTTGTAAAGTTTCGTGATTTTCCTCAAGAGATAATTGATAGCGCTATAGAAGCCGCTGATCGTTATATGTATAGTCAAGGTATAGTTGCGGTCGGAGATATAAGTAACAAAGCAGACACAGCTAATGTGAAGGCAAATAGTGATATCAGATACTATACTTTTGTAGAAATGTTTGATTTTATACAAGATAGTATGACTGAGGCCATGATCGATCAGTATAGTGAAGTATATGGCAAACATAATAAAGAAAATGGTAACAGTAAATCTTATGTGCCACACGCGCCATATACAGTAAGTGATAGACTGTATAAGTTTATAAAGCAGAATAATACACCTAACAGTACAGTCTCTATTCACAATCAAGAGACGAAGCACGAGGACGATTTATTTAATAATAAGTCCGGTGATTTTTTAGATTTCTATGAAGGGTTTGGGTTTCCGTTGAAAGATTTTAAAGCAACAGGAAAGAACTCAATTCATCATGCTATGTCTCAGATGGATCCTAAACAACGAACATTATTTGTACATAATACTCGTACTACATCAAGCGATATAGCTGCTGCACAAGAATGGAGTGAAAATGTTTATTGGGCTACATGCGCCAATGCTAATCTTTACATTGAAAATTCATTGCCAAACTATCAAGCCTTTATAGATGCTAATGCAAATATGACGATAGGTACAGATAGTTTAAGTTCTAATTGGCAACTTTCTGTATTCGAAGAAATGAAAACGATTAAAAAGTATAATAGTTATATACCGACCTCAACATTACTTGAGTGGGCTACATCTAATGGCGCTAAAGCTTTAGGCTTTGATGATACACTTGGAAGCTTTACTGTGGGTAAAAATCCAGGCATAGTATTGATCGACTGTGAGTTAGATACGGATCAAGAAGTAATCTTAACCAATGCTAATGTTAGACGTTTAGTATAGAATTAAAATAAAAATTGGAAGGTGGGTATAATTAATATATCACACTATCCCATCCAATTACAAGTGGGATGTACTTAATACTATATAACTATTTATGGGGTACTAATTTATGTTAGTACCATAGAAACAATTAAAGGACATGTCATCAAATTAATGAAAGAATTCTTCAAAGGATATAAACTAAATCCATTTGAAATATTCGAATATCAAAGAAGTAAAAAGGTAGTTATACTACCTTAATATTATTCTTTATGTTTTGGATAAGATCAGGAGATACGGCTGGTCTTGTTACGTTGTTTTTGATAAAGTCACGTATGTTTTTCTCTTGATTGAAAATTTTGTGACAGGCAGAGTCAGAATCAACTCGATTAAGAAGGTTTTGTTGGTCTACGTTGGTAAGAGCATTGTCGAAATAGAGATTAATACTGGCTCTCATCTCATTCATGTTTTTAAAATCTGGCATGACTGTGTTTGATTTATTAAGAATTAATGAAAATTAAATAATCAATTTACAGAATCTATCGATCAGAATAGACCTGCATGACAGAAGCGGCACATCGCTCCCAAAAAACAAAAATAAATATCAAAATAAAGAGAGTCATCTTAGTAAAAATTTGACTACTCATAGCTTTGTTACTACTCTTCTTCGCTCTTGCCTTTTAAAGCTTTACGATTACCTCTTTTGTCTTCATACCCAATCTGTTGAGCATATTTCAAAAGTTTTTCTTTGAGCATATTCCTTGCTCTAAACAGTCTAGATCTAACAGTACCAATGGGTACATCGATAATTTTAGATATCTCTTCGTATGTAAACCCTTCAATGTCACATAAGAGAACTACTGTCCTAAAATCGATCGGTAATGAATTAATCGCTATCGTTACTTCATCACCCATCATGTTTTCAAAGATCTCAGCTCTCAAGTCATGATAACCATTACCTGCGTTGTCATCACTGTCGTGATAACTAACAATCTCTTCAAAATCAACTTGCTGAGGACGCTTACTCTTCTTCCTATACTGGTTGATATAAGCGTTCTTCAGGATTTTAAACAGCCATGCTTTTGCATTAGTTCCCTGTATGTATTTATCTATGAATCGGTGAGCCTTCATGTAGGTCTCTTGCACAAGGTCATTGGCATCTTCTTCGTTGTACGAAAGGTGATACGCAAAGGTTTTCAAAGCATTGATGTGAGGAAGGAGTTCCTCATCAAATACTTTTTCGTGCACAGTTTTTTTCTTATTTCTCAAACTATAATCAATTATTAGCAACTTAAATATATCAAGACACTACCTGTTGCTGACAGTAGATCTCGTGTAATCTTAAGTACTTATTTGTGTGTAATTGCTCGCTAGCCTTGCATAACTTTGGCACTGAGCATGGTTGAAAATATAGAACCCTTCATAATGAGGACACTATTATATTCTCAAATGTTACACACCACTGAAAATAATCTTCACATTTACAACCATCAGCTTCAGTTTTTTAGTACTCAATATTCAATCATTAGTTGATCGAAATAGTAAAACGAACTGTTGGTTATATATTGTCTTAAATGTCAATATTGGCATACGTAGCATTATCCTCTATAAACTTACGTCGCGGTGGTACTTCATCACCCATAAGCATTGAGAATACTCTATCTGCTTCCATGTCATCTTCAATAACTATTTGTCTTAGCATACGCTCTTCAGGATCCATAGTAGTCTCCCAAAGCTGCTCTGCGTTCATCTCACCCAGACCCTTATATCTCTGTATTTTTACTGAACTATCATTTTCTCCTCTAGAGTAGTTTTTGACAGCTTCTACACGTTCCTCTTCATTCCAACAGTATACTGAACTCTTACCCTTCCGTACTTGATAAAGTGGTGGCGCAGCTATATATATATATCCTTGCTCTACCAATGGCGTCATATATCTATAGAAGAATGTAAGTATAAGCGTAGCAATGTGGCTACCATCGACATCGGCATCACACATGATGACTATTTTATGGTATCTAAGCTTATCTATATTCAGTACACGTTCCCCATCTTTTTCTTCGATACTTACACCGAGAGCAGTAAACATGTTTTTGATCTCTTCGTTTTCATAGATCTTGTGCTCCATCGCCTTCTCTACGTTGAGAATCTTACCTCTAAGAGGAAGTATAGCTTGAAACTTACGATCTCTACCTTGCTTGGCTGTACCACCGGCAGAATCTCCCTCTACTAAGAATATCTCAGACTCCGCAGGATCTTTACTACTACAGTCAGAAAGCTTTCCAGGTAATCCTCCACCTGTCAGTACATTTTTACGTTGTACCATCTCTCTCGCTTTGCGCGCTGCATGACGTGCAGTGGCTGCTAAGATTACTTTGTCTACGATTCGTTTAGCTTGTTTTGGGTTCTCTTCTAGGTAATGTTTGAGTATGTCACCCACAGCTCTAGATACGATACCTGTAACTTCGGAGTTGCCGAGCTCACCTTTAGTTTGTCCTTTGAACTGCGGCTCAGGTACCTTCACAGATACAATCGCTGTCAATCCTTCACGGAAATCTTCACCAGCAATACTGAATTTCAGTTTAGAGAACATATTGTTGTCATCACCATACTGTTTGAATAGTCTGTTGACTGCTCTTCTGAAACCAGCTACGTGCGTTCCACCTTCACGAGTAGATATATTATTTACAAACGAGAAGATGTTCTCTTGGTATCCAGTATTGTATTGTAAAGCTACTTCTACCTCTACATTTTCTTCTTTACCTATTACGTGTATAGGTTCATCTATAATAGGAGTTCGCGATTCATCTAAGTATTTAACAAATTCCTTTAGACCACCTTCCGAGTAGAAATCTTCTGACTTGAATTCGCCATCCACCTTTACTCGCTCATCTGTAAGCTTTAGCTTCAGGCCACTGTTGAGGTAACTTAGCTCCTTCATACGGTTAGCCAGCGTAGTATAGTTGTACACTAACGATTCGAATATTGATGGATCTGGGTAGAAAGTTATCACAGTACCCGTGATGTCCGTTTCGCCTATCTGAGTAACTTCAGTCTGAGGAATTCCCTCACTATATTCTTGTTGCCAGATTTTACCATCTCGATGAACAGTAGCTACTAGCTTCGTAGATAGTGCATTTACACAACTTACACCCACACCGTGTAATCCACCAGATACCTTGTAAGTATCTTTGTCAAACTTACCACCAGCGTGAAGAACAGTCATTACTACCTCTAGGGCAGATTTCTGAAGTTTTTCATGCATGCCTGTAGGAATACCTCTACCATCATCGGTTACAGAGATGCTATTGTCCTCATGTATGATCATCTGTATACTCTTACAGTGACCGGCTAAGTGCTCATCAATCGAGTTATCTACTACCTCCCATACTAGGTGGTGAAGACCTTTGGTGTCGGTACTACCAATATACATTCCAGGTCTCATTCTTACTGCTTCGAGTCCTTCTAGGGCCTGGATGTTATTAGCACCGTAGTTGCTTTTATTTTCGCTCATTTTCTACTTTTCAAAATTCGAACAAAGATAAACTTTTTCAAGTGTAAATTATAGCGAATTTGTATCTAATAATGTATTGATTTTACTGCCTAATAGGCTGATTATGAATGTTTTTGCTAAGTGCCAGTATTGCATTGAAATATCTAAGAAATTGGGCTTTAGACAATGAAAGTGACCTTATGGTTAATTCGAGCCATCATGTTTTCAAAAGACAAGAGCTTTTCTTAAGTATTCTATTCATTAAATCGGCATTGAAATAAGTCATTTACCTATATCTTTGCCTTTATATGAATGATTCAAGGTCACACATTATCTATATTTCTCAATTATCAGACCTCCCATCTGCCGCTAAGGAAATCTTAGAGATAGTAGGGGATAAACGAATAGTACTACTTAGGGGCAACCTAGGTGCAGGAAAAACGACCCTTACTCAGCAAATAGTGGCCATTCTCGGTTATACCGGTGCTACAAGTAGTCCCACGTACTCCTTGGTCAATGAATATGAAGGTGCTGATGGACCTATCTATCATATGGATCTTTATAGGCTTAATAATCTTGATGAAGCCTATGATATTGGGTTGGAAGATTATCTGTACTCTGGAAATTACTGCTTTATTGAATGGCCTGATTTGATTATGGATATGATAGAAGGGGAATCATATGTACAAATGGATATTGAGCAGGAGGATGATGGTGTTCGTAGAGTAAAACTGATAGTCTAGGTTCGATATAGAATTTTGTTTGGTTAAAATGTCGTTGTAGGTATTTGAATATATAATTGACTCTATAGGAAAGATAATTATTTGTATTATTACTACAATAATTAAAATGTCCAAATATGAAATATGCAATTTTAGTTCTTTTCGTACTCACCACGATTAATTCATTTGCTCAAGAAAGATTGACTATTGTTGAAGGTCTTGGAACCTCTGAGCGAAATGTTCTCAAAGAAATAGATGGTATTCAATATATTCTTACCATTGACTATTTTGATTCTTTAAATGTATATAGAATAGAAAACGGTGGGGCTATCTACCTTCATGGGACGCAATTATATGGTCTCAATGAAGAGCTGATTATAATGACTACAGACCATTTCTTATTAACAGAAAGTATCTATGGTTCTATAGCCTATAATTTTATAGAAGGTACAGAGACATTATATCCATATGAAGAAGGTTACAGTCGCACTCAATGGAAAACTGAGAATCAAGATAAAGTTATTCTCCGCCAATCAAGTAATGACTATGAATTGGAAGTGCAATATCTATTGGATCTCAATACAAATGAAAGGCTCGATATCGATGATGAATATGTAGTTCTAGATCAATTGTCAAACCATCTCGTTGTTAGAGATTATATAGATACTGAAAATAGTATTTATATGCTCTTAGATAAGCAAACCGAACAATTTGACACGATTGTAACAAGTCAATTTTATTATGGAGAATATGCAGTCGACGAGTATAATTTTTATTTTCTTGTTGATAGTGTAGTTCATGCTTATCGCATTGCTGATAAGAGTACTGAAGTACTTTATGATTTAGGAGAGAATATAAGAAGTGCTGATATCATCTTGACTTCTACTGGAGTAACTGTAGAAGTATTATATAATGATGGGTTCAAAAAAATGCTTACTATCAATCATGAATTAGATACAAAAATATATGACTTGCAAAAGTACGATGAGGTGTATTCTGAGTTGGTAGGTGATTATTGGATAGCAGATGGTGACGCCAGCTTGGTTCTGCTCCATGCTGAAACAGGAGATACGATACAGTTTAATTTTTTATATACAAAGACCGAAAATATAATAGTTTTAGATAATCGATATTTGATACTACATGGATCATATAATGTCTCTAATAATAATGTATCTATGATAGATATAGAGACTTTGGAATTTTCTTCACTAATAGATAATAGCGTTGGTGGATATGGTGAAATTACTTATTTGAAATTAGAGGAAAATAAATATTTATTTAATTATGATGTAAAGCTCGGAGAAAATAAAACTTTGATAGAAATTGACTTGAATAGTAAGTCTAGTAAGTTTGCAGAAATCCTAAATTCTCCCTCTAATGGATTGTCTAATGATTCTAAATTGTATGAAATTGGAGGTAATGTATTTTTGATCTCTAGTGACATTTATCATGTTCATGGCGATCAAGTGGTGAAGCTCAATCAGTTTGAATTTAAAGACGCAAATTATCGTCCTTTCAAAATTATAGATGACCAAATTTACTGGGTTGAAGTAACCGATAATCGATTTACTATAAATACGTTCGGTGAGTTAGGTTATGAGGTAGTAGCGGATGTAGAAGGCCACGTTGGAGCATCGCCTTGGAATTGGCTATTAGTTCAAAACTATACCGTAACTGATGATTATGTTTTTTATATGGCCAGAGGGTTTTTGGAGAATAAGCTTTATAGATATAATAGATCAGATGGAAATATAGTAACTATCGTAGAAGATGTATCTTCTAATTCTTCTGTGCTCTATGGTAAAGATAGCTATGTCTACTATGGTGACGGATCAATAAAAGTTATTTCTCCAGATCAGTCTATACAAGCCCTTCCGTTAATCCCAGGAGGTTGGCCAACTGATAGTTTTTATGAATTTAAAGAAACGTTGTTTTTAATAACAGAAG
Organism: uncultured Saprospiraceae bacterium; assembly: GCA_937995755.1. Classification (GTDB taxonomy): domain Bacteria; phylum Bacteroidota; class Bacteroidia; order Chitinophagales; family Saprospiraceae; genus UBA1994. The sequence goes on along the minus strand of CALKJD010000092.1, from coordinate 57,221 downwards.
ATGGTTTATATACCGTCGATGAGTCAGATTATGAAGAGGTATTTCAGTTTTCTGGATCCAATTTTGTAAATTTTTATGATTTAGGCGATCTGCTTTATATTACTGATGAGACGGATAAAAAATATCTATACGATGGTGAATTGTTTACGGAAATTGAAGTAGATGAGAATTTCAGTATCAGCAATATTTCTTCGGATTACCTGATAGTAAATCAGAGTACTGGTGTTAATACAACAAGTACTCAAATATTAGACGCCACCACAAACACTTACTATGAATTGCCGGACTCTATTGTGAATTTAAGAATAGTTGGGCTGTTCTCAAATGACAATAAGTTAGTGCTTGTTGGAACGTCAGGATCATTTCCTTTCCAGAAAGTAGAAGTATATACTTTAGATATGGACTTCACTAATTTCGCAAGAATAAATATATTTGAAAGTAGTGGGAGAGGAGTAAGAGCAAACTTAGTCACATACGAAAATGAAGCGTTCTTGTATGCTGGCAGTAGATTTTTTCTGATGAGGGATAATCTTGATTTTGTTCCGATATATGGTCTTGCTGGAGATCCTGATAATACGAAAGTGATAGAGCAGGATGGATATTTCTACTTTGTCGCTTTTCATCCAGATTTCGGAAGACAGTTGTATCGTATACAAGTTTTTTCTGAACGATCTAGCTCGATAGAATTATTGTCGAAAGATAAACTATGGACTCAAGTAAATGTAAATGATGAAGAATTATATAGTTATCGAGTAAGAGTCAGTGATAGACTTAAATGGTTGAGTGGTAATTACTTTAATCAGCTTGAAATATCAAATGAGGAATCAGGAGATGTTTTTACTACTATAGATTATTATGTCAGGGAAGAATCAGGTAAAGTTTGGATGTATACTAATGAAGAAGAGAGACTGATTTATAATTTTAACGTTGATATAGGGGATGAATTTTCCTTTGATCAAGATGGAGAGAATGTTTCTCTTGTCTTAGAAAATATAGGGTCGATAGAAGATAATAGCGGCGACATAAGAAGAGTGTTTATCTTTGAGAGTAGTCTTGATGATGAATGTCAAAATGGAGATTTTTATTGGATTGAAGGTGTGGGGTCGAATAAGGGATTGGTGCTTTCAAGTTTAGTAAATAGCATCGAAAATCCGTGTGTTAATTTATCTTGTATGCAAGTGAAAGATGCAGTAATTTATAGCAATTCAGATTTTGCTACTTGCTTTGTAGTAGGTGTAAGTAATCTGGATGCAGATGAATTTATTTTATACCCCAACCCCTCTTCTGGTGATGTATTCATAGAGAGTTCACATAAGATTGAGTCAATAAGAATTCATGATTTGATGGGTGCTCAAGTAAAAGAGGTAGGATCAAGTACATTCAGTGTGTCAGAACTTACTTCAGGAATATATTTGTTAAATATACGAATCGAATCGGGTCAAGAAGCAATCAAAAAAATCGTAGTATACTAGATAAAATAAACGAGTTTTAATTTCGAGTAGGATTGTTTAAAAATTATATAACATCTTCTGCAATCCTGTCTAGTACTGCTTTAACTTCCTTAAGGTTCTTACATTTCTCCTTGATGACAAGTAAGAAATTCTTAGACTGCTTTAGTGTCAATCCCATCTTCTGTCCATCCGTAGATACGAACTTCAATATCTTTTGGAATAACTCAGATTCGAAGTAACTAGATTGAGCATTTGCAATAAAGAAACACCTCAATTTATTGTTTTTATATGACAATCTTTCGAACCCTAATTCTTTACATATCCATCTTAAGCGAAGGGCATAGACTAGTTCGTCAACTTGCTTTGGTATAGGTCCAAATCTATCTTTGAGTCTTTCTTTAAATGCAGTTAATCCTGCTTCATCGTTAATCGTATCTAACTCCGTATAAAGTAAAAGGCGTTCTTGGATCACAGGTATATATGCATCAGGAATTAGCATTTCTATATCAGTGTCTACTTCTACATCACGGACATATTGACGTTTTTTATCTAAGTCTTCTTTGAATAGATCTTTAAATTCTGTTTCTTTTAATTCGTGTACCGCCTCTTCTAAAATTTTTTGATAAGTTTCGAAGCCAATATCAGAAATGAAACCACTTTGTTCTCCGCCCAATAGGTTTCCTGCTCCACGAATATCGAGATCTTTCATGGCAATCTGGAATCCACTGCCAAGGTCAGAATTTTCCTCTAAGGTACGTAACCGTTTACGAGCATCTGAGGTAAGTACAGATACCGGTGGTGCAAACAAATAACAGAATGCTTTACGATTGGATCGGCCTACACGTCCACGTAATTGGTGAAGGTCGCTCATCCCAAAGTTCTGTGCATTGTTGATTATTATGGTATTTGCATTAGCTATATCAAGACCTGTTTCTATGATATTAGTACATACTAGTACATCATACTTATAATCGATAAAGTCTATTAGTTTTTTTTCTAAATCTTTGGCTTCAAGCTGCCCATGAGCCATCCCTACTTCTATGTCTGGGCAGAGTCGCTTTATCATACCCGCAATATCAGGAAGTGACTTTACACGATTGTGTACAAAGAATACTTGACCACCCCTGTTGACTTCATAGTAGATAGCATCTTTGATCAGTTCGTCACTGAAGACCCTGCGTTCAGTGTGAATGGGTTGTCTGTTAGGTGGTGGCGTTCTAATGATTGATAGATCTCTAGCGGCCATCAAGGAGAACTGTAACGTTCGAGGAATTGGTGTTGCTGTGAGCGTGAGAGTGTCTACGTTTACTTTTATATTTCGAAGTTTTTCCTTAGCGGCTACACCAAATTTTTGCTCCTCATCTATCACCAATAATCCTAAATCTGCAAACTCTATTTTCTTATTTAGAATAGCATGAGTTCCTATTAAGATTTCTATTTTGCCATCAGCAAGGTTTTTATAAATTTCAGTTTTTTCTTTAGTCGTACGGAATCGATTGACGTAATCAATATTAACACCAAACTCCTTGAGTCGCTCTGAAAAAGTTTTATAATGCTGAAGTGCAAGTATAGTGGTAGGTACTAATATAGCAACTTGCTTACCGTCGCTTACGCATTTGAAAGCGGCACGAATAGCAATCTCTGTTTTTCCAAATCCAACATCTCCACATATCAATCGATCCATGGGATGTTCTTTCATCATATCTTCCTTAGTCTCTATTGTAGCTTTCTCTTGGTCTGGAGTATCTTCATATATAAATGATGCCTCTAGTTCATTCTGAAGGTATCCATCTGGTGGAAATGCATGACCTTTTGAAGCTTTTCTTTTGGCATATAGTTTTATAAGTTCTTTGGCCATGTCTTTGACCTTTCGCTTAGTTGTAGACTTAAGTTTTTTCCAAGCGTCACCACCGATCTTACTCAGTTTTGGTGGTGTTCCATCCTTCCCTTTAAATTTGGAGATTTTGTGTAGACTATTGATACTTACATAGAGTACATCATTGTTTTGGTAGAACAGTCTGAGTGACTCTTGCTTATGTCCATTAATGTCTATTTTTTCAAGTCCAGAATATCTACCTACTCCATGGTCGATATGTGTAACGAAATCTCCAGGTTTTAGCTCACGAAGCATTTTAAGACTCATCGCTTGCTCCTTAGTAAATCCTTTTTTGAGTTTGTATTTATGGAACCGTTCAAAGATTTGATGATCTGTATAACAGGCAATGTTAAGTTGCTTGTCTACAAATCCTGCATGTATTGCTTTGTTGACTGGATGGAAATCGAGCTGAGCATCAAGGTCTTCAAATATTTTGTAAAATCTTTCTATTTGACGATTACTGTCTGTAAAGAGGTAGTTAGTAAAACCTTCTTTTTCTTTACGCTTCATATCTTCTATGAGTAACGTAAAGTTTTTATTGAAACTAGATTGTGTATTAGTCTCATAATTTAATACTAAGTCAGGGTCCATAGATATCGTTCCTCTTCGTTCGAGGATGATATGATGATCGCTGATCGCAGCCATGGTCTCATTAGGAAAGATAAAAGCACGCTCTTCAAAAGCTTGCTTTAATTCACTGTCTTCTCTAGTCTTGAGTACTTTAGCAAACTCTTCACTTTTATCAAAGCAGATCTGTAATTTGTCAAGTAATACATCAAAATCTTTGACCCATACCACTGAGTTAGCATCAAGTACATCAAAGAGAGGAACTTTTTGGTTTTGTTTAAATTTGCTATTGATATTCGGTATAATACTAACCGTTGCAATATTCTGAACAGATAGCTGATTCGTAGGATTGAAAGTACGAATGCTTTCTACTTCATCATCAAACAGTTCAATCCGATAAGGCCATTCATTTCCATAAGAGAAAATATCTACTATACCTCCACGAATCGAAAACTGACCTGGTTCATATACAAAATCAGTTCGTACAAATCCATAGTCAACAAGAATCTCGATCATTGTATCGATATCTAGTTGCTCATCTTTAGTAATTACTATTTTATTCGCTTCGAGGATAGCCGGATCTACTACCTTTTCAAACATAGCCTCTGGATAACTTACTACAATTCGAGGTTTACTACCTTTTATCCTAAGCTTGTTGATCACTTCGGTTCTTTGTAGTACATTGCTATTATTCATCTCTTCAAACTGCATTGGACGCTTGAATGAATCAGGGAAGAATAGTACTTCGGAAGAATCGTGAATAGCTTCTAGAGTATTTTGTAAATACGCAGCCTCTTCTTTATCTATGGCGATGTAAACGTATACTCTGGGAGAAAGTAAATATGTTGCTGATAAGACAAAGGACTCCTGTGCTCCTACCAGTCCTTCTAATCTGATTCTGCTAGGAGTGTCCTTCTGAAGGAATTCGTTTATCTTCTTCGTCCTAGTGTCTTCTTGGTATCGAGATACTAGCGCTTCTAAGTTTCCGCTCACACGGCGAAGATAGAAAGATCAAGCTCAAGTGTCAAGGATCAAGTTCAAAAATAAACGTGAGGCTATATTATAGATAGATATAGGTCGATATAGAGAGTAATTGAAAGGGATAAACCGCCATGAAAACTAGTATAATGAAGTCTTCAAACATCGAATATAATAATCAGGCTTAGGATTTAGTCTAGAAACCAACACCTACATGCAGTCCTGCACTATAATGTGGGTAATCCTTATGATATGTATACTCTACAGTTGGTCCAAAGTGTACATTGCGCCATGCCCATTCATAGATGATCTCAGTATGGCCTGAAAAGCTGACATCGTTTTCACCATTAATTTTGAATAGGGTAGCACCAGGCGAAAGTATTACGGTAATATGCGCAAAGGGTCTATAGGCAAACATCGCCATAAGTGATTGCCTACTAAAGTCATCTAATATGTTTTCGTATCCTACTCCTAGACCCATTCTACCACCACTGATGTTATATAAGTAATGACCATGAAAGCCAATAGTGATCTTATCCGCATTGGCTAGTTTGTACGGAAATATTGCGGCTCCTACTTCATGCTTATAGTACTCTCCAAGGTTATATGGGCTGTGAAGTCCGTGGTGCGTAGCTACGCTCACTTGAGTCATGCCAACTAGAGATAATAATGCGAAAGTAAGAGTCAGTAAATATTTCATATAATATGTTCCTTGAAAGGGCGAAGATATATATTCTTGTGATAGATTAAAGATAACGATCAGGCTGCTCTTCTATTGTTATCATTTGGTGTGCTCATTTCTCAAAAACTTCCAATTCTTTGGAAAAATCTAAGTTGGGGTAGGTTTCCAAAATCTTGTTAGTTAATTCTCTCTGAGTATTGAGAAAAGCCTTGTGCTGTTGAGAGTTTGCATTAAAAGGCCGGTGTTCAGCTGCACGTATTAGTTTTAATATCTCTGACCTAAGTGTAGATTCAGAAGGGTCTAGGATATGCTCACCTATCTTAGACCATATATATTCAATTGCTTGGTCAGAGGGATGTACCATATCATCTGCGTAATACCTATAGTCACGCAAGTCATCTATCAAGAGTTCGTATGAAGGTAGATAGTGACATTGGCTATTACTGTCGCAAATTTCATGTACAGCAGAAATTAGATGTGCTTTACTTCGGTTGTTTTCGATGATACCATCTTTGATGTGGCGTACTGGGCTTACGGTAAGCATTACTTTTATATTAGGGTTGACTGTTTTGAGGCTAGTTAGCATTCGGTCAAAACTATCTATTAATTCATGGGTGCTGGATAGCTTTTTTTCGAAATCTTTTGATGGAAATTTGTGACAATTGGCTACAGGTCCATAGTCTTTGTGATCGTAGTAATATGCGGTGCCATAGGTTAGTATTAAGAAATTGGCGCCTTGGAGTGAGCCCTTAAGCTGTTCTAAACCATCATTCATTTGGTTCATGGACTCTTGAGCATCTACAGTACTCAGTCTACTATGTATATTCCAAGCAGTATACTGGCCATCTATATTGCGGTTGAGGTTACTCTCTTCGATTACTTTACCGCTTAGTGCGTCTTTGATAGACTCATGCAAAGGGACTGGATGATACACTATGCCTAGAGGGTTTACAGTAGTCAAGTACTTAATTTGATTAAGTTTTTGACCTATGTTTTCTGAAAAACAAGAGCCCAACAGCAATAGTCTATCACTGTAACCAATGTGTATATCTGATTTTTGAAGATGTAGCTCTGTCCTAAATTTCATCTAGAAGTATTAATTGCGAGTAGATCAAAGATAAGAAGCGATTTAAGAACTACTGAACTATTTCATAATGCTATACTTGATTATATTTACTCTCGATATGGGCATTATAGATATATTATTAGGGAGGAATAAGGTTGAATCGGTGTCCAGCCAATCTGTATTTGGCAGATATAGTGATTCACAGAAGTCTGATGCCAAGTATGATCGTTGGGATCAAGCCCTTAAGGCATATGAAGAAGGTCTTTATCTAGAAAATTTTACTCACTTATTGGAGTTTCTTAAAGATGATGAGCTTCAGAATCTTAGTTATTCAGAGGATCATGGCGTCATATCTTTCCAGTTTTATCAAGGTAGTAAACTTATAAAAGGTACTGCAGATAGGAATAAACTCAGAGCTGAAGCAAAGATAGCTATCACAAGTGATCTAGAACTGGGCTTTACGCGTACTTTGATTGAGCAGAATTTTGCTCTACAGTATTGTCGTTTTGCACTTTGTGAAGAAGATGATATATGTATCATCTTTGATACCTATGCGGTAGACGCTTCACCATATAAGGTCTATTATGCACTAAAAGAGTTAGCTGCTAAGGCGGATAAGCATGATGATATCCTTCTCTATGAATATAAGTCGCTTTCTAAGGTGGGAGATTTGCATATTTCCAAAGTGCCACAGAAGATTAAGAATATCAAGTATCAATTTATACATAATAGGATATCGGCTATTCTAGATCTTATTGATAGTGGAAATATAAATGTTCAGAAGTATCCAGCTGGCTTATGTTATTTAATTATAGATTTAGCATACAAAATAGATTATCTAGTCAAGCCAGAAGGCTATACTCTTGACCTAATTGAAGATATACATCAGACCTATTTTCAATCGAAGGATCAGAATATCCATGCTAAGAACCAGAAGATAACCCAACGCCTCAAGGATTGGTTAGACAGACCGAAGGCGAAATTTGATAGTGAGATATATGAAGTGATATCAACCTTTGGTATTACGATGCCATCTGGACACGATAAATTAGCAGAGTGTATCCAAAGCGAACTGCCGAATATGGATTGGTATTATGATAATAAGTATGATGATGTTGCCTTAGCTATCCCTTCTTACCTCGTAGGGTATTTAATGTTTAGCTATGCGCTTCCTGATCCAGATAGAGATTTTTTGCATTTGCTATATGAAGTGATTGAGTCTGACTATTTTATAGCAATGGGATTCCCTAATAAATATTGGAAAAAAGGACATCTCAATGCCTCCGCTATTAAGAAGGCAATTCATAAAATAGCAAACCTACATGAAGATAAGTATCCGCGTATCAAACCGAATTTAGATGATGTCGATTTTGGAGACCTATGTGTTTTTAGTAAAACGTATATGACCATGCTATCTAAATTGGACATGCATAAAAAAGACATAAGAAGGTAATGGGAGCGAATAGTCATTTGTTAATAGCGGACCGCTACAAAGAGGTTTTGATTCAGATAGCTACACCTTATAGTATAGGGACAGGATTCTATTTGGCGGAGTTTGATCTAATAGTAACTAATGAACACGTTGTAAGAGATAATAGAGAGGTAGTAATAGATGGAGAGCATTTCGCTCGTCAATTGGTAGAGGTTTTATATTTAGATGAAATATTTGATTTGGCTTTCTTAAAAGCACCTAGAGATCATAACATGCCCTCAGTTAGTTTGAGGTCAGATTCGGATCTGCAAGTCGGAGAGGTAGTCTTGTCTTTAGGTCATCCATTTGGTCATAACCATCAGTCTAAAGAAGGACGAATAGACGCTATAGATTTTGAAGAGGAAGAAATAAGCTATTATGAGCATTCAGCGACATTAAGTCCTGGTAATAGTGGTGGGCCGTTAATAGATACAAAAGGATATCTCATTGGGGTCAATACTTTTCTGATTAGATCAGGTCAAGAAATTGGCTATTCATTGCCATTGTATAAATTAAAAGAAGGATTAGAAACCTATAGTGCTAGTGAGTCTAACTATCTTGTAAAATGTGGAGCTTGTACACAGGTAATCGCAGATCTTCAAGATCAACGTCAAAGATGTACACTATGCGGTAGTAAAGTAGGTTATATCAGTAATATACCATTATATGAACCCATTGGAATCAATAAGCAGCTGGAAGAAATGCTCTCTGAGCTTGATCACAATGCAGTGCTCTCACGTAGAGGACCTTACAATTGGGAAGTAGAGCAGGGAAGTGCGCTGATTCATGTAGCCTATCACGAAAAAACAGGTCTGATTACGGGTGATGCACACCTTTGTACTATACCTGACGATAACGTTTTACCCTTGTATAGCTATTTATTGAAAGCTAATTATGAGCTAGAAGGGCTAAGTTTTACCGTAAGAGATAATGAAGTAATATTATCATTGTTAATTTTTGATCAGTATCTTAATAAGCTAACAGCACTAAGATTGTTTGAACATCTATTTAAAATGGCTGATCATTATGATGATATACTGGTAGATGACTTTAATGCTAAATGGCTGACATTTTAAGGTGTTACATGGTACGGTTTTCGTCTATATGTTAAATGTTGAGAATAATATCAAATTATAATAAGGGTCAAAAGTCAAATAGTTGTCATACTGATGCAGCATTATGTTAGTTGTTAGTGTCTAATAGTTGTAGATAATAAAAAGCGAGATTTTCTGTGACAATAGATGAATATTGCTAATTTTACTCTTACACTACGAATAAAAATACAGCTACTACTATTTGACTAAACCTTTTAAAGCGTTTTAAATGAAGACTTTATCGAGATTATTGGTGTGTACGTTTATTGTTTTAGCTGGATTTACCACAGTTAAGGCCCAAGACATACACTTCTCTCAGTTTTACATGTCCCCACTAAATCTTAATCCTGCAATGACAGGAGTGATGAATTGTAAAACTAGATTTGTAGCAAACTACAGAAATCAGTGGGCATCAGTGCTTAAGGCGAATGCCTATAACACATATTCTGCCTCTTATGATCAAAAAGTACCTGTGGGTAGAGAAGATTACTTCGGAATTGGAGGATCTCTTTGGGGTGATGTAGCAGGAGAATCAAGATTCGGAACTACACAAGGTAGAATATCTCTATCGTATAGTAAGAAAATGGCTGGTTACCGTAAAAAAGCATCTTACCTAGTATTAGGAGTAGATGGTGGAATGACTCAGCGTAGAATAAGCAAGAAAGATTTAAGATGGCCTTCTCAAATAACGAGCAATGGATTTGATCCAGAGTTACTTGATCAAGAACCAGGATTCACAGATACAGATTTTTTATTTGCTGACTTAGGGGCTGGTCTTCTATGGTTTAGTGTAATAGATAATAATACTAACTGGTATTTAGGTGCTGCACTTCACCACCTTAACCAACCTGATGTATCCTTTTTAGGTACTGTGGAGTCTCTTTATACAAGAATGACTATACATGGTGGAGCTCAATTTGAAATCCAACCTAAGATGAGTTTACTTCCTTATGTGGTTTATATGGCACAAGGTCAACACAGAGAGTTTAATGGTGGAGCGAGTGTAAGATTTGCTCTAGGGCCTAGTAGACTATCTAATCAAAGTTGGCAATTAGGTGCTTGGTATAGACTAGGTAGCAAAGATGAAGGAGGAATACACTCTGATGCAGTTATACTTTCTACAAGATTTGATTATGAAAATTTCGGTATCGGATTCTCTTATGATGTAAACGTATCTAAGCTAAGTTCTGCAGGAGCAGCTAACGGTGCATTCGAATTCTCACTACAGTATCTAATCTGTGGTCCTGAGAATAGAGGTGTATACTGTCCGAGATTCTAAGATGCAATATAGATGGCCGCTGGGCTGTTAAAAGAAATATATTTACAAGGCCTTCGAATATTCGAAGGCCTTTTTTTTGAATGTATATTAGAGTCTGTGAAAAGTAAGATCGCCTTATTGGGTATTGTATTAGTTTTAATAGTATTCAGGTTGTTCTATTCAAGCCTGAATGATAAGCCAATAATGCTTACTAGTTATGACGCACTGGGTTACTATTCCTACTTACCAGCGTTATTTGTCTATGATGATATTGAGAAATTAGATTGGTTAGAAGAAGTTGGTACTACTTATGGTATATCTGGCGATGCTCTTAATAGTTATAGATTGGTAGATAATGGTAATAAAGTCAATAAGTACTTTTCTGGAGTAGCTATTATGCAATCCCCCTTCTTTTTAGTGGCACATATGTTTGCTGAGAAAAAGGATGGATTCAGTAGGCCCTATCAATGGTCAATAGTGATGGCCTCTTTATTTTATGGAATTCTGGGTCTGTTTTTTTTAAGGAAGACGTTGTTGATGTTTAGCAAGGATAATGTGGTTGCATTTACTCTTTTGCTTGTGACCTTGGCCAGTAATATGGTACAGTACATAGCTGTTGACTGCGGACTTACACATAGTTACCTATTCTTTCTGTACTGTGTCGTCATATACCTTAGTTCTCGTTGGCATTGCAAACCTACTTACTTGATATCATTCTTTATTGGGGTATGCATAGGTTTGGCTGTGTGTGTAAGACCTACGGAATTGCTAATGGTGCTTATTCCTTTACTTTGGAAATATCCTGATGGTGCTACATCTAGTAAAGGCACTATGCTAAAAGATAAAAAGCATCTCCTACTCGCAGGATTAGGTGGAGCTATTATGATATTGCCTCAGGCGCTTTATTGGTATCAAGTAACTGGATCTTTGATTTATGATGTAGGTAGCAAGTGGTCTTTTGCTGATCCTTTTTTTTGTGTTTTATTTGGTTGGGAAAAAGGCTGGTTTGTATATACCCCAGTAGCCATTTTATTTATTGTCAGTCTTTTTTATATCAAATCTAGACCCTTTGGTGTGGCTGTAAAGTGGTTTGCGCTATTAAATATTTACGTAGTCATTTCTTGGTTTGATTGGAGGTATGGAGGAAGCTACTCTACTAGAGCGTTATCGCAATCATACCCTCTATTTGGATTATCATTAGCTACAATGTTAGGCAGCTGGCACAGATTTATTTATCGGCTAGTTTGTTACTTGGTGACACCGTTACTTATAATCATCAATCTTGTGCAAGTGTATCAATATAATGAGACAATACTGCATTACGACCATATGAATAAAGAGTACTATCAAGCGATATATATGGATCTGAACCCTACTCCATTGGATTACAGCTTGTTGGACACTGAGGATATGCCAGATGATCCATTTGGTAAGAACTATGATACACTTATAGTTAAACGTAATTTTTTGGGTCCTAATTTGATAGATCTTCGGGTACCATCAGCAAAAGAAGAGATGTATATCAAATCTAAGATCATTCTTCCAGTGGAAGCTGCACTATGGTCAACGAAATTTGTCATAACTGTTAAGAAGAAAAACGAGATTGTAAAATTTCAGGAGTTACGACTCAATGTACCGCAGTGGTTGGACTCAAATGAATGTACTTATGAGTTCTATACTAAATGGCCATCGAATTGTGATACATGTCAGTTAGAAATTAAATTGGATAATGGTCCTGTGCAAGATAGACTCATAGAATACTTTGAGGTTACGAAGATGTAAGAGTAGGATTTATATCTACGTTTGTAATGCTTTATGGCCGTATATCCTTCATTTTATTTAGACAGTATCTAAATAAGCCTCAATCTTTGTCACTTTGCTAGCTATACTGTTGATATCAATAAAGCTTTTTATCTTTGCACCAAATTTATATAGCTAACTAAAACAGATCAAATTGAAGCCATTACATAGCAGCTTTAAAATTACTGTAGCTCTTCTTTTTTCTAGCCAACTGTCCTTTGCAGCAGCGGACTCAAGTCCTAATTATCTACTCTATTCTTTGATTGGCGTAGGTACTATTGCATTGATATATGCTATCATATCTCTAGCAGATAATATGATGCAGATAGAAGCAAAGAATCAAGGAGCAGACACTTCGGAGAACGATTACAGTATTTTTCCATCATTCTCATCGCTATTTAAGCCAAAAGCAGGAGATCATGTAGACCCAAAGAGACTTGTTTCTCTTAAGCAAGGTCATGATATCAAGCTAGTCGGTGGAGCGAATGCAGAGCACACTATCGCCAATACAGCTAAGCATTATGCGATCAAGCCAACTAATTTTAGAGGTATGGCTCCGATTCCAAAGATATCAGCAGCAGCAGGTGATCATGTCAATGCTGGAGATGCACTAATGTTTGACAAAAGTAATCCGGATGTAATCTACGCTGCACCTGTTAGTGGTGAAGTGATAGAGATCAAAAGAGGAGCTAAGAGAGCTATCACTGAGGTGATTATCAAAGCGGATAAAGATGTGACGTTCAAAGAGAACTCTGTACCGAACTTAGAAAGCACATCTAGAGAAGATCTAGTAAAGTTCTTACTAGAGACTGGTGGATGGGCACATCTTAACCAGCGTCCATTTGATGTAATACCTAGTCAAGAGGTGACTCCAAAGAATATATTCGTTTCTACTTTCGCAACTGGACCGAATGCACCAGACCTTAATGCTATCGTAAGTGGTAATGAGGCGGTATTCCAAAAAGGATTAGATGCATTAAGTAAATTGACTGATGGTCAAGTGTACTTAGGCTTAGATGGTAGAAAAGGACATACTTCTCATGCAGCATATTCAGGTGCAACAGGTGTTGTTTCTAATTATTTTGCAGGTAAGCATCCATCAGGTAATGTAGGAATACAAATTCATCATACAGCTCCTATTAATACGGGTGATGTAGTATGGACGTTGAGAGTGCAAGATGTCATTATCATAGGCAGACTCTTTATGACTGGTGCATATGATACTAGGACTAAAGTGGCTTTGACAGGAGCTGAAGTAAATAACGGATACGTAGAAACTTACTTAGGTGCAAGTGTTGCAGAACTGATAGGGCCGAACCTTAAGAACGAACACGTAAGAGTGATCAGTGGTGATGTACTATCTGGAGAGCCAATTCCTCAAGATGGGTATTTAAATCAGAAGACAAGCCAAATCACAGTTTTAGCGGAAGGAGATAATCACGAATTGTTTGGATGGTTATTACCATTGAAGCCTAGACCAAGTGTGTCACCTACATTCCCTACATATATTATGTCTAATCATGAGTTTGAAGTAGATACTAATACACACGGTGAAAAAAGAGCATTCGTAGTAACTGGAGCATACGAAAAAGTATTGCCAATGGATATATATCCTCAGCACCTAATGAAAGCGATTTTAGCTAATGATTTTGAAAACATGGAAGGACTAGGTATACTAGAACTATCAGAAGAAGATCTAGCACTATGTGAGTTTATCTGTCCATCAAAGTCACCGATACAGAGTATTCTAAGAGATGGTCTGGATACGATGAGAGATCAGATGTAATCAATCGCAGAAGCGAAACGAAAGAAAAATTTAAATAACAACAATATATCTATCCAAATGGGATTAGTTGATTTTTTCAAAAAAATAGAACCGGACAAGAAAAAAAGTCCAGTACTGCATACATTTTATGATGCGGTATACACTTTTGCTCTAGCACCGGACTCCACTACAGGACCTAAAGGGACTCAGATCAAAGATGGTATGGATCTCAAGAGACTGATGGTTCATGTAGTGATTGCTATGCAGTTATGTTACCTGTTTGGTACATATAACATAGGTCACCAGCACTTTACAGCTGCAGGCCAATACTTAGGTTTCATAGAAGGTTTTCACCTTAAGTTGGCTCACGGTCTTATATTAATGTTACCTATTTTCATAGTGACACATATAGTAGGTCTGGGTATAGAAATCATATTTGCCGCAAAGAAAGGGCATGCAGTAGAAGAAGGGTTCTTGGTTTCAGGAGCCTTGATTCCATTGATCATGCCACCAGACATTCCGTTATGGATTTTGGCTGTAGCAGTTGCATTTGCTGTAATCTTAGGTAAAGAAGCATTCGGTGGTACAGGTATGAATATCTGGAACGTAGCATTACTCGCAAGGGTATTTATATTCTTTGCTTATCCTACTACTATATCAGGTGATACGGTATGGGTATCTGGCTTTGACGGATTAGCTGCTGAAACTACGGCAAGTTATGGTTGGGCTCACGATATGTTTAACACCATATTTGGATGGCTGGGCCTCGATGGCTTTAACGCAGCCAATACCATGGTCGTTGATGGATATACTGGAGCTACACCATTAGCATTAGCTTATCAAGGAGGATGGGAAGGCGCTACAGCGGTATATTCTCCATCTCAAATGTTCTGGGGTACTATTCCTGGTTCAATAGGAGAGACATCTAAGCCACTTATTTTAATAGGAGCTTTATTCCTTATAATTACAAAAATCGCTAGTTGGCGTATCATGTTATCCATGCTTATTGGAGGAGTGGTAGGTGCAATGGTGCTTAACGGCTGGGGCGCAACACCATTTATGGAAGTACCTTGGTACTACCAGTTCTGGATGGGTAGCTTCTTCTTCGCTATGGCATTTATGGCGACAGATCCAGTAACAGCGGCTTCGACTAACACTGGAAAGTGGTGGTATGGATTCCTTATTGGATTTATCGGTATGATCATCAGAGTAATCAATCCAGCATATCCAGAAGGATGGATGTTAGCTATTCTATTTATGAATACGTTCGCTCCGCTGATCGATCACTATGTATTACAATCTAACATATCAAAAAGACTGAAACGTGCATAATACTAATTACGTAATAAGATTTGTGCTCATTATGACTACGCTTGTGGCGTTAGTCCTTGCAGGCCTATTCACTTTTTTGAAGCCTGTACATGAAGCTAATGAAGCATTATATAATAAGAAAGCCATTCTTTCTGCAGTAGCTACGAAGCTTGATACACCTCTTAATGAGATGTCTTCAAAGCAGGTAGAAGAACTGTTTGCTAACTCAATCGATCAGAAAGTAGTAAAGCAAAATGGTGAAGAAGTAACTGAAGCCGAAGTAGTAGCTGCTGGATATAAAGGTGGTAAAGCGGAACATGTGAAGATCCGAAAGGAAAAGAAAAAATCTGATGAAGACAGATTGTTACCATTCTATACATATACGAATAAGAAAGGTGAAAAGTCTTATATAGTATCTGTAGTAGGTAATGGACTTTGGGATGAAATCTGGGGAAATATAGCCTTAGAATCTAACGGAAGTACAATTGCTGGTGTTTCATTTGATCATCAGGGTGAAACTCCAGGACTAGGAGCAGAAATCAAAGACAACTCATCATGGAAAAGACTTTTTATAGACAAAGAGTTATATACTGCTGATGGAGAATTTGTATCTGTAGATGTAGTAAAGGGTGGAGCTAAAGTAGGTGATGTACATGCTGTAGACGGAATCTCAGGAGCAACAATTACTGCAGATGGTGTAGAGGAAATGTTGGAGAGAGGAATGGCATATTACCAATCGTATTTCGAAAAAATCAAAAAGTAAGAAGTACTTAAGTACAACTTATTAATAAGATAAATAACGCTTAGTAAAAACAACTATTATGGCAGAAGCAGCTGTAGCGAAAAAACAAGGAATGACATTCGGTAAGAATGAAAAGAAACTCCTTGTAGATCCATTAAGTACTAATAACCCGATTACGGTTCAAGTACTTGGTATCTGTAGTGCCCTCGCGGTAACTACGGGTATGAAAAATTCACTTGTAATGGCAATTGCCGTGGTATTCGTAACTATGTTTAGTAGTTTGATTACATCAGCATTACGTAATGCGATACCTAAGCAGGTACGTATGATCGTACAGCTGGTAATCATTGCCACTCTTGTAACTATAGTAGAGCTTACGCTAAAAGCAGTGAGTTATGACAGTTATAAGCAGTTGTCAGTATTTATTGGACTTATTATTACTAACTGTATCGTGATGGGGCGTCTGGAGGCATTTGCCATGGGTAATGATCCTTATAGATCTGCATTGGATGGTATCGGTAACGGTCTAGGATATGGAATCATATTGATGGCAGTAGCATTCGTAAGAGAACTATTTGGTAAGGGAGAACTATTTGGATATAAACTCTTAGGTGGTTCAGAAGAATACCTTGTAAACACAGCAGCAGAAGGCTCATGGATGTCTTGGTATCAACCGAATAACTTAATGATATTATTCCCTGCGGCAATGTTTGTTATCGCAGTGATGATATGGATACATAGATCATGGAAACCACAACTTGTGGACGTTTCTTAATCAAGTATAGGAGCAAGTGTCAAGTGCAAGGTCAATTAATACGACTTGTACAAAAATAAAAAAGGGTCTTAGGATTCTGAATTAATAAATAAAGATTAGTCAAGAGGACTAGATATTCAAGTCAAAATACTCTTAGGCTTAAACTTAACAACAGCATGGGCGAATTAATAAACATATTCATCAAGTCAGCATTCATAGAGAATCTGGCGCTTTCATACTTCCTAGGTATGTGTTCATATCTAGCGGTATCTAAGACTGTGAAAACAGCATTTGGACTAGGACTGGCGGTAATATTTGTACTTGCGATCACTATGCCAATCAACTGGGCAATCAACACTTATCTTCTTGGAGAAGGAGGATTGTTTGGTACAGATTTAACCTTCCTTAGATTGATACTGTTTATTGCAGTAATAGCATCTATGGTACAGCTAGTAGAGATGGTAGTAGAGAAGTACAGTCCATCCCTATATAACTCGCTGGGTATATTCTTACCATTGATTACGGTGAACTGTGCGATTCTTGGTGGATCGTTATTCATGGTGTCAAAAGAATATGGTTTTGCAGAATCTGTGTCATTCGGATTGGGTGGTGGATTTGGTTGGTTCTTAGCAATTATTGCTATTGCAGCCATCAGAGAAAAAATCAGATATTCAGATGTACCTGCTCCATTAAGAGGACTAGGTATGGCATTCTTACTCACAGGTCTTATGGGACTTGCATTTATGAGTTTGATGGGTATTGACTTAGCTGCATTTAATTAAGAGACAAACTATTAAGAAATAACATAAAGAAGATACAGTATGATATTACTTTCTTATGGAACAATAATCTGGGCATTAGTGGTATTTACAGGAGTAATCATGTTACTCTCTATGATGCTAATATACGCTCGTAAGCAATTAGTACCTCAGGGTGATGTGAAGCTAATACTAAATGGGGATGAGTCTAATCCTATAGCAGTAGCGCCTGGCACTAACTTATTGACTGCGTTATCAGAGCAAAACATATTCCTACCGTCAGCATGTGGTGGTGGAGGTACATGTGCTATGTGCGAATGTCATGTACACGAAGGTGGTGGAGATCCACTTCCTACAGAGATGAATCACTTGACTCGTAAAGAAGCTGCTGAAGGTAAGCGTCTAGCTTGTCAGGTAAAGGTTCGTAACGATATGCAAGTTGAAATTCCTGCTGAGATCTTTGGTATCAAGAAATGGGAGTGTGAGGTAATCTCTAACTACAATGTAGCTACTTTCATTAAGGAGTTTATTGTAAAGCTTCCTCCTGGGGAAAACTTAGACTTCGAAGCTGGAGGATATATCCAAGTTGATGTACCACCTACAGTAGTAGAGTACAAGGATATGGATATCACAGCGCACCCTAAGTATCACGATACTCCAGACAAATTCCAGAAAGATTGGGATAAATTTGGACTGTGGGATCTTAAAATGAAAAACGAAGAGGAAATCTTCCGTGCATATTCTATGAGTAATCACCCAGCAGAGGGAGATATCGTATCATTGACGATTCGTATCGCTACTCCACCTTGGGATAGAGCGAAGAACGCATGGATGGATGTAAATCCTGGTATATGTTCTTCTTATGTATTTGGATGTAAGCCTGGAGATAAAGTAACTATTTCTGGTCCTTATGGAGAGTTCTTTATCAAAGAGACAGAAGCAGAGATGTTATATGTAGGTGGTGGAGCTGGAATGGCACCGATGAGATCACACTTGTATCACCTTTTTCACACATTGAAGACAGGACGTAAAGTTACGTTCTTCTATGGTGGACGTACTAAGCAAGAACTTTTCTACGTAGAAGAATTTAGAGAAATCGAGAAGCAATTCCCTAATTTTAGATTCGCCGTAGCTTTAGATAATCCTCTTCCTGAAGATAACTGGGTACTCAAAGAGAATCTAGATGATCCTAATGGTGATGGATTCAAAGGTTTTGTACACAATGTTGTAATCGAAGAATTCCTTAGTAAGCACGAGGCTCCAGAGGAATTAGAATTATACTTCTGTGGACCACCAATGATGAACCAATCTGTAATCAAAATGGCAGACGACTGGGGAATCCCTGAGGAGAATGTAGCATTTGATGACTTCGGAGGCTAAGTGTTTGTCTTTTGGCAAATACGACACGTCGATTTAGTGTAATGCGGCTTTGTTGATGGCTTTTTTGGAAAGTGAATCATAAGTACTATATTAAAATACTAAGTAATATAACAAACGATATTTTTAAGAAGCACTTCAGAAATGAGGTGCTTCTTTTTTTTGGCCCATTAGAGTAGTTTTAGTATATGAGATGAAGCCATACTGTTTTATGGCTTAATATAGATCACTTGCTCAGTTTGAAAGCTGTTTTATCATTTATTTCAAGGACATTAGTGGAGATAGATAAATCTTTTCAAGAAAATTAAAAATATAATTGAGTTTGAGAAGCGCTTATATTATAGGGGCTAAGAGTAAATTGGATGGTTAAGTTGGGGGAAGTATTTCTTTTTTTATTTAAGAAAAATTGATACTTTCAATAAAGTGGATTAGTTTTACGTCAATGAAAATCAGAAATAACAATATGATGTGTTGTATGATGTGTAAAGAAATTTACGCTAAAGGCACTATTGTATAATAATATAAAGATTATAAATTACAGAAAGCCTTTGCATTTGCAAGGGCTTTTTTTTTGTACAAAAAGAAGAAAATGAAATTTAATCTCAGTTTTAATACTTGTTGCTGCTTAATGCAAATGTGTATGATGATGCACATAATGGAGAAGTATTACCTAGGTTGAAAAGATTTATAAAATAATTTTTAAAAGTCCCTTTGGTAATACAAACCATAAGGGACTTTTTTTTTGGAATAATTTTCAATAACAATTAAATATAATAAACATGAGTACTTTATCGAGATCAACAAGCGCATTGCATGCAGGGCATGACACCACATTGACAGGTGGAACAAGAGCCGTTCCTATTTACCAAACATCTTCATATGTGTTTAATAATACTGAACACGCAGCTAACTTATTTGGCTTAAAAGAGTTTGGGTTTATTTACACTCGACTCAATAATCCAACAAATGATATTCTAGAGAAAAGATTGGCGGCGGTAGAAGGTGGTCTCGCTGCGGCTGTGTTTGCTTCAGGAACAGCGGCTATTTCTTCTACGTTTTTAACTCTTTTAAAAGCAGGAGATCATATTATTTCTTCAAGTAGCCTTTATGGTGGGACATTTAATTTGCTCAACGTCACGCTACCTCGATTTGGAATTGATACTGATTTTGTAAACGCTGATGATCCAAGTAATTTTGATGCAGCGGTAAAGGAAAATACAAAAGCTATTTTCATTGAATCTTTAGGTAATCCAAAATTAGATGTTTTAGACATCGAGAAAATTTCCGCTATTGCAAAGAAGCATAACATTCCATTGATTGTAGATAATACGGTTGCTAGTCCAGCATTATTAAATCCTATTAAATATGGAGCTAATATTGTAATTCATTCTTTAACTAAATTTATTGGAGGGCAAGGAACTTCATTAGGTGGAGTAGTGATAGATGCAGGTACATTCGATTGGACAAATGGGAAATTTCCTGAGTTTACTGAGCCATCTAAAGGTTACCATGGATTAAAATATTCTGAAGCCTTAGGTGAAATTGCTTTCATAGTAAAATTGCGTTTGGAGGGTTTACGTGATTTTGGTGCGGCCTTAAGTCCCTACAATGCTTTCCAGATAATACAGGGTTTGGAAACACTGGAAGTAAGAATAAATCAGCACTCCAAGAATGCACTTGAACTTGCTAAATGGTTAGAGAAACAAGAGGAAGTATCATGGGTAAATTATCCAGGTCTTGAAAGTAGTGATTATAATAAATTGAGTCAGAAGTATTTGCCTAAAGGACAAAGTGGTATCGTTACTTTTGGTTTGAAGGATGGTTTTCAAGCTGCCCAGAAAGTAACAGATGCAACTGAAGTGTTTTCGTTATTAGCCAATATTGGAGATACGAAGTCTTTAATTATTCACCCAGCAAGCACTACTCATCAACAACTTACAGCAGAAGAGCAATTAATCGCAGGTGTAAGTGAGGATCTTATCAGACTATCTGTGGGTCTAGAAGATATAGAAGATCTTAAAAGTGATCTATTACAAGCGTTTAAATCTTAAGAATGCAGAATCTTAAGACTCATAATATAGAGGGGTATACAACTTCTACTGGTGCTCATTATGATACGTTGAGTGTTTCCTATCAGATATATGGCAGGGCATTAAATACAGCGCCTATAGTGCTAGTGATACATGCACTGACTGGAAATTCTGATGTTATGAGTACTGATAAAGGATGGTGGAGTCAAGTGGTAGGAGATTCTAAATTGATTGATATTAATACATACACAGTTATTGCTTTTAATATTCCTGGTAATGGTTATGATGGTACCCTAATAGATAGGTACAAAGACTTTACAGCTAAAGACATAGCTATACTTTTTCATTTGGTTTTGCGTCAATTAAATGTTGGTAGTGTGTATGCAATTATTGGTGGCTCATTGGGTGGAGGTATAGCATGGGAAATGCTTAGTATATTTCCTAAATTTTCATCCTATGTGATTCCGATAGCATCTGATTGGAGATCTAGTGATTGGATTATTGGGCATAACTTTATTCAGGAAAGTATTTTATTAAATTCTAGAAATCCTATTGAGGATGCTAGAAAAATGGCAATGCTATTTTATAGAACTCCAGAGTCTTTAGATAAGAAATTTCGCCGATCCAAAACTGAAGATGAAAGGTCATACAATGTAGAATCATGGCTAAGACATCATGGTGAGAAGCTAACTCATAGATTTGAATTAAAGGCTTATCTATTAATGAATCACTTACTTTCTTCGATTGATATAGCATCAGAAGGGAAGACTTTTAAAAATGTTTTATCAGATTTTGAAGGGGCAATTATTCAAATAGGTGTCAGCAGTGACCTGCTCTTTAGCCCACATGAAAATATTAAGACAAAGGGTATTCTAGATGAATTAAATATCAGAAATGAGTATCATGAAATTCAATCTATAGATGGTCACGACGCTTTTTTAATAGAGCATGAGCAAATTACTAATTTTTTAACACCAATTTTTAGTCTCTCTAATAGTTAGGTAGTGATGCTATTTGTATTATTTATTTTTAGAAAACACAAGAAATGAAAATATTGAAATTTGGAGGTAAATCTCTATCTAATGGAATCGGTCTAGAAAACGCAATATCGATTATTGTAGATAAAGTGAATGATAGGGAGGAAATATTTATAGTCCTTTCTGCTAGAGGTGATACGACAAATCAGTTAGAGCAATTGTTAGATTTAGCTAAATCTAATAAGGATTATAGTACTCAATTGGACTTATTTTGTAAATCTCAGCTAGAGCCTTTAGATACTATAGATTTTAGTAAGGAGTTTGGCCTGATTGGAAAGTTGCTTCATGGAGTGAGGTTGACAGGTGATTATACTCTTAAGGTGAAGGATTTATTGTTAGCGCAAGGTGAGTTAATGTCTGTTAAGCTTGTAGGAGCGTTGCTTGATATTGCTGGAATTAAAAATGAAAGTGTTGACAGTCGATTGTTTTTAAAGACGGACGATAATTTTGGAAGCGCCAATGTTTATTCAGATATAGCAAGAAGGGAAACTGTTGAATTTTTCAAAAATTGGAATACTGATAAAGTGGCCATCATAACTGGATTTATAGCATCTACTACTAATGGAGAGACTACAACTCTAGGTAGAAATGGAACAAATTATTCTGCCTCTCTTTTAGCTAATTACTTAGATGTGTTGGAGATTGAGAGTTACACTCATGTCAATGGCATATATACAGCCAATCCAGAACTAGTAAGTAATGCTAGGATTTTGAAGCATGTTAGTTATAGTGAGGCAAGTGAATTGGCTAGTTTTGGAGCTTCTATTTTGCATGCTAAGAGTATACTGCCGTTAGTGGATAATAATATTTCGTTGACCATCTTAAATACATTCGACAAGGATAATAGAGGAACTTTAATTGATGGACAGGTAACAGAAGAGGGTATAAAATCTATATCAATACAGAATGAGGTTGTCTTAATCAGTATAATAGGTAAAGGTTTATTAGGGGAAGTCGGTATTGATGCAAGAATATTTTCAAGTCTAGGAAATTATGGAATTAGTATAAGTGTGATCTCTCAAGGTTCTTCTGAACGAAGTGTAAGCTTTATTATTCCGAAGCGAGACGCTAGTAGAGCAAGGAGGATTCTTTTAAGTGAGTTTAGGCAAGAAATTTCTAATAATGATATACAGGATATATTGGTAGATGAAGATGTATCTGTAGTTACGATTGTCGGTCAGCATATTGGAAATTTCGCAAATTCTTTAGAATACCTTAAGAAGAATAGAATTGAAATACTGTTGATTAATAATACAATGAATAGTAATACGATTAGCCTGATTATAAAATCAAAGGATGTTAAAAAGGCGGTCAATATTATCCATGCTCAAATATTTGAAGCCATTAAGAGTATTAATATTGCTGTGGTAGGAAAGGGTACTGTCGGTGGAGCTTTAATAGATCAAATATTGAAGTCGAAATTGCAGATTATGAGTAAGAAATTTATCCATCTTAATATGTTTGCGATAGCTGGATCTACAAAACTTTTATTGAATAAGGATGGAATTTCTGAAGATTGGAATAAAGAGTATGATGGATTGATAGAATCAGAGGTTCAGGCATCGCGTATTATTGATTATGCAGAAAGGCATCATCTTGAAAATTTGGTGGTGATAGACAATACACCAAGCGAAGAGTTTGTAAAGAGTTATACTGATTTTATTGAAAGTGGGTTTGATATTATCTCTTCTAATAAGATCGCAAATACGCAGAAGTATAACCAATATGTGAATCTGAGAGAATGCTTAGCGAAATATAATGCAAGTTACCTGTATGAGACAAATGTAGGTGCTGGATTACCGATCATTGATACTATTAGAGTGCTTCACGATACTGGTGAAAATATTACTAGAATAAAGGGTGTTTTTTCTGGTTCATTGAGTTATTTGTTTAATTCTTTTTCTACAGGAAAGGAACCCTTTAGCTATTTTTTGAAAGAAGCGATTTCTGCTGGATTTACAGAGCCAGATCCTAGAGAAGATTTATGTGGTAATGATGTAGCAAGAAAATTACTGATACTGGCAAGGGAGCTTGATCTGGAAAATGAATTCGATGATATAGAAATACATAATCTGGTGCCATCCGAACTAAGGAATGGATCTGCCGAAGAATTTCTTAATAGTTTGGATTTTATTGATTCTTATTACTCAGATTTGAAGAGTAGTTTAGAAGAAGGTAAAGTATTTCGCTATGTTGGTGAATTGTCAGGGGACCTTCAAAATAAAAAGGGTATTCTAAAAGTTGAATTAGTTTCTGTTGATAAAAATAGTGCATTGGGAAATCTAAAAGGTTCTGATTCTATTTTTGAAATATTTACTGAATCATACCAAAACAATCCAATTACTATTATTGGAGCAGGAGCAGGTGCTGAAGTTACAGCAAGAGGTGTATTTGGAGATTTGCTGAGGATATCTGATAGAAAATAGCAGTATTGAAATTTTAAATTTTGCTTCATTATACTAAGTAGTTATTAATAAATGGTCTATTTGTATTAATTGATTAAGATGTAATTAATCTATATCACTATCTTTATATCATATGAAGTTGAAATGGATTGTATTATCGTTGTTTTATCTATTTATGATAGAGGTTTCTGCTCAAGATGTAGAGGAACATATCGTCATCTTAGAGGAAGAAGGTGTTCGTTTAGATAGTTTAGATAGAGAGTGGCTTAAAGTGAATTCGTTGTTTCTCATCGATATGGCGTCTCTCGCTAAGTCGGATTCTGATGCTATGAACATGTCAATTATACAAATATCAACTAAGTTGCTAAGTAATGATCTTACTGAGATATCAGACGAAGAAGCCATAAAAAAATCAGAATTGATCACGAAAATTATACATGGTGCATTTGATGATCATGGACTAAACGATGAGAAGCTGCTATCAGCTATGAGTTGGTATAATATGATTGTAAAGGAGATTGGAATATGAAGATATACAGAACTAGTGATGGACTTAAACTCCATAAAAATGAATGGTTAATAGACCAACCTAAGGCAATGATATTACTGGTTCATGGTTTGGGAGAGCATAGTGGCAGATATGAATACCAGCAATTAGCAAAGGGCTTTAATATAGCGGGTTATAGTGTTACTTCATTCGATCATAGAGGAGGAGGAAGGTCAGATGGTCTAGTAGCTCATATTGATCGATTTACTCAGCTGACAGAAGATTTAGCGATGGTTGCGGATGCCGAAAAGCCTAATAGTATTCCATTCATTTTATTGAGTCATAGTTTAGGTGGATTAATAGCTACTCGATATTTAATCGATTACCAGAACCATCCTTTTGATTTGGCCATATTTTCTGCTCCAGCGGTAAAAGCCGATGATAGTATGGCGCCATTGCTAAGAAAAATTGCACCAATTGTATCCAAATTTTTTCCCAAGCTTCCTGCTGCAAAACTCGCTCAAAATATGATCTCTAAGGATTCAGCAGTTAGAGAAAGATATCAAGCTGATCCTTTAATATATAAAGGTAAAGTGAGAGCACGTAAAGGCTATGAGGTGATGAAGAGTATGGAGTATGTAATGGATAGATTTTCGTACATTAATACTCCTGTACTTATAATGCATGGTGCAGCTGATAAAATTACTGATCCTATCGGTAGTCAGTTGCTTTATGACGGAGTCTCCTCTATTGATAAAACGTTGAAGTACTTTGACGGTTTATATCATGAGATATTTAATGAACCGGAGAGGACTGAAGTGATAAGTTATACTATCAACTGGATTGAGGAGCACTTGTGATGTTTATAGATGAGTCAGCAAATAAGTATTGTAGATTATTGTCGCTTTGTACTATGAGTTTAAGAATATAACGTACCTAAACTATATTAAAAAGTGCTATGAATAGAAAAGATTAAACTTAAGCGAGATTCAAACTATAGTTTAATGCAAAACCTTAAGACGATGAGGGGTATTGGTGATAGCTCTGGAGTAAGAAATGAAATGAGTTTACGATATGAAATGTATTCAGAAAAGAAATAGTGCTACGTTTTTTCTAAAACGTAACATCCTTCTCAATCATCTCCCCATCTCTATCAACCACAACATTTACAGTACTACCAGGCTCAAACGCTCCAAGAGCTTTCATATAGCTCATCATATCTACGATTTCTAAAGTATCCATCTGCTTTACGATATCTCCCTTGAGTAGTCCGGCATTTCCAGCTGGCCTTCCATCTCGAACTCCATCGATACGCATACCTTTGCCACTAAATAGATAATCAGGAATTACCCCTAAAGTGACTTTAAAGTCTGGTGTCTCCGCAGACTCATCTTTCGTCTTTGTAAACGCTAATGGAGTGTCTATACTCTCAACGATATCGATTATAAAACTAGAAATGTCTACGATACCGTCGTAATTAACTAAGTGACTATCATCGCCTGGCTTATGATAATGCTCATGCTGTCCGGTAAAGAAATGAAGTACTGGAATGTTTTCTAGATAGAAAGAGGTATGATCCGATGGACCTACACCTGAGAGTTGTTTCGTTACTTTAAAGTTATAGGTGTTTTCGTTATCCAAAGTTGCGTCAAATGATGGAGAAGTACCCACACCATGAATTGCAATCTGACGATCATCATTGAGACGACCCACCATATCAAGGTTTACCATCATATTGATTTTGTCTTTTGCTATAGTTGGATTTTTAGCGAAGTAATTAGATCCCCAAAGTCCTTTTTCTTCCCCTGAAAATGCGATGAACATATAATTATGATCAGAGTATTCATCAGTCTTAAGTTCTTTAGCCATTCTGAGGATAGCTGCTACACCACTAGCATTGTCATCTGCACCATTGTGTATGGCTTTTTCACCGCTGTGTAATGATCCTTCGCCACCATATCCTAAGTGATCATAATGTGCTCCTAGCACAATAGTCTTCTCTGCTGAGTGATCTATATATCCTACTACGTTATATCCATCTATTACAGGATCATCAGTAGAAGGCATATCATCATGTGGATTAGTCTTGATTTGTTTTGTATAATGCTGAAGATAGCTTGTGCTGTCACCTTTGGCTGAGAGACCAATAGCTTCCATTCGCTTTACTATGTATTGTGCGGCTTTCATTTCTCCAGGAGTTCCTGTTTCTCTTCCTTCCATATCATCTGCAGCTAATATCTCTACGTCTTGCTTAATTTCTGATTTAATAGAAGTATCCACTTTTGCAGGTGCGGTATCAGTTTTACAAGATGATAAAAGTGACAAGCATAATACACAAGTGATTAGTTGGATAATTTTCATATTGCTACATTTGCATTTTATAAGAACCAATTCAAGTGTCAAGTCTAAGTTCAAAACTCAGTTTGCGACAGACCTATGGCCTTTTATAATATTAGTAAAATACAAAAATGAGAATATTAATTATCTTACTTATAGCATTAACGACATTTTCGTGTAAAGATCAGAAACGTGATCACAAAGGGCATGAGGATAAGGCACACAACCCGCATAAAAGTGATGAGGCTCATGGGCATCATCATGGGTCAGCCGCTAAGGTAGACGAAGGTCCATTACTTAAGCCGCAGGAAAAGCATCTAGCAAATCTTCGCCAACTTACATTCGGTGGCGATAATGCAGAGGCGTATTGGAGTTTTGATGATAAGCAACTCGTATTTCAAGCTAGAAATGAAGCTTGGGGAACGAAGTGTGATCAGATCTACGTAATGGATGCTACACAGGATTTTAAAGATGGATCTATGCCTAAGATGGTAAGTACAGGTAAGGGTAGAACTACTTGTAGTTACTTCATGCCAGGAAATGAATCAGTGATATACGCATCTACACACGAAGGAGATGCTAACTGCCCACCAGAGCCAGAGCGTAGAGCGGACGGTAAGTATGTATGGCCCATTTATAGTGACTTCGACATATACACTGCAGATTTAGAAGGTAATATACTTAAGAAATTGACAGACGAGCCAGGATATGATGCTGAAGCGACATTATCTGCTCAAGGAGATAAGATCGTATTCACTTCGATTAGAACAGGCGACTTAGAGCTATTCACGATGGATATCGATGGATCTAATGTTAAGCAGATCACTACAGGCCTGGGTTATGATGGAGGTGCATTCTTCTCTCCTGATGGTACTAAGCTGATATTTAGATCAAGTAGACCGACTACAGCTGAAGATGTCAAGGTATATAAAGATCTATTGGCAGAAGGGCTTGTAATGCCTACTAAGATGGAGTTGTACTGGTGTAATGTAGATGGATCAAATCTCACTAAGATCACTGATCTTGGTAATGCCAATTGGGCACCATTTTTCCACCCTTCAGGTGAGAAAGTGATATTTGCTTCTAACCATCAGAGCGAAAGAGGATTTCCATTCAATCTGTACATGATTAATCTAGACGGTACAGGATTGGAACAGATTACTTTCGATGAGACTTTTGATAGTTTCCCTATGTTCTCATATGATGGTAAGCAGTTAATCTTTGCTTCTAACAGAAATAATGGAGGGACAAGGGCTACTAATCTTTTTCTTGCGGACTGGGTAGAGTAGAGATATTTCAAGGTAGTCAGCTTTCTAATTAATACCTAAGTCAGGTAGGGCGAATTCTGTATTGTTGATATTGTAGTGGACTGATTTAAACGAATGTTGTTAACATTTTTTTAGACAAATGTTGTGACTTTGTTAAAGTTGAGCGTCATAAGTGTTGTGGTGATTGTATGATCCACCACTTTATGATTATTTAACTCTAACAAAAAAACGCAACGAAATGGAATACCTAGAAAATCTTACTAATTCATTAAGTATACAATTTGGAAGTAAACTACCTGGAATTTTAGGGGCGTTAGCTGTATTGCTAATTGGTTTCTTCATCGCTAAGATGGTTAAGAAACTCGTTATCAGATTGATGAGAAGAACTGCAATAGATGAGAAGATTGGTCAAAAAATGCAAACCTCTGTTAGGATAGATGAGTTTATCGCTAAGCTGGCTTACTACCTTATAGTATTATATACATTATTAATTGTACTCAATTTATTAGGAGCTGGAGATGTCCTAGAACCACTACAGGATATGCTCAGTAAGTTTTTAGGCTTTATACCTAATATCATTCTTGGAGGTATTATTACTTTTGCTGGGTATATTATTGCATCTATTGCTTCAGAAGCTACTGGTTTTTTATCCGAACGCTTGGAAGGTTTCGGCAATAAATTAGGCTTGAATGCAGGATCATTAGATCTATCTAAATTGGTAAAGCAAATTGTATTTGTAATTGTCTTCATTCCAATATTAATCATGGCATTAGATACACTTAATATGAGTGCTATATCAGAGCCAGCGACTGAAATTCTTGGAACGCTAATGAATTCAATTCCTAAAATTATATTAGCAGTAGTTATACTCGGAGTGTTCTTTATCATCGGAAAATATGCAGTTGCTATTGTTTCTGATTTGCTTCGTAATCTAGGTCTAGATAACTTGTCCACTAGTATGGGACTTAATAAAGTAATTGGAGATTCTTCTCTATCTAGTCTAATAGGTAATGTGGCTCTTTTCTTTATTATGTTTTTAGGTGTAATATCAGCAGCAGATAAATTGGAATTACATCAAGTGCAAGAAATCCTTAATGATGTAATGCATATAGCAGGAAGAGTATTCTTCGGTATGGTCATTCTAATGGCAGGTATATTTATATCCAACTTAGTATCTGATATGCTATCTAAGTCTGAGGGAAATGGTTATTTAACTCCAGTTGCCAAGTTTGCAATCATGGGTATATTCTTAGCATTCGCGCTGCATACTATGGGTATCGCAGAAAGTATAGTAAATCTTGCGTTTGGACTTACTCTAGGATCTGTAGCTATAGCCTTCGCACTGTCATTTGGCCTTGGAGGTAGAGAAGCTGCAGGAAAACAAATGAACAAGTTTTTTGATAAATTTGATAAGTAAAATATAGTTTACTATTGAAGGATTTGTCTGGACTCATAGCTTAATCTGAGTCCAGATAAATTCTAGTTTTCTTCTTAAATAATCTTACCCCAACCGATGAATAATATAAACTCATACCATACGCTTGACAAAAAAGATCGTGTAGATTTCTATATAGCTTTAGCTGTCATCATTTCAGTATTGAGTTTTATTTTGTATTATTCTTTCGATGATTTGTTTTCTGATAAAAATGTCTCTCTCTTAGACCCATCTTTAAACGAAATTCAAATGTATGATACCATTGTGATAGAGGGCCAAGAGTATGTGCCTTTCATTGGGTCAGAAGAAAATTTATCTCATCATATAGAAGAGGAGCAGGAGGGAAATATTCAACTGATGGCAGTAAGCGATTCAACACTATTACTTACAGATGATAATGATTCAGCTACTTATGATGCTGAAAATATTCTTGGAGGTGAGTTAATGGAAGATACCCTTCATATCGCGACTGATGGACTGGATGTCAATAATGTTGATACTACCGTACTTGAAGTAGACATTACCAATGTAAAAGAAAAAATGATCGAATCAGATACAGTCATAGTATCAGAAAATCAAAAAGATGAGATCGAACAAGAAGAAGATATAGCATTAGATAAATCATGTATCATAGCAGTAGGGCTATATAAGAATGCGAAGAATGCCAATAAGATGATGTCAAGGTTGAAAAATGGTGGATATAACGCATTTATAACTGTCAGAAGAAGTAGACGTCAAGTGCAAGTATATCATTCATGTAATTCTAATACATTAAATAAATCTTTGATGGATATAAGAAAGAGGTATGCCTCTGACGCTATCGTTCTTATTAAGGATTAGATCATTTTGGGGTTATCTTTATTTGTATTACATCTCGATTTTCATTTCACCATTATGCATCGCGACCTTTATAATGTTGTATATCACTAATTGTCGCGCAATAGAGAAACTTAATTTTAATTGTAAGCTATATCGAGTAGGTATTCGGCATTCTATTTGGTGTCTTATAGTCGTATTCTTTTAACAAGAGTTGGCTATTCCGAAATTGAACAAATTATTTTCGATGATCGCTCTAATGTGAAGTAAACTGTGAGAATGAAGATATCGAGGATTTGGCTTTCGGCAATAGCTGCGAGTGTAATATTATGTAGTTGTGTTGATAATAGGATTACGTCAACGATAAAAGCTGATAGAATTGAAGGAGAAGTTTCAAAATTAGAGGATAAGCAATTTCCCTATGAGCAGCTATTTATCAGTAAAAATTTCCCATACGCTATTCCAGACTACAGAGCATACAAGCTCGCTAAAGAAGAAGTAGCCAATCGTATAGCAACTACTAGATCGAGTGGTGAATGGAAAGTGGAAGGGCCAGGTAATATAGGAGCAAGAGTCAATGCCTTAGCCATCAATCCAACTAATAGCAAAGAGATAATTGCTGGATATGCATCTGGTGGCGTTTTTCGTACGGTAGATAATGGATTTAGTTGGGAACCTATATTTGATGATCAGCCAGATCTTAATATAGGAGACATTACCTATGATCCTAATCATCCCTCTACTGTATATGTAGGTACTGGCGATCCTAATATCTCAGGTTTTCCAAAGTCAGGTTCTGGTGTGTTTAAAAGTAATGATGGTGGAGATAATTGGGCTTACATCGGTTTAGAGGAAGCTAGTATTGTATCTCGTATACATGTAGCGCCTTCGGATTCTGATATTGTATACGTATC
This sequence comes from uncultured Saprospiraceae bacterium, assembly GCA_937995755.1. GTDB lineage: Bacteria > Bacteroidota > Bacteroidia > Chitinophagales > Saprospiraceae > UBA1994. The sequence continues at coordinate 25,542 of CALKJD010000092.1, read as the reverse complement.
TACGATGGGCCTTCCTTTTATTAAGACTTCAGCGAGAGGGGTATACAAAAGTACAGATGGTGGGTCTAATTGGGAGCAGAAGCTTATGATAAATGATTCCACAGGAGTAATAGATATGGTAGTGCATCCAGAAAATCCAGATATCATATATGCAGCAGGTTGGAATCGGATTAGAAATGAAAGTATATCGCGGATAGTAGGACCTGATGCACGTATACATAAATCAACTGATGGAGGTGAGACATGGATAATGCTAGAGGGCGGACTACCTATTTCAGATGAAATGGGGCGAATAGGCTTAGCTATGTCTGGTCAAAATTATGATAACGTATATGCATCATACGTGAATACTGGAGGTAGTGATATTTGTTCAAATACAGGCTCACAACTGTTAGGTGTATGGAAGACAAGTGACGCTGGAAACAATTGGATAGAGCTAAATACCTCTCCAGATTCAGGATTTCCTTGTAATGCCATGGGTGGTTTTGCTTGGTATTTTGGCCAGTTGAGAGTAAACCCTAAGGATGATAATGATATATCTATACTAGGAGTAGATGCCTGGAGAACGAGAGATGGTGGATCTACTTGGGATAGGGCTGTGCCGCTCTGGTCGGAAATAGATGTACACGCAGATATGCACGATCTTGTTGTAGAAGAAGACAGAATGCTATTAGCAACTGATGGTGGTATATACCAATCTAGCGATGACGGTGAAAGTTGGGTAGATATTGAAAATATAGCTGCGACACAGTTTTACAGAATAGGGTATAATGCACATCGTCCAAGCGTGTACTATGGAGGCGCTCAAGATAATGGCACCACCGCAGGAAATGCAGAAAATATTAACCAGTGGACAAGACTATATGGCGGAGATGGATTCACTATTGATTTTGATCCATCGGATTCGCTAATATATTATGCTTCGTCACAAAATGGAGGCTTGGTAGTGACATATGATGGTGGTAAGATATTTGACAATGCCAGACTTGGTTTTGATAATACTGAAGGTACCAATTGGGATACGCCGTACTTTGTAAGTGAGCATGATCCAAAAATACTTTATGCCGGTAGGCAAAGTGTATATAGAGGATTTAATGATGGATCTTTTGTTGAGTGGATTAAGATTAGTGATGTACTGACAGATACATCAAGGAGCGCTGCTTTTGTTGATCATTCGATTAGTACAGTGCATCAGTCACCATTGATCGAAGATTACCTATACGCAGGTACAACAGATGGATTAGTTTGGTCATCGATGGATGGCGGAGTAAGTTGGGATGATGTATCAGAGGGAGTGCCATATAGATACGTATCGGATATAGTAGCTTCTCCAAGTAAAGCAAATTCTGCATACGTAAGTGTAACTGGATATAAGTCAAATGATTTTGTAGCACATATTCACCGTACAGATGATAATGGACAATCATGGATACCTATCAGTGGAGATTTACCGCAGATCGCTATTAATGATATATTGGTTCATCCAGATTACAATGATGAAGTAATCTTTATAGCGACTGATGGTGGCGTATACTACACTGTAGATGCTGGAAATAGATGGGAGAGACTAGGTGATAATATGCCGATCATCGAAGTATATGATATGGTATATAATCCTGTCAATAATGAACTTGTAGCTGCGACGTTTGCTAGAGGGATACAGTCCTTTGATTTGTTGCAAGTCAACTTAGATAATAATCTAACTTCAATAAAAGACATACCAGCGTTTGTAATTTCTTTATACCCAAGTGTCACTTCAGATCAGATCACGGCGACATGGGCAGATTACGATTTCGAAAGCTATACCATGAGATCTATCAATGGGAGAGTATTAGAGAAAGGAGAAGTAATCGGCAATATGACAACGATAGATGTAAGCTATTTTCCTCAAGGATCTTATGTACTTACTTTTGAAAGTAATGATGGAGTAGTGTCTAAGCAATTCGTCAAAATGTAGTTTCTTTCTAAAGGTAATAGGAGTTATTGTTGCGATGATTTTTTCGTAGCGTTAGAGTCCCTATAGTGAATTTTATAGACAAGATAGATTAATGGATTTTTAGGATCGAAATTAGATGCTATTGTATAGATGGAATACGTCTATCTCTTAATGGTCGTCGACTAGGCTAATCGTCAGTGCCATACATATTATATATTATTGTAATGTTTATTGAATTTCATGTATCTTCGTCTTATGGATTGGAACAGCCTTATACGCGGATTCGAGGATTATTTAATGTTGGAGCGATCGCTTTCTCCCCACAGTATCGATGCCTATGTGCGAGATATTAAGAAGGTTCAAGACTTTGTCGAACTTAAGAAATTAGATGTATCACCAATACAGATTCAGTATCAGAATTTAGAGGACTTTGTGGTTTATCTCTATGAGCTGGGAGTCCAAGCTAAGTCACAAGCTAGGATTATATCTGGAGTAAGAGCGTTCTATAAGTACTTATTGATAGAGGATTTAATGCAACATGATCCATCCGAGTTACTCGAAGGGCCAAGGTTGGGTAAGCACTTACCAGATACCTTAAGTTATGAAGAGATTGATCTGATAATACACAGTATAGACCATAGTACGGACCACGGTCAGCGCAATAGAGCGATACTAGAGACTTTGTACTCATGTGGCTTGAGGGTAAGCGAATTAACAAGTCTTAGATTGTCGCATTATTTTCCTGAGGAAGGCTTCGTAAGAGTTATAGGTAAAAATAATAAAGAACGCTTAATTCCTATTGGGAAGTCAGCCATAAAGTATATCAGCTATTACCTTCCTATTCGCAATAAAGTTACCCCTAAACCTGGAGAAGAAGACTATGTTTTTCTCAATAGAAGAGGGTCTCACTTATCAAGAATAATGATATTTAATATCGTTAAGGATGCAGTAAAGGCTGCGGCTATTGATAAAGTAGTGAGTCCGCATACCTTCCGACATTCGTTTGCCAGTCATATGGTAGATGCTGGAGCAGATCTAAGAAGCGTACAAGATATGCTAGGTCATGAATCGATTACTACTACTGAGATATATACACATATAGATACCCAATACTTAAGAGATGCTATTATGACATACCATCCAAGTAATAGAAAGTAGGTCCAACTATTTCAATGCCAATAGATGTAAGAAGCGTTGACGATTATAATTGATATACTAGAAAAAGTAAAGGCCCTCGATTACTCAAAGGCCTTTGTTCTACTTCTTGATTGCAGCTAATGTTAAGTTAGACTAAACTGCAAATATGTAGGGTGGAAGTTATTTTGCTTTCACTTTTTTACCTCTATTGGCTAATGTTGTTTTGGCAATTTTATCACCTAAATCTGAAGCATCTTTAAGATCTTTGATAAATCCATTTTTACCCATTTTTTGCTTAGCTAATCCACGCGTTCTTAGGATTTCGGCAGTACTTACAGATGGGTGTTCTGGTAGCTCAAGTGCAGCATCTAAGCTTTTGAGTACATCGTCTGTTTCATCCATTTGTAAGAGTACTAAAGCATAGTTGAAATATGCTTGTTTCTTCCACTCCTTATTAGGGTTGTCGTCAGGAAAGGCTCTTTTAGTAAAGAGCTTAAGATCAAAGGCCGCTTTGTCCCATTGTTCTAACTCGATATGGCAAAGAGATTTTTGTCTTCTAGCTTTCCAGTATATAGGTTGTAATGCTACAGTGTGCTTTAGTGTTACATCATAGTTTTTGATCGCATCTTCCCATTCTTCTTTTAAGAAGTGGATTTTGGCTTTACCATAATACGCAGTGGGAATAGTAGAGTCGATATCGATACACTTATTATAATCTCTAAGCGCATTATGATAATCTTTCAAATAGAAATTTACCTTAGCTCTTCTTTCGTATGCCATGGCATGGCGATCGTACTTTTCTATAGCTTTATCAAGAGCTTCTATCGCTTCTTTTTCTTTTCCAATTTGCTTGACGAGATCTCTACCTTTTAGGAAAGATTGTACGGCAGCTTTATCGGATTTAGGTTCCATCATTTCATAAAAAAGGATTTTCCCTTCATCTAGCAACCAAGCTCTTACTGATCCAGATATAGCAAATTGTGAACAGTACGCTATTAAACTTGCAGTGTTTCTAAAGTGTTTTTCCGAACTCGTTCCTACAAATCTAGGAATGTCGAGGAGAAGTTTCTCTTTATTGAAGATCTCTTCCGAGGCAAATATCATTTCATTTCGATGATAATTTTCAGCTCGATATTCAAACATTTTAAATACCTTATCGTAACTCTTTTGAGTAGCAAATTCTAACCTTCCTTGGATTATCGTCTTAAAAAACATCTTCTACTTAGCTTTCAGTTGTTGCACAATGGTTTGAGGTACTTTGCGTACAGAAAAAACTATTCCAAACTTTAAGTAAAGAGATACCTAATTGTGGTCGCAAGAGTAATATCTTGAAACTAATTAAGGGAAATGACTTAAGGTAATGAAACAGGCTTGTCTGTCGCGAGTGGTAAAGATCGGTAAAAAAGACTGAAAATCAAAGACATACGTTGTTTGGTGACCGTATTAATGACAGCAAATTGTTTATAAATCGTGATTATTTACTTAGAGCGACAATAAGTTATGCAAATGCAATTTTCGTATTAGGTTAATCTATATTCTTATCTATTTGAAATATAGGTTACAACGAATTATTCTAAATGATATGTTTGGATTATTCGATATAAATCTATGAATGTGATTTAAGACAAAAAAAAACGAAAATAATTCAAATTAATACCTCTCAGGAATAGTTGTAGTTAAGGTTTTCAAAATGTGGAACAGATATAGCATTAAAGTTTGTTAGTACAATAGTGGACAAGTTTTAATATTTATAATAACGGTGTCGACGAATTACAGAAAAGAAATACTATGACTAGATCAATATTATATACAATTTTACTCACTTGTTTTGCCTTCACTCTTATGGCTCAAGATTATACTGAGCGAAAGGATATATCTAAGAAGGAAGTGAAAAAACTTAGAGAAGCAATAAGTGCTAGTAGATCTAATGATATTGATAAAGCCATCAAAATATATGACAAGCTATTAGAGGAGTATCCTGATTTTGTAGAAATATATCTTCGCAAAGGATCTATCTATTATCAGAAGAAAGAATATGCTAAAGCGAAAGATAATTTTCTAAACGCTATTGCAAAGGCTCCAGAGTTTGATCCAGAAATGTATTATAGTACAGGTCTTACATTGCATGCATTGGAAGAGTACGATGCCGCAGCATTTCACTTTGAAAGCTACCTCGAAAGAGATGTGTCTAACAAAAGAAAGAAAGCTAAAGCGACACGAATGATGCAGAACAGTAAGTTTGCACATCAGGCATTACAAAATCCAGTAATTACCCAATTTGATAAACTGCCAGCAAGTATAAATACTTCTGCTAGAGAATATGGTGCTACTGAGTCTATTGACGGAGAGGCCATATTATTTATAAGAAGATACAGCAGTTCAGATGAACTGATGGTGGCCACCAAAGATGGAGAGGATTACATAGTAAGGCCTGGCTTTGCTGAATTTGATGAATTTGCAGAAATCGGAACATTTAGTTTTTCTGCTAATGGAAAATTTTTAGTCTTTACTAGCTGCAATAATCGTAATGGATTTGGCGGTTGCGATTTATATTATTCTCGCATCAAAAATGGCGAGTGGATATCTCCTCGAAATATGGGGCCAGTTATCAACACTCCAGCATGGGAATCTCAGCCGAGTCTTTCTGCTGATGGTAATGCGCTCTACTTTTCGAGTAATCGTAAAGATGGACAAGGTGGTAAGGATATCTGGGTCAGTGTTAGAGGTGGCGAATACAATGGATGGACGATGCCAGTTAATTTGGGAGCTAATATTAATACTAAAGACAATGAAGAATCCCCATTTATTCATGCGGATGGGTATACCTTGTATTTTAGATCTAACGGTCTTCCAGGTATGGGTGATTTTGACAATTATTTTTCAGCTAGAAAAGGCGATCATCTATCTTGGGCCAAAGCTACAAACATGGGATATCCGATTAATACGATAGGTCACGATGGAGGACTGACCGTATCACTTGATGGAGAGAGAGGGTATACTTCTACAGATAGAGAGTTTTTAGAAAATAGAGAGACCAATACCAATCTCGAAGTATTTACCTTTCCTATTCCAGAGTACGCAAAGCCTATATTAACTACCTATCTAAAAGTAAATGTGATAGACGCCATAACCAAACAGCCTATTGCGGCGAATAAGATTGAACTCACAGATGGAGAGAGTGGTGATGTGTTATCAAGAAATGAAGCTGAAGATGGAGTGTACGTTACAAGTCTTCCTACAGGTAAAAGTTATGGGTTGAGTGTAGAAATGGAAGGTTATATATTTCAATCAAGATACTTTGACCTTATAGGTAATAATACAGCAGTAGATCCTTTTGTAATATCGGTTGAGATGATGCCTATACCAAAGGCTGAATCTCCTGATATAGTATTTGATACTCCAGTTGTGCTGAATAATATATTTTTCGAAACAGGATCCGCAAAGCTCAAGGAAGTATCAATGGTAGAGATCAATCGACTCGTCGTTACGCTCAAAAAACAACCTACTTTGAAGATCAGAATACTTGGGCATACTGATAATGTTGGAGATGTAAACGCTAATAAGCAGTTGTCAGAAGATCGAGCAAAATCAGTATACGATGCTCTAGCTACTAATGGTATCACATTGGATAGACTAAGCTATCTAGGTCTGGGAGAGACTGACCCTATTGATACGAATGAGACTGATGCAGGTCGTCAAAGAAACAGAAGAACAGAATTTATTCTGATTAGGTAAGACTTTAACATCAGTAGTATAGTTCTTTTTTGAGGTTCGCATTAAGCGCTTGTATCGAGTATTTTTTACATCGGACTGGCGTGATAATCAACTTACGAATAAGTTACCTTGATTGAAAAGTACAAACTCAACCTACTATCCTTACTTTTGCACCAATATAAATAATAAGATGGGCAGAAGACATAAACGTAAAAAGGTAGTAGAGGATGTAGTGATGACAGGAATTGCTGATAAAGGCAAAGCTGTAGGTAGAGCACCATCAGGAGAAGTTCTATTTGTAGATGGAGCCGTGCCTGGTGATGTAGTAGATGTCTTGGTACTGCGTAAGAAGAAATCTTTTGGCCAAGGGATTGTGCAGGAGTTTAAATCGTACTCCGAGGATCGAGTAGAACCATTTTGTCAACACTTCGATGATTGTGGTGGATGCAAGTGGCAGCACCTTGACTATGCGGCGCAGATCAGACATAAGCATACTACTGTAGTAGATGCTATGCGTAAGATTGCCAAGATTCCTACAGAAGATATATCTCCTATCAAAGGATGCGAAGAGACTAGATATTATCGAAATAAAGTGGAGTACAGTTTTTCTAATAAAAGATGGATTACCGAAGCAGAGGCGGCATCAGGAGAAGAGATCACTCAGCATCCAGCATTTGGATTCCATAGAGCTGGCGCTTGGGATAAGATAATAGACATACATACTTGCCACCTTCAAGATACGCTTTCGGATAAGATGCGAAACGCGGTTCGTGATTATACTATGGAACATGAGATTACATATTATGATCCGAGGTCGCATAAAGGTATGATGCGTAACATGATCGTAAGAAATACTACGCTAGGAGATTGGATGGTGATAGTAAGTTTTGGACAGCCAGAGATGGAAATGGTAGAAGGTGTGATGGCATTCATAAAAGAGTCATTTCCGCAGATCACTTCATTGCATTATGTGATCAATCAGAAGTTAAATGATACTATCCTAGATCAAGATATTATACTTTATCATGGAGAGCCATTTATTATAGAGCAGTTAGGCGAGTGTAAGTATAAGATTGGTCCTAAGTCATTCTTTCAGACTAATAGCAAGCAAGCTAAAGTACTATATGATGTAGTGAAGGACTATGCACAACTCGAGTCTGAGATGAATGTATATGATCTCTATACTGGATTAGGTAGTATAGCATTGTACATGGCTAATGACTGTAAGCAGATTGTAGGGATCGAAGAAGTAGAGCCAGCAATTGTAGATGCAAGGGTTAATGCTGAACTTAACGGAATAGAAAATTCTGTGTTCTATGCCGGCGATGTAAAAGATGTATTAACGGAAGAGTTTAGAGATATTCATGGAAGTCCAGACGTAGTCATTACGGATCCACCAAGAGCAGGAATGCACGGCGATGTAATCAATACATTGCTCACATTAGCTGCGCCTAGGATTGTATATGTCAGTTGTAATCCAGGCACACAGGCAAGAGATATAGCATTGCTATCAGAAAAGTACGAAATGATCAAGATGCAACCAGTGGATATGTTTCCACATACCCATCATATAGAAAATGTAGCTTTATTAGAACTAAAGAAGGCTTAGAACATTAATAGAAAGTATGTCAGAGTTAGAAAAATTTCTTCGGATAGAAGAGCAGCTTAAGCCTTATATAAAGTTGATGTCGCAAGCTGCAGATACAGTAGTAGTGCAAGAGGTATCTAAGTATCCCATATTTGTCGTGCATCAGCAAGAGGTAAATATCGGTATACCACTTTTAGATAAAGATACGAATAAGACCCCTTGGTCCATTAATGCTTCTACATTGGAGGAGTTTGTCTCCAAGCAGATTGTGTTCGAAGAGAAGGTGGATGAGTTTCGAGAAAACTATAAGAGTCAAGAAGAGTATCTCTGTATCTTTGCCTTAAGCGAACTTGGGGCTCAGTTCATATATATTCCTAGAGATTAATGTAGCACTATGTTGTTGCGTTCAATTCCAGTTAGATTGAAGGTTACCCTTTTATACTAATTCGAATACCGTAATCTCTGGACGAACATTAAATCTCACCTGCCACAGATGTCCGAGAGCTCGATTGATATACATATGTCTTCCATCACCAAGATCATAAGCACCAGCAGAATAGTCTTTATTTTTGACAGGTAGTAAAGGTGGTGTAAGAAACGGTGGTTTGCATTGCCCACCATGTGTATGGCCAGACAATATCCATCCTTGATAGCCTTGCCATACATCAAGGTCTACTACATCTGGATTATGACTAAGTAGTAAATTAGCAGTAGTATTGTCGACCCTTCCCATCACATCACTAGGTGTAAATCGAGTACCCCAATAATCATCTAGTCCTATAATATTAAGCCCTTCAAAAGATTGTTGGTCGTTACGCAATACAGTAATACCACTATCAGTCAGAATTTGAGATATATCATCGGCTACATAATCTTGGCTCCATGCATGACCATAATCATGATTGCCTAAGATGCCAGCGGTTCCTAGTTTTCCACGTACAGTATGTTGCATTACTTCTTTGAGTTGAGAAAGTTGCTTGCTGCTATTCCAGCTTACATAATCGCCAGTGTACACTACATAGTCAGGATTGAGCTGGGCTACTTGATTAAATGAATCTATCAAATATTGGTAATCAAATTTATCTCCAACATGTATATCGCTGATTTGCATCACAGTCTTACCTACTAATTCTTTAGGTAGGTTGGTGATTTTCATTTTATGATGGACGATCTCGAGCCAAAAAGGCTCTACTTGATAAGTATATAATCCTGTAAGCAATGCGGTACCTGAGATAGCTGCTATTCCTTTTGCAAATGTTCTGCGTTTCATACTGTTGAAACGTATGTATAGAGAATTAATGTTACAGAGGCGTATGAAATTCGTGATTTTTCTGATAGGCAAGGTGCACGTAAGAAGTATTGAATATTAGGCAAACAACAATGTGAAACTTTACCAATGGTGCTTCTTCGATTAGGCTTTTATATTCTAGTACAGTATTTGCAGTATACGTATTATCAATATAAACAATATGAAAGGAATCATACTCGCAGGTGGGCTCGGCACTAGATTGTATCCATTGACATTAGCATGCAGTAAGCAGATGATGCCAGTATATGATAAGCCAATGATATACTATCCACTAAGTACACTTATGGGAGCAGGTATAAGCGAAATTGCTATTATATCTACGCCACAAGACTTACCTAATTTTGAAAAGTTATTAGGTGATGGTAGTGAGATCGGTTGCACTTTTACATATATACCTCAGTATGAGCCCAATGGTTTAGCTCAGGCATTTGTGTTGGGAGAGGAATTTATTGATGGTGACGATGTAGCCTTAGTACTAGGAGATAACATCTTTCATGGGAGTGGAATGATGGATTTGATGCAATCGTTTAACAAACCAGAAGGAGGAGTAGTATTTGCTTACCAAGTATCGGATCCTGAACGATATGGAGTAGTAGAGTTTGATGAAGACAATAACGCGCTATCCATAGAAGAGAAGCCTAAGAATCCAAAATCTAATTTTGCGGTACCAGGTTTATATTTTTATGACAACAGTGTGGTGGAAGTAGCTAAAAATCTAAAACCAAGCCCTAGAGGTGAATATGAGATTACGGATGTAAACAAGTATTACTTAGAGGCAGGCAAACTCAAGGTCGCAGTCTTGTCTAGAGGCGTTGCTTGGTTAGATACAGGTACACATGATTCACTTATACAAGCAGGACAATATATCCAAGTAATAGAGCAAAGACAAGGTCTTAAAGTAGGCTGTATCGAAGAGGTAGCTTACCGTATGGGTTTTATTGACGAAGCTCAGCTGAAGGTGTTAGGTCACAAGTATATCAAGAGTGGCTATGGAGAGTACTTACTGGCTTTGTTAGATTAACTCTATATGTCTGCAAATAGTATTTAATTCTGAGTCACAAACCCGCACGACTTCATAACAAATGCAGTACTTTCGCGGTTTCTCTGGTATAACTATAGACACGGTACAATTAAGTGAGTAATCCACAGCAAAATAACGACTTAGAAGAAGGGAATTCAGTATTGGATTCTATCAAGCTTAGTAGGATATTGATTCCTGCCCTAATCGGTATTGGTATCGTCATGTATATGATGTATAGCCAACTCGATATGGAAGAGTTTGGTAAGATCAACTGGAATGGACATTTACTATTTTGGCTTTTTATGGCGGTGATGATGTATGTATTGCGTCATTTGTTCTATGCAGCGAGACTAAGGTTAATGTCGGATAAGGTATTTGGATGGAAAAAGTCAATTGAATTGATTTTCATTTGGGAATTTGCATCTGCAGTATCACCAACTAGTGTAGGTGGATCTGGAGTAGCTCTATTTTTATTGGCGCAGGAAAAGCTATCAGCAGGAAAGACTGTATCTGTAGTATTGTATTCTATGGTGTTGGATACAATATTCTTTATTGTGGGTTTACCATTATTATATCTAGCCTTAGGTGCTAATATCATTAGACCTGGCATGGTGTCCATAACTGATTTGGATGGTTTCGGATATACTTTCTTGACGGTATTAGGGATTATGACGGCCTATGGCTTAGTATTTTTCTACGGTCTTTTTGTCAATCCTAAAAGCATACAGAAAATATTAATTTTCTTCTCCAAGAGAAAACTGCTTAGTAGGTTTAAGCATAGTATCGAACAGACATCTGAAGATGTAGTCGTGACTGCAGAAGAGCTCGCCAAAAAACCATTGTCTTATCATATCAAAGCGATGGCACATACTACAGGCGCTTGGGTTACAAGGTTTGTGGCGATCAGTTTTATTATAATAGCATTGGTTCCGGATACAGGATTAGATATGATGAATCAGCTTACCTTATTAGCTAGAGGTGCGTCCATGCATGTCGTTACTGCATTTACTCCTACGCCTGGTGGGTCAGGAGTTGCAGAGTATTTATTTGGTGGTTTTTATTCAGATTATATATCAGAAGGAATTTCTTCTTTAGCCGCATTGATATGGAGGTTGATCACTTATTATCCATATTTGATAGCAGGTGTGATCATTGTTCCAGTATGGTTTAGCGATATTGTTAGAAGAAAACGAAACGGAGAATTATAACATTTATAGATATAGGCTGCGGATAATCTCAAAAAAGATTAATTTCGTGCTGAATTCAAAGTACATCTACAACTATTACGATTATGACATCAACTACAAAATCAAAAAAGAAATATTGGCTATACTTTGCTGTGTCATTGTTACTTACGATTGGGTTTTTAATCATTCTTCCAGAATGGTTTTGGGTAATGCTTCCGTTCCTGCTAACATATTTTGTGCAGGCTATGGATTGGATGTAGGATTCAATGCCTTTGAGTTTTAGGATGAAGAGGCTATTCTGTAGATCTTACCTTTTTCTATGTATTCTTTCTTGGAGTTGCATTAGTCGTTGTTTTTCGACTGTGTATACTGATGTCTTACATCTTTGAGTTCAATTCAATTGAGTGATGTACCAGAGCTGCTAACGATGTGAAAATTTATCTCATTATACCTTACATATTTTCTCGACTTGAGTAGTGATTATGCCATTCGCTACACCATCAAACATATACTTAAGGATTGATCAATGAGTATCATTCTATTTGAAAAAATATATAAAAACCGCATTCATATACCATACAGCTCAATACAAAAAAAGCCCAGTCCAAACGACTGAGCTTTTTTTATTAGGCTATTTTCTATACTACTTATACAATGTCATTTGGACTTGGAGATTGTACAGAAGGTGTCTCCGGTATGATTGGCGGTTTGCCAGATACTAGAGGTTTGTTTTTATCATCAAATGGTGAATCACCAATTAATCTAGCTACATCAGATTTAGTCAATACCTCTTTATCAAGAAGTGCAGCTGCGAGTAAATGTAACTCTTTGCTTCTCTCCTGGAGTAGGGCTTGTGCTCTATCATATTGCTCATCAATCATCTTTCTACACTCTTGATCAATCAGTTTGGCAGTATCATCGGAGTAAGGCTTGCTGAATTGGTCCTGCTGCATTCCATAGAATGATACATTACCTACTTTTTCATTCATACCATAGATAGCTACCATTGAATAGGCCATCTTGGTTACTTGATCAAGATCTGATTGCGCTCCTGTAGATATCTTATTAAAGATATTTTTTTCTGCAGCTCTACCTCCCATAGTCATACACATACGATCTAGCAATGCTTCTGTCCTAGTGATGTATTCCTCTTTTGGTAAATATTGAGCGTATCCGAGTGTTCCCATACCTCTTGGTACTATAGTGACCTTTACTAGAGGGCTAGCATGCTCTAGGTACCATCCACAGATTGCGTGTCCTGCTTCGTGGTATGCTATTATTTCCTTTTCTTTCGGTGCTATAAGCTTGTTTTTCTTTTCTAATCCACCTATCACTCTGTCTAGAGCATAATTGAAGTCGTCCATGTCGACCTCACTCTTACCTCTACGTGCGGCGATTAATGCGGCTTCATTACAAACATTTGCGATCTCTGCCCCAGCAAATCCTGGTGTCATCTCAGCAAGTTCATAAGCAGACATAGTTTCTTTTGTCTTTATATTCTTAAGGTGAACTTTGAATATCGCTTCTCTACCTACAAGGTCAGGTCTGTCAATACCAATCTGTCTGTCAAATCTACCTGGACGCATCAATGCGCTATCAAGTATATCTGGACGGTTGGTCGCAGCCATTAGGATTACACCCGAATCAGTATTGAATCCATCCATCTCGACTAGTAGTTGGTTCAAAGTGTTTTCACGCTCATCATTACCGCCTTGTACAGCACCTTTACCTCTTGCTCTACCGATCGCATCTATCTCATCAATGAAGATGATACATGGTGCTTTTTCTCTTGCTTGCTTAAATAGGTCCCTTACTCTAGAGGCACCTACTCCGACAAACATCTCTACAAAGTCAGATCCAGAGATAGAGAAAAATGGTACTTCTGCCTCTCCAGCTACTGCTTTGGCGAGTAATGTCTTACCCGTACCAGGAGGGCCTACAAGTAGTACACCTTTTGGAATCTTACCGCCTAAGGCAGTATATTTTTTAGGGTTCTTAAGGAAGTCAACTACTTCCATTACTTCTTCCTTAGCTTCATTAAGCCCTGCTACATCTGCAAATGTTACATTGACCTTAGAATCTTTATTGTCAAATAGAGTAGCCTTGGATTTGCCGATATTGAATATCTGTCCACCACCTGGGCCACCGCCACCACTTACTCTTTTCATGATGAATAGCCATATCGCTACCAAAATGAATAATGGAAGCAACCAACTCATAATAGGAGCTAGCCAATTAGTCTTAGTTTCCATCTTGTATGGTACTGGGTAACCTGATTTTTTCAAGTCTTGCATACGCTCAAGAAAATAAGCCATATCACCTATCTCAAACTGATATTGTGGCTGATTGACTGCATAGCTACTTTCTTTGTAGTCAGGCATTTCAATCTTAAGCGCTTCTGGAGTAAGAAAAACATTGGCAATCTGCTTATTGATTACCTCAACCTTTTCTACCTTTTTGTCGGCTACTTTTTCTTCGAACTCATCATATGTGATGACCTTTGTACTGTTGTTCATCATTACAGACATATTGATCCCCAATATGACTAGAATGATGATACCATAGATCCAATAAGAGTTGAAGTTCACCTTGTTAGGCGTCTTCTTTGGATCTTTATTCTCGTTATCACTCATTTCTTTCTTTTTAATTTAATAGTTCACCCTCTTTTATTGGCGCGAACCTTAGCTCTGCACTGTTAGCAGAGACATTTCTATAGTTATAACACTATTAGCCGTCGTATCGTTTTGTCCGCTAATGGTTATAAATTGGCATATTCTGTAATATTTGCGTCACTCCATAGATCTTCGAGGTCATAAAATTGACGCGTCTCTGGGTAGAATACATGCACTACAGTATTAAAGTAATCGACTAATACCCATCGTGCATTAGTCATACCTTCTCTATGTCCAGGGATTACACCTAGTTCGTCTTTTACTCGCTTGATAATATTACCTGCGATCGCACTTACCTGTGTGGTAGAGTCACCTTCGCATATAATAAAAAAGTCAGCCGGAGCTTCGTCAAGATTTCTTAGATCTAGAGATACTATATTTTTACCCTTGATATCCTGTATTGCATCTATAATTAGAGGATTGAGTTCTTCTGTATGTTGCTGAATTTTTTCAGCGATTTCGGATCGTTTCAAATATCTTATTTTTGTTGACCAGTATAACGTTTATTAAAGGATCAAAGTTAACAATTGTTTCGATGCAACGCTCCATTATTATAGGTCGCCCCACCATTACCTTTGATACCATTGATTCTACCAATGATTACGCTACTTCATTAGTATCAAATAGTAATCCAAATGAAGGAACTGTCATATGGGCGCACTATCAGAGCAAAGGACGTGGACAGATTGGCAGTAAGTGGAGTGCAGAGCATGGAGAGAGTCTATTAATGTCAGTCATACTGCAGCCAAGATTTTTGATGGCATACCAACAATTTACACTAAATATACTTGCCTCATTAGCTCTGAGATCGGCTTTAGCTAGTTATGAGATCGAAGCGAAAATCAAATGGCCCAACGATATTTATATAGGAAAGCGAAAGGTTTGTGGCATACTCATTCAAAATATACTGCAGGGTAAGAGCATTAAAAATGCAATTATTGGCATTGGTCTCAATGTGAATCAAGATCGATTTGATCCTTTGTTGCCGAATCCAATTTCTATGAAAATAGTAGCGGAGAAAATGTTCGATGTCTCTGATGTGAAATCTAGAGTTTGTCAACATTTGCAGCATTTTTATCACAGATTGAGGGAAGAAGGCTTTGAAGTATTGAAAGAGGAGTACATGAATTTACTGTATCTCAAAAATGAGGTTCGTAAATATGAGATTAAGGGTGTGGAAGGAGAAGGTGAGATATTAGGGATCTCGGATCTAGGTAAGTTACAATTGAAAGTCGAAGGGGAAGTTAGAGAGTTTAATTTTAGGGAGATTAAGTACTTGCATAAATAATATAATGATGATAAAATACGCATATACCATACTATACGTTTCTAGTGTTTTGGATGCATTGGAGTTTTACGAGAAAGCATTTGGTTTCGAAAGGAAGTTTTTGACAGAAGAGCAAGATTACGGTGAGATACGAAGTGGTGAAACTGTCATTGCATTTGCATCTAAACAGTTGGCCAACAGTAATTTGAGTAATGGATTTATGGTAGCAACACAAAGTGGTAAGCCGTTTCCAATAGAGATGGGGTTTACTACAGAAGACGTGGAAAAGACTGTTGAAAAAGCAATTCAATTTGGTGCTAAGTTAGAAGAGCCGATGAAGTCTAAACCTTGGGGGCAGAAAGTCGCTTACATTAGAGATAATAATGGTTTTTTGTTGGAGATATGTACTCCAATGGGATAGGCAGAACCAATACTGTATTTGTGTGTTTCACTATTACAAAACGATACCTAATGAAAGCAACAATTCTCACCATAGGTGATGAGATATTAATAGGACAAATCATAGATACTAATGCGGCTTGGATGTCTCAGAAACTGACTGCTCTTGGTATATCTGTAGTCGAGAGAGTAACGGTCTCTGACGAACATAAGCCGATAGTAGATGCCATTCGTTACTGTCTAGGTCAATCTGATATAGTACTAATGACAGGAGGTCTTGGGCCCACTAAAGATGATATTACTAAAGTGGCGATAGCTGATTATCTAGGTGTTGGTATGGAGTTTCATGAAGAGGTCTTTGAGAACATTAAAAAGATTTTCATTCCTAGAAATATTCCTCTCTCTGATGCACATAAAGATCAATGCTATTTACCAGAGAAAGTAGAGGTGTTAAAAAACAGTATGGGGACTGCTCCAGGTATGCTATGGCAGCATGAAGGCAAGCAAATAGTGTCCATGCCAGGCGTACCATATGAGATGAAAGCTATCATGTCAGAGCAGCTTCTACCTCGATTGGCACAGAGGCCAGACCGAAAAGTGATTCTGCATAAGACAATTATGACAGCGGGCATGGGTGAGTCTAGTATAGCAGATGAGATAGAAGACATTGTAGATGGATTTGATAAAGAGTTGTCCATTGCTTATTTGCCTGGATTGGCACAAGTCCGACTGCGTATCACAGCAAAAGGTGACGATGAATCACTTTTGCAATCTAAATTAGACCAAGCTATTACAAGAGTAAGCGAGCGGATCAGTGATCTTGTATACGGATATGATGAGATTTCATTACAAGAAGCATTACAACAGATTTGTATTGATCGTGGATTGACTGTAGGTACAGCTGAAAGTTGTACAGGTGGATATTTGTCGCATCTGATGACGTCCATTTCAGGATCATCAGCATATTATCAAGGGTCGGCGATTACTTACAGTAATGCACTTAAGCAAAAGATGCTTGGAGTGAAAGAAGATACCCTCAAAGCGTATGGAGCAGTGAGTGAACAAGTAGTAAAAGAAATGGTGGAAGGTGCAATCCAACTTTTAGGTGTAGATTTTGCAGTAGCTACCTCAGGAGTGGCAGGGCCTACTGGTGGGACAGAAGCAAAGCCTGTAGGTACTGTATGTATAGCTGTTGGCTCACATGGTGTAATAGAGACACGAACCATATTGGCTTCTAAGGACCGCAGTAAAAACATTGCATATGCTAGTAATCAGGCATTGAATATGCTTAGAAAATGCGTTTTGCAGGCTAAAATAAGTTAACTTTGCACTCGATTTTGGATAGTATCCTAAGTTAACCATTTATAACAATAAACACAACTGGAAATATGGCTAAAGTAGAGTTAATCATGCCTAAGATGGGAGAAAGTATCATGGAAGCAACTATCCTTAATTGGACAAAGAGCGTAGGAGATACTATTGACCTCGATGAGACTGTGCTCGAGATTGCTACTGATAAAGTAGATTCTGAAATTCCATCTCCAGTAGCTGGTGTTTTATCTGAGATAATGTTTGACGTAGATGCAGTAGTACCTATTGGTACTGTAATAGCTATAATAGCGACTGAAGGAGACAGTGCATCGCCAACTCCAAGTCCTGCTGTGGCAGAGGCTCCAGCTGAGGCGGCTCCAGCAGTGCAAGCTAAGGTAGCGGCAGTTTCGTCGGCGACAGTTGCCACTCCTAGTAAAGTAGTAAGCACAGGAGATAGCAAAAGATTTTATTCTCCATTAGTAAAAAATATAGCTGCATCTGAAGGGATCGCTTTAGCTGAATTGGAATCTGTACCTGGCTCAGGAGCTAATGGTAGAGTTACTAAAAAGGATATGCTGGCCTATGTAGCAAATAGATCTGGCGCACCAGCGGCGCAGAGCTTTGCCGCATCTAATACTGTATCAGCACCAAAAGCTGCACCTGCCGCGGCTAGCAGTGTAAATGCATCAGGAAATGTAGAGATCATCGAAATGGATCGTATGCGTAAGCTGATTGCAGATCATATGGTGATGAGTAAGCATACCTCTCCACACGTAACATCATTCGTAGAGGCTGATGTTACTAATCTAGTGAATTGGAGGAATTCTGTAAAGGGAGAATTTATCAAATCGCATGGTGAGAAGATTACATTCACACCAATATTCATAGAAGCAGTAGTAAAAGCAATAAAAGATTACCCAGGAGTAAATGCATCTGTAGATGGTACAAGTATCATCTTAAAGAAAGATATCAACATAGGTATGGCAGCGGCTTTACCAAGTGGTAATCTCATAGTACCTGTAATTAAAAATGCAGATACGCTTAACATGGTAGGCCTTACTAAGAAGGTAAATGAACTAGCAGGAAAAGCAAGGTCCAATAAATTAGCTCCAGCTGAAGTACAAGGAGGAACATTTACATTGACGAATGTAGGGACATTTGGAAATGTGATGGGAACACCTATTATTAATCAGCCACAAGTTGCTATATTAGCAGTAGGAGCTATCCGCAAAAAACCAGCAGTAGTAGAAACAGAATATGGAGATGTCATCGCAATAAGACAGATGATGTTCTTATCACTATCGTATGATCATAGAGTGGTAGACGGTATGCTTGGAGGGTCTTTCCTCAGAAGAGTAGCTGACTATCTTGAACAATTCGATGTAGATCAAAAAATATAATGAAACAATTACTTCTCGGTATTAGTACAGTCCTAGCTATTGGGTTTCTTTCGCTTACAATATCTTCTTGTGGGTCTAGCAGTGCATTGGTAGATGATTCAGGCAATCGCATTGTTAAGTCAAATGTTAGAGGTCTAGATGGACAAGCAGAAAAGTATTTCAAAGCAGGAAAATACAGAGAGGCCCTTGATCTATATAAGCAACTTAAAAGCAGTAAGGAAAATCTACTTTATAAAGGAATCGCTGCCTATCATGTAGGTGAAACAGACTTGTCTCTTAGGTCTCTTATTGATTCATATGGAAGTGGCAATCGTGATGAGAGGTTATATGTCTATATGGCGGATAATTATTTATCCCAAGGTAATTATGAAGAGGCAACAAATTTTTATAAAAACTATTTACAATATGTTGATCGAGATTCTCCTGAGAGAAACGAGACGATCCATAAAATCAAAAGATGTGGATTTGCAAAGGATTATAAATATGTAGATCAAAAAGCATTCGTTGAAAATCTCGGTGAATCAGTAAATACTATTTATGATGAATTGTCAGCCTTACAAAGTCCTGCTAATCCTAATAAGTACTATTTTTCTTCTAATAGAAATGGTAGTACTGGAGGATTGAGATCTGCTGATGGTACTAAAGATGATATCTATGGATCCTATTCAGCAGATATGTATGCCATAGAGACTTCTGGAGGAAATTGGAATTCAGTTTCTAGTATAGATCCTGTACTCAATACACCGAGGCATGATATTATTCAAGACTTCAGCAAAGGTGGAGAAATCCTTTATTACTTAAAAACTAGTGATTTCAAAAAAGGATCAATTTTAACGGATACATTTAGAAGTAATAGAGAAGAAGTAATATTTCCTAGTGTTATGCAATGTCCGATGGTTGGCGACTTAGGTGATAGAGATATAAGAGTTTTTGACGATAATACCTACCTGTTTTCAAGTATGAGAAAAGGTGGATACGGAGGGTATGATCTTTATATTTTGACAAAAGAAGATGGAGTTTGGTCAGAACCCATAAATTTGGGCCCTGAGATTAATAGTTCATTTGATGAAATCACACCGTACTTGACCAAGAATGGTAGTAAGCTATATTTTAGTTCTAACAGAATTAATAGTATGGGAGGATTCGATGTGTACGAAACTAATTTTGGACTTGAAACAGGTACTTGGTCTCAACCGACCAATTTGGGATTACCAATCAACTCACCAAGAGATGATGTATATTTTAGATTAGCAGCCGATGGTTTATCTGGTATAATGTCTTCTAATAGAATCGAATCTTTAGGTGGTCATGATTTGTTTATGGTGTACTTTAAAAATCAAGTGCAGGATCAAATGAACTTGAGTTATACAGTACCATACTTGAAAGTAAGGGAAAGAAAAATATTGGAGGCGGTTGAAAAAGAAGAGGCAATAGCTGCCGCACAAGAGGCGATTTCGGACTCTACAGTTGTTTTTGTAGAACCGGTTGTGGAAGAAGTTGTGAAAGCAAAAGAGAAGAAAGATTATTCAGGTGTACAAAAGAGAGAAGTGGTATTAGCTCCATTGTTATATGGATCATCTGAGAATATTACGAATCCACAAAATCTATCTCAGTTGAATAAGGTGATAGAGACATTGAAGATATTTCCGGAAGCCACTTTAGAAATAACTGGACATGCAGTAAAAGAAGGTCTACCAGAATTTGATCTTTATTTTTCAATCAAGAGAGCAGAAAAAGCAGCAGATTATCTTAATCAGAATGGAATTTCTTCTGATAGAATTTTTCTCAGAGGGGTAGGTACACAATACAGTATGGTCTTACCTTCTAGTGTTGTATTATCTAATAAATACAATAGAAGACTAGATCTCAAAATAGTAGCGCCAGTAGAAGTGCCATTAAGAATAATCTATGATAATCCATCTATCCCAGATCAATCAAAAGATCAGTCTATAAGGAAGTTTTCATCTTTTCAGACAGGGTTAAATTATAAGATATCGCTAACGGCTACGAAGCAAATGTATAAAGATCCTATCATCAGACAAGAATCTGATATCATGATAGATAAGGAGATTGGTAATGATAACTATCAATATACATTAGGTATATATGATACTTATTCGCAGGCACGTGCAGCTAAGTCTAGATTGACTAATAATAGTAAGTTTACTAATGTCACTATAGAACCATATATAAATGGTAGGGTCGTACAAAGGAATAGGATAGCACTGTATCAACCCCAATATGCGGATATCGCTAATTTTATCAGATATGAATTATCTAATTAAGGTTATTGTCTTGAAGTAGATATAAGTCAAGTTAACTTAAGCGAAAAGTCTAACGTTAATACACTGAGAACGAATGCTATATTCGTAATGCATATTTCTAATTGAAAATAAATACAATGAAGTCATTTATCATTATCGCGCTAAGCTTATTTGTTAGTGTATCAGTATTTGGACAGGAGGTTGAGGGTATTAAATTTATAAAAGAAGACCTTGCTCAAGCTCAGACTTTAGCTGCTTCCTCAGATAAGATAATTTTCGTTGATGCTTATACGACTTGGTGTGGTCCCTGTAAAATGATGGACCGTACTACATTCAAAGATGAATCTGTAGCAAAATTTTATAATGAAAATTTTGTAAATCTTAAGATGGATATGGAGAAGGGAGAAGGACCTTCACTATCAAAATTGTATTCTGTGAGAGGATATCCATCACTTTTATTTTTGAATGCTGGAGGAGAGCTTGTACATCGTTCTTTAGGATTTCAAGATGGTGAAAAGTTTTTAAAATTAGGTAAGTCTGCTTTTGACCCCAATCAACAAGTCATCACTTTACAGAAGAGGTTTGAGGCTGGAGAAAAAGATCAAGATTTTTTATTGAATTATGCAGATGCACTTACATTGGCAGGAATGGATGGTTATGAGGAAGCGACTCAGGCTTATATTGATCAAGAAAAAGATTGGAATACTCCAAAGAATGTAAAAGTTTTATTTGATTACTCTAAGGCTTCAATACAATCTTCATTGTTTCAATATATGATAGATAACAAAGATTTATTTGAATCTCAAATTGGATCGGAGAAAGTGGAAGCTAAAATCTCTTTCGCTGCGAAGTCTGATGTAAGATCAATGCAAGTAGATGCTAATGATAAAGAAGTTTTGACTGCGCATTTTGCAAAGTACTTTGGAACAGATAGCGCTAAGGAAAAAGCTACTGGGTATTATCTTAATAACCTTATGTATGCACCTGGAGAAATCAATGAACAGAAATACCTATCTGAAGTGCAATTGTTCATGGCGACTAATCCTACGCTAAACTCTCAGAGTCTTAATGCACACGCTTGGAGGATTTATGAATTATCGGAAGATAGATTATTGTTGTCTCAAGCAGAATCCTGGATTAATAAATCCGTTGAGTTGGAAAAAAATTCTTTCAATCTTGATACCCAAGCGTCTATCCAATATAAATTAGGAAAGAAAGCAAAGGCATTGAAGTCTGCAAAAGAGTCAATTAAATTGGCAGCAGAAGAGGGTAGTGATCCTACTGCGACTCAAGAACTCTTGGTGAAGATTAATGCACTAAGATAAACCCTGACTCTATTCAATTATTGTTTTATTCCTATTAAGATAGTTCTGTTTCTAAATAGCACTAAATGGATATGGACTGCAATTTAATGTAGAATTATTTTGTATGTAATTATTGCCACTGTTACTCACTGATGGCTAGGCGATTAGCCTGTGTTTTACTGAAAATTTTAGATAATGTATGATTGACCGCTTGCAAATTTGAGCGTCACTTTATTATGATAAACAAAGTCAACGTGTATATTACATAACTGAATTCAAGTCAATTGAACATCACTTACTGCAAAGCAAAACGCATGTTGAAACAAATAAAGAATTACCTCCTTTTCTCTTTTTTAATTTTCCCATTTATAATTAATGCTCAGTTTTTATATGGAGATGGTTCGGATGGAAATGTAACCTTATCGAGTTCTAGTTTTATCAATGAGTTTTATCAGATTACCGGAGTTACTTCTTCGAATGTAACTATATCGTATAGTTCTGCGCCTTCATTATCGTCTGGAGATAAAATACTATTAATTCAAATGGAAGGGTCAACTGCAGGGAAATATAGTTTTCATGAAGTTACAACAAGTTCTGCCTCAGGAGGATCTGCAACAATCAATATAGATAGTAGTAAACCGATAACGACCTCTAATTTTGATTTGTCAGGTAAGTTGCAACTAGTGACAATACCGCAGTATGACAATTTAACCTTAAGTTCGGGTGGGACTATATTTACCAATAGTTATAACCATGCCAATGGCACTGGTGGTGTAATTGTACTTATGGTAGATAATACCTTAACATTCGATGGAGGTGTTATTAACGCAGAGAGAAAAGGATTTGTAGGAGGAATTGGCGGTGCAGGTGCCGTCGGTGGCCTTGGCGGAATTGGCGGTGCAGCTGGCAATTCATCTAATGGATATCTAGGACAAGATGGTGGTGATAATGGAGTGGGAGGTAGTGGACTTAATGGAGGTGGAGACGGTGGTGGACTAGGACAGTCTGGTAGTCCAGGAGTCACAGCGATAAATCCAACATGCCCAGGTTGTGGAGTCGTTGCTACTAATGATAGTAATCTAAGTGGTGCCGATATCGAATCATTAAGTTTACTGCTTGGTGGAAGTGGATATGGAGGTGACGGTGGCGATAGTGGTGCCGGTGCTGGTGCTGGTGGCGGCGGAGGTTCTTCTGTCGGTAGCCTGGGGACAAATGGTTCGGCAGGCGCCAATGGAGGCGATGGTGGAGATGGTAGTAACGGTGGTACAGGTGGTGGTATAGTTATTATATTAGCTAATAGTATTCAGGCTACATCTGCAGGATCTAGCACTAGTACTATAGTTAATGTATCAGGAGGCAATTCATTTCCTCCATCTGCTTCACAGCGAAATGGTAAGGCAGGTGGTACTGGAGGCAACGGTGGCAATGGTGGTGGCACATGCTCAGCTGAAGGACCTGGCGGCGGTGGCAACGGTGGCAACGGTGGAGATGGCGGTGGTGCTGGAAGTGGTGGTGCTGGAGGAGTAGTTGTATATCTAAATAATAATTTGGGATTTACAAACTTTCCAAATACGTTTTCTTTTTCTGGAGGTAGTGCCTCTGTGACAACGATTGGCGGAATAGGAGGTGGCCCTGGCGTAGTAGGTACTGCAAATAGTGGAGCACCTTGCGGATCTGGTAGTGGAAGTGGTTCTGCTGGTAGTAGCATCACTTGTTCTGCAACTGATTGCCTAAATTATATTTCACAAGCGACTGCTTATTCTTCTATTGTAACTTCCCAACATGATCAATACACATCAAGTAATGTCGTTTGCGATGTGGTTAAAATTAATGCGACTGATAGCTATGTAGAATGTGTTGAAACGATTGCAGCCGTTACAAATACATATTATTCTTACTTTACCAATTCAGCGGCAGCTACATACTCAGGCGATTGTATAAATAATTATTTTAATAATAGTGGGGCTACATATACTACGGTACTCTGCTGTGGGGCGGATTGTTTTACGCCTATGTGTACGATAGCTGCTAATACTTCGAGTGCAGGAGGTGGTGGCGGACCTGGAAGTTCTGGCAGTGGTGGTATGGATGGTGGTAGTACAGGTTTTACGGGTGGCTCTGCTCCTTGTGGCGTTACGATAGATGCTGTAACTACTGATTGTTCTGATGGGTTTTTTGTAGGCCAAATATTTACTACGGTAAGTGGAGCCGCGAGTATAACCGGTTATAGGATAAATGGTACTTCTAACACATCTCCATATTTTATGTCTCCAGGTTCACCAGGTACTTATCCTTTTGTGGTGGACTATACATGCAGTGGAGTAGCTGCATCTGATTCTGGAAATTTCTATGTAGATGATCCTTGTCCTGGAGCAGTACCTATTACTCTCATATATTTTAAAGCAAAGAAACGCAATAGATCAATAGCGCTACAGTGGAGTACTGGTCAAGAGATTAATAGTAAAGGGTTTATAGTGCAAAAATTAATAAATGGACAATGGACAGAGATTGGTTTTGTAGATAGTAAAGGAGATAGTAATGAAGTCCAAGAATATGATTTCATAGATTCTAATCTCATTAGTAAAAACTATTATAGGTTAAAGCAAATTGATTTTGATGGACAATTTACATATTCAGAAATAGCTGTTGTTAGCTATAAAGAAATTGAACAACACGTTATTCTCTATCCCAATCCAAGTGAAGATGTTTTAAATGTCAGAGGTGTAGTACCTGTTGAGTGCAAAATTTTCAATATGAATTATTCACTTGTAATGGAGAGCGACGATACTAATAAAATTGACATCTCAGATTTACATTCTGGAATATACATAATCTCTATTTTTACTGAATCAGGAGTAATAAATAGAAAATTTGTTAAGAAGTAACTTACGTAGTTTAAGTGTAATCTTATGTTTGTGTTGATACCATACTTTATTAGAAAGAAGAAAAATCTTGTGATTTAAAATTCCATCAATGCATCATATACCTTTTTCCAGGCAAAGGCCTCACTATTCCTTTGAATTCTAATTGGAT
>CALKJD010000091.1 GCA_937995755.1 uncultured Saprospiraceae bacterium | reverse complement strand
ATTTCTGTTTGTCTTCGAAAAACCAGAAAGTTTTTGTTCGAAACGCTGAATTGCGCGTTTCGTTATTTCTGTTTTTCTCTGGAAAAACCAGAAAGTTTTTGTTCGAAACGCTGAATTGCGCGTTTCGTTATTTCTGTTTTTCTCTGGAAAAACCAGAAAGTTACTTCTCTAGAAACGATCTTATCGCTAATAATAGTTCATTTGGTTGCTCTGCGTGTACCCAATGCCCTGCGTCAGCTACTGTCACAAGTTGCATATCCGTAAAATGACTTGACAACTCAACAATGTCTTCATCTACAATGTAACCTGATTTTCCTCCTCTTATAAACAAAGTAGGTGTCTCTACTACCTCGTCAAAGGTAATACCTGCTAAGATTTCTTGATAATGCTTTACTAAAAGATTAAGATTCATCTTCCACCTGTAGCCACCTTCCTTGTTTCTTGAAAGGTTCTTCATTAAGAAAAGCCTAATGCCAGGCTCAGATATATACTGAGACAAATGCTCTTCCACTTCTTTTCTCGACACTACCGTATCTATAGGCACAGTACTCAATGCTTCTAAAATGACCTCATGTCCTCCTTTATAGGACTTGATACCAATATCTACAACTATTAGTTTCTCTACAACATCTGGATGATCCTTGACCAACTGCAATGCCGTCTTACCGCCCATCGAATGCCCTATGACATAGGCTTCGTGAATCCACTCCGCTTCCAGAAACTCGGCAATATCTTGAGCCAGTAATCTATAATTGAAGTCATCTGTATGCTCAGATTTACCATGATCACGAAGATCGATAAGATACACCATGTAGTCTTCCGCTAGTTTTTTGGCGATAGTTTGCCAATTATCTAGCATTCCAAAGAGACCATGAAGTACGATTATTGGGTCTCCTGATCCGAAAGTTTTGAAGTTTAGTTTGGGCATTTTACTAAGTATAAATTTAGACTATCATTTTATTAAGGATATATATTGCAATCATTACGCAACCCCATTAATCTAGGCACTCGCAACCGACAGAAGTCCATCCTTTTCAGATACGGCTAGCGCAACCAACTAGGCTTTCATCTTCTTTTTAAGCGCAAATAACTCATCTCTGTATTGGGCAGCACTGATAAAATCAAGGTCTTTAGCAGCCTTCTTCATTTTAAATTCCGTTTGCTTAATCATATCTTCTATTTTATCCTTAGACATATAAGCAATTATAGGATCTGCCGCAACACTAATTTCATCAGGTTCCACATAAGCCTTTGGTTGAGCTACGCGTATATCTAACACTGACTTCTGATTAATGATATCCTCTCTACTCTTCGTCACAGTAGTAGGTGTAATTCCCCACTTCTCATTATATGCAATCTGCGTAGCACGACGTCTATTTGTTTCATCAATAGTAATTTGCATACTATCCGTTATCTTATCTGCATAAAAAATCACAAGACCATTTGAATTTCGTGCAGCTCTTCCTGCCGTTTGTGTCAATGATCTATTATTTCGAAGGAAACCTTCTTTATCCGCATCAAGTATAGCTACTAAAGACACCTCTGGCATATCTAAGCCCTCTCTCAGAAGGTTAACACCTACCAGTACATCAAATGTACCCAACCTCAGGTTTTTGATAATCTCTACCCTATCTAAGGTATCTACCTCTGAATGTATATATTGAACTTTGACATTAAGTTTCTCAAGGTACTTAGTGAGTTCCTCCGCCATACGCTTGGTTAGCGTCGTGATTAATATTCTTTCATCTATTTCTATTCTACCATGAATCTCTTCTAATAGATCATCTATCTGATTAATACTAGGTCTAACTTCTATTGGTGGATCTAATAATCCTGTAGGTCTTACAATTTGCTCTACTACTACACCTTCTGTCTGCTCAAGTTCGTAATTACCTGGAGTCGCCGAAACGTATACGGTCTGATTAGTTACAGACTCAAACTCTTCAAAGGACAAAGGTCTATTGTCGATCGCTGAAGGAAGACGGAAACCATAATTTACTAAATTTAGCTTTCTTGCTCTATCACCTCCCCACATACCTCTCACCTGCGGTAATGTTACGTGACTTTCATCTACAATCATAAGATAGTCATCTGGAAAATAATCTAATAAGCAGAAAGGTCTAGTCCCTGGTTTACGACCATCAAAAAATCGCGAATAATTTTCTATACCATTGCAATAGCCGAGCTCTCTCATCATTTCAAGATCAAAAGTAACCCTCTCTCGTACTCTCTTAGCTTCAATAAACCTTCCTTCAGCTTCAAAAAATTTCTCATGATCATAAAGCTCATCTTCGATATCTTTAATAATAAATTTCAACCTATCTTTTGGAGCGATATAAAGGTTGGCTGGAAAAATAGCGCAATGATCTAAATCGTGGATTCGCTTACCCGTTTCTATTTCCAAACGTTCAATCTTCTCTATTTCATCACCAAAGAATATAACACGATAACCATAATCGACATAGGGAAGATTAATGTCTACAGTATCGCCTTTCACTCTAAATGTCGCTCTCTTGAAGTCTGTTTCTGTTCTTGAATATAGACTATCTACTAATTTGTATAAAAAGGCATTTCTTGTTATTACTTCTCCCTTTTTTATCCTGATTACACTATTTTTAAAATCTTCAGGATTTCCCATACCATATATGCAAGATACAGAGGATACTATAATCACATCCCTTCTTCCTGATAGTAACGATGAAGTTGCCCTCAATCTCAGTTTGTCTATCTCTTCATTAATAGATAGATCCTTCTCTATATAGGTGTCGGAAGTATTAATGTAAGCCTCAGGCTGATAGTAATCATAGTAGGAAACAAAAAACTCCACTGCATTATCTGGAAAGAACTCCATGAACTCCGCATATAACTGAGCCGTCAAGGTCTTATTATGAGTAAGAATAAGGGTAGGTCTTTGGACCTGCTCTATGACATTAGCCATAGTAAAGGTCTTCCCTGAACCCGTCACACCTAAGAGTACTTGAAACTCTTCGTTTTTTTCGATTCCTTCAACTAATTGCTTGATAGCGTTGGGTTGGTCACCGGTAGGTTCGAATTTAGATGTTAGCTTAAATGACATATTCTAGAAACTTAATAGTTAATCAGATAATTCTTTATTCATTGCAAATTACTCACGTCATCTTAAATACGCTTTGCAATACAGTAGCCAAATTGATTCATCTCTTCAAAGAGAAAAAATCCATACTTAACTAGGGATCCAAGGGTTATTTCCCTCTCTATTAATGAAGTAACACTGACTTACAAAGAAAGTTATTTTTTTGGATTTTATGAGACATAGGTTGGACCTTGCCACTTATTATAAACGTAAGGCCAATGAGAGCACTCTCTCAAACGTGGTAAATAATAATAAATACGTTATAGATAAAAAAAAGGGATTCCCACCTCTGGGAATCCCTTGCAAATTGATTAACAAAAACCAGGTATTTGTCTTTCACTATATTTTTACTAGACCGCTACCCTTCGGTTAAAAGAATACTAGTCTTGCCATATTACACGCGTTTTTTTCTAAATCGCTTTCGCAATACGCTTTCCGCGCGTTTTTTTTACCCTGCGGTTAAAAAAAGCCGCGCTCTACTTTATGACCACAATTTTTTCTGTGTATCTCTGTCCTTTATAGTCTATTATAAAGTGGTATAAACTCCCTGGAAGATTAGACATATCTATTTTTCCTAAATCAGAGTTTAATCTTTCTGATCTAACAAGCTCTCCAGTATTACTGTAGATGTTAAGCATTGGTCTGTCTTCACTAGTATTATCTAACCCAGTAAGCTCTAACTGTACATAGTTAATTGTTGGGTTAGGGAATGCTGACACTGTGAAATCGATATCTGATCTCGTAAAGTTTACTACTCTTATACCAGAGTATTTGTACTCACCATCTATATCAACCAACTTGATTCTATAGTATTTAACTAGATCACTAGCTCTTTGCATGTTTACTTCTCTATCCGAGAACTTGTAATCTTGGTCAACACTACTATTTCCTGTAGCTTCTACTCTGCCGATCTGAGCGAAATTTACTCCATCATCAGATCTTTCGATCTCAAAGTGACTTCCGTTTACCTCTGATGCTGTAGACCAATTAAGGTTTGCATCTCTGTTTTCAAAAGGAACAGCAGTGAAAGACTTCATTTTGATAGGAAGAGCAATGTTTTGAAGTGGTATTAAACAACCACTACCTTCACTTTGAGCAAACAATTGTGTATTACTATCTCCTGAACCTGAACCCGTAAATTGAACAGTTTTAGCAAATGACCCATCATATGTCCAAGTAAAATTAGTTAACGAAGAATTGTCATTTATCGTAAACTCTATTCTTGCGATTGTAAAGAACTCTTCAGTTGAAATTGTTGGATTAAACCCATTAAATACTAAAGCCGCAGCTACGTTAACCGAAGCTTGATCTCCACCTGCTTCAGGCTCTGACACTGAAACTTGACTATAAGTTGGTTGCATTAAACTAGTAGATACCAGCGTAGGACTAGAAAGTATCGTATTGTCAAAAGTAAACTGATAATTACCACTTCCTAACAGAAAGGCCATATCACCAGCTATAATTTCAACATCTAACTGAAGTTTAGATAAATCTTGAGATACTTGAGGATTGTTAAGTCTCAAACAAAAATTTTGTTGAGCAAAACTTGCACTCAAAAAAGTACAATTTATAATTAGAATGTAAATTAAATTTTTCATTAGTTATCTATTTGAGATGTTTTCGAATTATTTACTTTGATGTGAAGCTCAAAGTCTGAAGCATTGGTCGTACCATCCATATTACTATCGGCTGTACTTGTAGTATAAATGAATGGTTGTCCATTTTGAGGTTTCCAAATTACTTCTATATCAGAAGCATTCACCTGACCATCTGAATTAGCATCACCTGAGTAAGCACCAAATACACCACTTTCCACTTCCGAAACATCAGCTCCTTGCGCTTGTCCAGCAGCTGTAGTAAAATCATATGTAGCTACTGCACCTTTACTAAGAGTAACATTATTTGCAGATTTGATACCTAAATGATGTCTATGTCTTACAACAATATCATAATCTCCATTAGGGATAGCACTGAACTTTACATTTCCACCATCTAAATCCACTACATCTCCATCTCTTTGAAGTAGTGCAGATCTAGTAGATATTGTAGTATTTGAATTATCTCTTATTTCAACAAAAACCCAATCCACAACATCGTCTCCATCTGTAGCAAAGTCGAAATCTGAAGAAGAAGAAACTGCTTCTGCTCCACCATCACCAACGTGAGTAAAGGTTGACATAGCTCCATAAGGTTCTGCAGTAGGTAAATGACTACCCGTTCTTAAATCGTCACTCATTAAACTATTTGCTGCAACATAAGGTCCTTGTAAAAACATCTTTATTGCAAGTAATGCTGCAGATAATCCACCGTCTCCAGCGATAACATAATCTGTACCATCTAAGACAAGTCCTGGATTAGATACTGTAGTTATACCACTTGCTGTAGTTGCTGCACCTGTAGCTGCTAGAGCTGTATAGTCAGTACCATTAAATTGGTAAACTGCGGCATCAGTGTTATCAAAAGTAGCTGTCTCATCAGCTGCTATCCATGATGGTGCTGCTGTAAGATCAGATCCACCTGTCGTAGCTTCTGTAATTTCCCATGTAGCATTTACAACATCTTCCGTCATCACGTCAGTTTGAGTAGCTGGTGCATCATATGCATTAGCTAAAACTCTTACACTGATATCATCAGCTGTTCCAGCTTCTGTCAAAGTGATATCGTTTTGTGAATCTGTAGCCGCTCCTACAGGAAATTCAAATGCTGTTGATAATCCTTCTTTAGTCACGACACCCGCACCATTTGTTACAATGAAAGAGTTAGTTACTAAAGAATTATCAGCAGCAGATGTTGGGCTAAGCGCAATGCTATTAGCTCCTAATATGATTTGATTATCATCTTCTGTGAATGTAAGATCACCATTGATGTCTAGATCTGATGCTAAAGTTACATCTTCTGCAGTCTTAGCCATCTCAACATCATTGAGCATAGTTCCTGCTTTTAGATCAACCGCACTTGGCGAATCACCAGTAAACTTCAACTTAGAAGCTGAACTGGATGTAAAAGTAGCCGTAGCTACACTTGTCAAATTTCCTTTGACCTCGATAGTACCACTATTGTTAATGGTACCTGTACCATTGTTAGTGATATCGGACTCTACTACTAGAGTTGCACCTTGCTCTATCACAATGGATCCTCCCTGGTTGACTAGCTGAGCAGATGCTCCAACAGCCATTCCTGAGAATAAAATTAATGTCAGTAGTTTCTTCATAATAATATTTTTTTCTTCAAAGATAATCTCAACTTATGTTTCTTCTTAAGTATCTCTTTCAAATCTAACTAATATCTTCCGCTTTCACATATAAAAATGAGTGAACGGTAGCTTTGGCTTAGTAAAATGTCGTTAATTTTCACAAACTCCTGATTTTTACTATAAACTCAAGCTAATGCCTTGACCTTCAGGGATCATGTTCTAGCTTATATAAGGTCATATCCTGATTCAAAATTAATGTTAATCAACTGAATAACAATCACCCTAATGGGTGATTTTCACTGTACCTACTTACCTTCCCTAGTTTACAGCCAAAAGAGCGACTACTCCTAATCCCACATTGGTCCATTGACCATTTCCTATTAACTCCATATGTATCAGACCTTTAGGATGTGAAATCGACACCGATCCTGTATTAATAATAGATCCTGAGATACTTACTGCGTTACCATTTAAAGAAAATATCTCCATACTTCCTGAAATATCACTGCTACTACCTACCTCTGCAATAAAACTTGAGCCATCAGAACCTTTAATCATAAGAGAACCTGATACTCCCAAATACCCACTATTAGTAATTGTTACTGATCTAGCTACTGCATCATTTGTACCAATATTTACATTTCCATTAGTAATGACAACATCTTCACAAATATCTGGCACATGAGCTAAACTCCAATTGGCGTCCACATTCCAGTCCGAATTGCCTCCAATCCATGTATTAGTAAATACAAATCCTTCATCTATAGTTACATTACAATTGTTATCCAAGCCATCGCAAACTTCTGTAGCGCCAGGATATGCTGTACTTTCATCATCATTGCAATCGTCATCCGTATCTATACCACTACAAAAACCATCATTATCATTATCTAAGCCTAATCCAAATTCACAAAACTGAGTAAAATCACCATCAGAAGGTAAGTCCTCATTATTCTGCATCTGTACACTCTGAATATTACAGAGTGGTGTATAGTTCGCCGGAATACAACCCGAGAGCATATTATTCTTTACCCAAAAAATATTAATTGATAATAAATCTGCAATCGCACTTGGTAACAAGCCTGTCAAACTATTATTTTCAAGATATATGATTTCTAACTCATCTAATCCAGTAAAGTCAGGTATAGGTCCACTGAATGTTCCATTAGAAAGATCAATATATCTCAGGTCACTTATCATATTCATGACATCCGGAATGGTCCCTGACATACCATGATTAAATAGATTTATCTTTTCAAGTGATGCCAAGTCGGCAATAGCATTAGACAGACTACCCGTTAAGTTATTATTACTCACATTCAGCTCCTTTACTCTTCCAAAACCATCACATACGACACCGTACCATTGGCAAACATCACAATCGGTACCTGCGGCTCCAGCTACCCATCCAGTATTATTTGTCCATGATGGACCATTAGCATCATTGTAAATACTAATCAACGCATCATAATCTGGATGACAGGGTAATGAAACATCATATGCACATAAGCCAAATGTCCCTTCTTCATCATTGCCAGCGTCAATTAGCCTAATATATAAGTACTCTCCTGCTGTAAGACCTGAATGTATGGCTAGCGCATGATTAGCGACACCACTGTTATCATCACACATTGATCTTACCAGATTATTACAGTCGCCGATATATGTTTGTATCGTCACATCATCTAATGTACCATCATCCGTAGTTTCGATCGTAATATTACCAGATGCTGGAATCAATACTTTGAACCAAACATCTATAGACATACCAGCGACTCCACAGTCAAATGAAGGCAATGTACCAGATATCGTTGCCAGATAATTATCATAGATACTAGCGTTACATACATCATAAGCGGTAAGCTCTATGGCTCCTGAGCAAATATCATTAGAAGGTGCTACCTCTGCACATATTATTCCAGTAGCACAATCCGCTTGACTAAAACTAGACTGCAACTCCGCAGCTACAAGAGGGTGAAACCCATTCATAAAATTCACTCCAGTGGAAGTTACTAAGTTACAATTACTCATTATCGTCCCCCCATTAGTGGGTAGCACTGGAAAATCAGGATCAAAACACGTTAAACCTTCTGGAGTACTACCATTGTTATTGGCATAAATATTACCACAGTCATCTATTTGCGTATTATTTCCATTCCAAACACAGGCATGTGTATGTCTTGCCCCAATAACATGACCTAGCTCATGCGCCAAGACATAAATATTATACGAGAACATAGGAAAATCATCATACTTGGCTTCCAGATTAGTCGTTATTGCATATGGACTTGGAAAATCGCCATAGCTCCCACACAGACCACCAATACCGTTAGACAAGCCTCCGCCAACAGATTTTGTGGATACCAACATAGCGATACGACCATTGTAAGTATCTTGTATCTCATCCATAAATGTATTACGTAAGTTAGTGAGCGTGGCAGCTCCTATATAAGGATCTGTAGTATCCCAAATAAAAATTTCAGAAACCACCAAAGGCACATTAATATCATCATATAAAGAAATCACTGAGTTCATCATATTTATCACCCACGTCTCTGTTGCTGAAAGATTAGATCCATTGTCCTGAAACGTTCTAAAATCGCATTCTAAATAGACTTCTATACAATCGCCAGTCCTTGTTCCAGCCATAATTGGACTATTGGGTCTCTGTTGATCTTCAGTTTCGCAATTCCAATCCTTGGTTTGAGTTCTTGACTTAGCATAATGTCCGAAATAAATATCAGGACTTCCACTTGGATTAATTTCATAATTACCTTTATCAGTAGTTATAACAATGTGTACTTTTTGATTAGAAATGGTAAGTACTGCTCGACGATCAGTTCCATCCACGACACCTCTATAGGTCTGTACATCTAAGCGCAACGATCTATCAACTCCACTACTGGTCCTTAGTCTATAATTAGAAGAAGTAATATTAATTTTTCGTAAAAGTAGATGTGTAGTAGATGTTCCTATTGGTATAGTAAGGAAAAGCTTTTCAGGTTGATCTACATTAATCGCCTCTAGTGTATTATCATGAAGAGTATAAACGTCCGTATGGCTGACCTTATCGACAAAAGCCTGATTTGATATTTTACTTAACGCAAAAAGTGGAGCACGTTGATGGACGACTACTCTATCATCAGCAGGAACAACATCGTATTTTTTTTGCCCAACGGAGAATTGCACAAACGATAATAACAATAGAAAAGAAAGAATCTTGCACATAGATAGTCTTACCATATTTATAACAGAAGAGTCGTTTTGAAAACGATAAACAAATGCTCCGATGCTATAAATCAAAATGACATAATTTCAATGACACAGCGAGCAAAACCTTAGATGATAAATATATGAAATGAGAGGGACATCCAAATAACAAAAGCACCATTATATATAATAAATAAACTTAATGGGAGTATACCCCTATATTTATTATAGGGAAAACCTCTATTGCTCAATGAGCAATATCAAGGAAAACCTACTCGCTAGCAATATAAAATGAATACTAACACCTATATTCAAGATGAAAATGAAACAACGAAAAATGAAAAACCTAATAATACTTCTAATTACTATTGGTATATCGATAATATCTAACGCGCAATCCACTACTTATTTGCATTGTGGAAACTTATTGGATATGACTACTAATACGCCACATTCAGAAATGACGATCATAGTTGTGGATGATAAAATATCTGAAGTACAAAAAGGGTATTTACCTCCCATGGACAACATAGATATAATAGATCTCAAAGACTATACAGTGATGCCTGGACTGATGGATATGCATGTACACATTGAATTTGAATCTAGTCCAAAAACCTATGAAGAAAAATTTCGATACAATGATGCTGACATTGCATTTCGCGCAGCTAAGTATGCGGAAAAAACTTTAATGGCAGGATTTACTACTATTAGAGATCTTGGTGGAAGTGGCGTAAATGTATCGCTAAGAAATGCTATCAATCTTGGCTATATAGATGGACCTAGAATATATACTGCAGAGAAATCATTAGCCACAACTGGTGGTCATGCAGATCCTACAAACGGAGTGCGAGATGATCTCAAAGGAAACCCTGGCCCAAAAGAAGGTGTAATCAATAGTGTAGAGGATGCCTACAAAGCAGTAAGACAGAGATATAAAAATGGAGCGGACTGTATAAAAATAACTGCTACTGGTGGTGTACTAAGTGTTGCTAAAGATGGCTCAGGTCCGCAATTCACTCTAGAAGAAGTACAAGCTGTAGTAAAAGCTGCTAAAGATTATGGAATGACCACCGCTGCACATGCTCATGGTATAGAAGGAATGCGCAGGGCTATAGAAGGGGGAATAACAAGTATAGAACATGGTACTATGATGAATGAAGAACTCATGGAACTCATGAAAGAAAAAGGCACTTACTATGTACCTACTATTACAGCTGGAAAATTTGTAGCTGAGAAAGCGAAGGTTCCTGGATTCTATCCTTCCATCATTGTACCTAAAGCTTTAGCTATTGGACCTATGATTCAAAACACATTTGCCAAAGCCTACAAGAAAGGAGTAAAGATTGCATACGGAACAGATACTGGAGTATCATATCACGGTGATAATGGAAAAGAATTTTTCTATATGGTTGAAGCTGGAATGCCTGAGATAGAAACTATCTATTCTGCCACAGTAGCTGCAGCGGACTTACTTAATATTAGCGATCAAGTAGGTACAATAGAAAAAGGAAAGTATGCTGATATAGTAGCTGTAAAAGGAAATCCGTTGAAGAATATCAAATTAATGGAAACCGTAGATTTCGTAATGAAGGGAGGGGTGGTATATAAGAAGTAGATAGGAAATGAGGGAATGAGGGATTCAGAGATTGAGTGAGTGAGTGAAAAGCACTTTTTGTTCCGCAAAGTCAACGCGTTTCTTCGAAACTCTGCCTGACTTCACTGTCAGTGCTTTTCTTACGAAAAACCCTTTTTATAATTCGGAAATGATATCGTAGATATGCTGAGCGATCAGGCGATCGTCAAATTGTCGCATTACGATATCTCGGCCGGATTGGCCCATAGACTTACGCTCTTCAGTAGAGAGTAATATTATTTTCTCCATAGACTTAGCAAGATCTTTGGCATCTTTTAACTTTACCAGATAACCATTTACACCTACATCTACTGCTTCTCTACACCCAGCAGTATTAGTTGTAATTACAGGCTTTGCCATAGCCATAGCTTCAGTAATTGTCCGTGGTATAGCTTCACGATATGAAGGAAGGACAACACAATCTGATTTAGAAATAAAAGGACGAACATCTCTTTGGAATCCATGATAATACACAATATCAGAATCCACCCATTCTATAAGTTCATCTTTTTCAACTGTTGCAGGATTATCAGGATCCAATTCACCTACCAACCAAAACTGAGTTTTAGGATATTCTAATTTCAATATTTTTGCGGCATCTACAAATTCTTTAACTCCTTTATCATATAGCAATCTGCCAACGAAAGTAAAAATTGTATCTTCTTTTACCTCTTCATTTTCATAAGGATGGAAGTATGTAGTATTTACTCCACATCCTTTCACAGATATTCCTTGATCTTTAGTTATGATATTTTCATTTTCAAAAAGCTCACGATCTTCTATATTTTCGAAAATGAATTTCTTATGATACTTACTTGTGTATTTATAGAGCGCAGAAGTTATTTGTCTAATAAATCCATTGCGTATAAATGCATAACCCAATCCAGTAACTATAGCAATCGAATCGATATTAGCTCTTCTGGCTGCAATGGCTCCAAATATATTTGGCTTATTGGTAAAATGAATTACTAGATCTGGCTTTAGTCTTTTATACTTTCTTGTAAGCTCCTCTATTAAAATTAAATCTTTAATGGGATTGGTACTATCTCTATCTAAAGACTTCAATGCTATATGCTTTACTTTGGGGTACTTCTCCTTATATTCAATATATTGATCTACAGGAGCGATTACTAAAACATTATGTCCTTCGCTAATAAACTTATCTAATAGATTCAATCTGAAATTATGAATATTCCATGTTGAATTAGCTACTAAAGCTATAGTCTTATATTTCGATATTATACTCTGCTCACTCATTACACTTATGCTATAATATTTGCTAACCCAATTCTGCGTATACCGCATCTAATGATCGTTCAATTCCTTTCCCTTTCCACTGTGGCGCACCAGGAATTTCAGTTGCTTCCAACTTCACTTCTTCTATAGACTTACCTGCTTTTATAGATTGCTCTCCAAACAATAAAAGCTGCGTCAAATAATTTTGAAAGGCTTTGATATCTTCTTTATCACCAGTAACCTCATATCCATTATCAGAGTGACCAAAAATAAATTTAGTCTCACCATCAAACTTATTCAAAGCTTTATCCAAGACATCGATCCAGCTACTAATATTAGCACCTGCAGATTTGTCTATATAAGGAAATCTACGATTAAACACCAGATCACCCATATGTACAACATTGGCATTTTGAAAATGCGTAATCGCATCTCCATCAGTATGTGCTGCACCGAAGTAATCCATAGTAATCGTCTCGCCGCCTATTTTAGTAGCCCAGCTATCCGCAAATAATTCATTAGGATACAATTGCTTATCTTCATTTGAATTCCTCTTGGCATTCACCATCTGATTTTTCTTACTATTCTCATGCGCTACGATTCTATCAGTTAAATCTTTATAAATAATATTTCCTGAAGTATGATCACCATGATGATGCGTATTAATCAACAGGTCTATATGAGATCCACCATTAGCCATAAGACTATCTACAACGTGCTGCGATTGCTCTGGAAACTGAGTATCTACTATTACTAAATGTCCCTCCTCTATCATCCAACCAATAGTACCTCCGCGTTCTGTGAAGTAACCTACGTTTCCTTTTATATAGTCCATTTGAAATGGCGCATCTACAGGAAGGTTTAAATTTAATTTCCGTATGGCTTCTTTGACTTCTGATGCAGCCACTTTATCCCCAGACTTACAAGCTAGTAATTCGGAGAAGAAAAGCGCGTATGCTGAGGCGTATGCGGTTTGTTTTATGGCTTTTCGTCGATTCATTTGCTTATTTGCTTATTTGCTTATTTGCTTTGCGATTGAGCTTATTTGCGATTGAGCACTTGTTCAACTACTTGCTTAATCTCTTGCTCATCTCCTTTAGGATAAATCAATAAAGCATCGGGTTCATCAACTACTATATAATCATCAAGCCCTTTTATCACAACCACTTTAGAGCTATCAGATCTCACAATTGTATTGGTAGTATCTATAAGGTGAGTATTATCACCTATAGTAACAGAGAAATTTTGATCCTTATCTAGAAATGCGTGCAAACTATTCCAAGTACCTAGATCACTCCATCCGATATCTGCAGGAATAGTATATACATTATCCGCCTTTTCTAAGATCGCATAGTCTACAGATATTCTTGGCGTATTAGGGTACACTCTATCAATATAATTTTGTTCGTTAGCGGACGCAAATTGTGACTCATCCTCCGCCAGTACATTGATAATCTCTGGTGCGTTCAATTTAAATGAATTGATTAAATCTTCTGCTTTCCAAATAAATATACCCGCATTCCATAGATAGTTACCTGCATCGAGATAACTCTTTGCAATACCTTCATTAGGTTTCTCTTTGAAAGATGCAACTTTATGAATTTGCTTCGTTTCAACGTCCTCTTCACCAGACACTTCTATATATCCATACCCAGTGTCAGGCCTCGTAGGCTGTATACCTAAGGTTACTATAGCTTGATTGCTTTCCACATACTCAAAAGCTTCATTAATCTTCTGCAAGAATGCTTCTTCTTTTAAAATAACATGATCGGATGGTGCCGTCACAAATACAGCATTCGGATTGAGCGCTCTTAATCGTAATGCTGTGTAGGCTACGCATGGTGCCGTATTATTTCTACTGGGCTCACACAGAATATTTTCTTCTGGCAATTCAGGAAGATGAAACTGAGTTAGCGATTTATACTTCTTGTTTGTCACTATCAAAATTCTTTCCGCCGGAACGAGATTCAGAAATCGTTCAAAGGTCAATCTTAACAGACTTTTTCCTACCCCTAGAATATCTAAAAATTGCTTAGGTGTATCTTCAGTAGATGCTGGCCAAAATCTGGAACCCACACCACCAGCCATTATTGTTATATATCTATTTTCTAACATGTAGTAAACTTAATGTTGATAGTAATTTAAATCCCACAATCGACAATTTCCAGCTATACAATTTTTCTAACATATTCATAATAGGAATTGATTGGAAATAATTATGTCCTAGATAAGCGATGTGGTTATCGACTTTATACCCTATCGATTCAAACTCCTTTTTCGCTGCGTTAGATGGAGTAAAGCACCATCTATAATATGCCGGATACTTGTGGTTTTTATCTAAGTTTCTATTCTTAATTGTATCGAGCACAAATTCTCCTATAGACTCAGGCAAAAATTTATTCATCATTGCCGATAAGCTGTACGGATTGGCATATAGGTGAATAGCAGATCCTCCTTTTTTCAACAACCTGTAGATGCCTTTATGTAAGTTTTCAGGATACTCAATATGTTCTAGAACCATCTGGCTTATTACTAAATCAAATTGTCCTTCAAGTCTATTATCGAAGTCCGTTTGAAGATCAATATTGTACTTCTTAACTTCTGGATTATAATCATCCCAATAGGTAGTTTCTATATCTATTATAGAATAGTCTAGCCCTCTTTCTTTGATAACACTTGATTTAATCGAAGGATGTCCAGAGGGACCAATTTCACAAATTTTTATTCCTGAGAAAATCGAAGATTCAATCAAGTTGAGATAATCAGAATAAGAATGTAAAAAAGGCTTCGTCAATCCAAGAGGTACGTTTACTGTTAAAACATCATTACCAAGCCAATTCCATTGGATGTGCTCTGAACGTCTATAGTATAATTATCAATTAGCCCATATCGCTCATTCATCAAGTGTTTGATCTTTTTTCTTTTAGTTTTCGCTTTCCCATAACTACCTAAAGCAATTAGTCCAAAAAGCCCACCTATCAATCCACCTACTGTGGCTAAGACTAAACTACCTGGATTAGGGTCTGCTGCACCATCCGAAAAAGTATTAGCCGCACCAAATGCTGCCAAAAGCAACAAAACACCTGATGCTGTACCAAAACCTTCTGCCTTACCCATATAACTATTAGCCGATTTATGCATTTCATACAATTCAGCATCATTTTTCACTACGGTCAAGTACTGTTCATGACTATCGAGACTATTGTCCACTTGTGCCATTACGCCAAATGAAAAACTAATAATTATCAAGATGAGTATAAGTCTCATTACAACTTGGCTATTATCTGAACAATTCTATCGGCTGTTTTACCATCCCACAGATCTGGTATAGAACCAGACTTCCAATCTCCAGCTATTAATTTATTTAAGAATGGTACTATATTATTTGGATCAGTTCCCACGATTTCATTAGTCCCCATTGTTACCGTTTCTGGACGTTCTGTACTATTACGCAATGTCATACATGGCACATTAAGCACAGTGGTTTCTTCTGTAATCCCTCCAGAGTCGGTAACTACTCCAGCACTATGCTTAATCATATAAATAAATTCAAGATAAGACATCGGTCCAGTGATAATTAACTTATCAAAAGATATCCCTAATTGGTCAAACATCTTCTTTGTCCTAGGATGCATTGGAAAGACCACTTTTTTATCACCGACATTATCATTGATTAATGATAAGAGTGTTCTTAAATTTTCATATCCATCCACATTAGATGGTCTATGTAATGTCATAACCAAATAACCCTTATCTTCCAGATTGTGCTCATTCCATAATGGTGGCTGAATTAATCTCTCCATATTACCCAAAAGGCTATCAATCATAGTATTCCCAACAAAAAACACCTTTTCCTCACCGTGCCCTAAGGCGGCAAGGTTATCATTAGCTAATGCTGTAGTTGTGAAAAAATAATCTGTGATACTATCAGTGACCATTCGATTGATTTCTTCTGGCATATTTTCGTCACCAGATCTAATTCCACCTTCGACATGAGCTACTTTAATCCATTCTTTCTTTGCTACTATTGCACAAGCCATAGTAGATGTAACATCACCGACAACAACACACAAATCTGGTTTCCATTCCTTTACCGCTTCTTCATATCTCAACATGATATTTGCAGTCTGCGTAGCCGCTGTACCAGACCCTACACCTAAGTTAAGTTGTGGCTCTGGAATATTTAACTGAGTAAAAAAATCTTCACTCATTTTTTTATCATAATGCTGACCTGTGTGGATCAATCTATATTCAATCTTTTGATCTGCCGTTTTATTATATTTCTCAATAGCATGAACTATTGGTCCTATTTTCATAAAATTAGGTCTTGCTCCTGCGATAATGTCTATTCTCTGCATTGTATGTCTTACTTTTTAAAATTCTCTTTTGGGTAATCCTTTAAACCATGTATAAACAATATCACTTTCTGGCTTTATAACCACCCAAGCTGTTGCAAATATTATTTTAAAATCGGTCCAAAATGATTGGTTCTTCTGATACCACTTTTCCAGTTCACCTTTATGCGGATAAATGGTATTCTTATAGAAATCCCATGTATCTCCGCCTGCATCTCTTACTTCCGTTATTAATTCTTCTTCATCTCTAAACACGATTGAACCAATACCCGTCAAACCTGGCTTTACATTATATATTACTTCCTGTACGTGATCTGGATAAGCTGCAAAACTTTTTTGCATTACAGGTCTAGGCCCTACTACACTCATATGGCCAAAGAAAATATTTAGCAATTGAGGCAATTCATTAATCTTACTCTTTCTAAGGAATCCACCCATAGGTGTCATTCTCGGATCACCTTTAGTCGTGATTAATCCTCCTTTCATATTTGCACTATCCTTAAGCATAGTTGCGAATTTATAGATGTCGAATAATTTATTCTTATGTCCAACTCTTTCCTGAAAATAAAAAATATACCCCTCACCTGTAAGTTTGAGTACAATAGCAATCGGAATGAGAAAAGGAGACAGAATTAAAAGAGCGATACCAGAAGAAACTATATCGGAAGTACGTTTGAAAAATTTATACAATTCTATTTATTTTATTTTAGTTAATTACATTTTTTGATCCAAACTCTTCCCTGTCTCTATATGACTAAAATCTGGAAGATATTTTGAAATCAAAGAAACTACTTTAGCTTTATCGACATCTTCATCATCAAATAATTTCTTGAAATCTTTCAATGTTTCATCTATATCTGATTTAGATGGTATGATAGAATTCTTTACAACACCCAATGCACTAAAAGTACTCATATCTACTTCATCTGATTTAGTATAGAATTCCTCAAAAGATTTTTCGCCACTCGTGTCTGTCTTGAAAAAATAAACAGGATAAGTTGAATCCGAAGATTTCCAAACTTGGGCTTTAGCTTTAGCTTCTTGCTCCGAGGCACACTTCTCTGCTTCCAATCCAAGTTCTTGTAAAAACTTCTCTGCTATGGTAGAAAATGTCATCATCTGAGATTCATCTAACTTAGGAAAGAATATATCTGAAGATTCTCCTAACAAACAGGCCAGCATACATAACTGACCACTTTCTTCTGGAGAAACGAAATATCTTTTAACATCATTAGGAGATGACAGTGGTTGTCGCTTCATCATACGCTCTATAAATCCTGCCAATAGACTTCCGTTACTAAAAGCCACATTCGCAAATCTTGCTGTACATATTTTTAGTTCATCAGTATAAGCCATCAATACCTTTTCCATCAATTTTTTACTTCCTCCCATTACATTCACTGGGTTGGCCGCTTTATCTGTTGATACGGAAAAGAAATGCTTCGGATTAGATTTTAACGCTAGATCTATAAGTTTCTTAGTATTAAATACATTATTATTCACCATTGCTTCTATAGCGAGATGGTCTTTTTCGCTACGTACATGTTTATGTGCTGCAAAACAGGCCACAACATCAAAATGTCTTTTATTAAACATCTTAGCAAATACATCACCACCAAAATCAAATGGATACGTGATATACTCCGCTGGCATAAATAGATCTTGACTTCTTAGATCTCTAGTTAATTCCGTCAGTCCATTTTCACTATAATCTACAACTATCAAACTGGCAGGTTCAAAAGGTAATATCGCTTTCACAAAAGAAGACCCTATGGTACCAGCACCTCCAATTACAAGAATATTTTTACCCTTTATCTCCGAAGATATTTTCTCTTTATTTGCATTGATATCATTGAGAAAATAGGACTCAGGCCTTTTAGTAATATGCTTTTTTATAAAAGTATCTATATTAAAATTTAACATTTCTTGATTATGCGTATTTGAAAAATTAATATTATTAGAATAGAATTATCCTCTCTAATGTGTTGATTCACAAAACAGCCCTAGCCATTCTATTTAGAAGCATTGCTTGATAACCTTTACTACTTCTGCTAAATCAGATTCAGTGAGGTTTACACTACTCGGTATACTTAGACAGTTCGCATGAATATCTCTTGCATAATCATTCTTAGTATAATATTCATTATCAGTAAACATAGGCAACTGATTCATAGGAAACCAAAACGGTCTTGCTATAATCTTATGCGCCTTGAGCGCCGATAATATTTCAGCCTG
Organism: uncultured Saprospiraceae bacterium; assembly: GCA_937995755.1. Taxonomy (GTDB): domain Bacteria; phylum Bacteroidota; class Bacteroidia; order Chitinophagales; family Saprospiraceae; genus UBA1994. Next base: position 9,585 of record CALKJD010000091.1, on the reverse strand, counting down.
CTTTTTACTATAGAATGTAAACAACCAACAATTAGGATCTACTTCATCAACTACTTTTTGAAACTTAATATCTCCTACTCCAGACAAATGTTTTCTATAGTAAGCATCTATTTCTTTTTTCTTTTCTATAAAACTCGGCAATTGCTCCATCTGAGCTACACCAATCGCCGCTAAGACATTCACCATCCGATAATTAAATCCTATCTCGTCATGAAAATAAGTTTCTGGATCGACTTTACTTTGTGTAGAAAGGTGCTTTGCTCGTTTTGCATGCGCCTCATCATTAGTAACAATCACTCCGCCACCACCTGTGGTAATTATCTTATTTCCATTAAAGGAAAATACATTCATCTCACCAAATGATCCAGCCGATTTACCATTCCAGTAGGAGCCGAGTGCTTCTGTACTATCTTCTATGATATGTAATCCGTGACGCTGTGCAATATCCATAAGCTTAGGCATATCACACATATTACCTAATACATGTACAGGCATCACTGCTTTGACATGAACACCATTATTTGCGTCCAACCATTCTTCAAGAAGATCAAGATCAAGTTGCCAAGTATCCGGATCTACATCTATAAATACTGGAGTGGCATTAGTATACGCTACCGCATTTGCGGATGCTATAAAAGTAATATTAGGAACGATGACTACATCTCCTTCGCCAATGCCTAACATATGCATTGCGAGGTGTAATCCTGATGTACCACTACTAGCCGCTACACCATATTTATTGCCAGAAAACTCAGCAACCATTTGTTCAAATTGAGTAACATAAGATCCTGCAGAACTTACCCATCCTGTCTCTATACAATCTGTTACATATTTTAATTCATTACCTCCAAGATGAGGTATGGAAAGTGGTATCATAATATTTATGTTTTTGCAACTTTATTAATTATGCATTTCATTCTTTCTAGAATGCATGCTATCACAAAAGTCGATTTTATTTTCAAATCGTCGAATAGTCCAAATGATAATAATTTACTTCCTTATCAAGTTCTAGATTACAAACCCCCCAAGACATCCCTATTCCAAATCCACAAAGAATTACATTTTTCGTCTTACTTTTAAAAGATCTATCATTCTGAGTAATTGTAATAGGTATTGAAGCACAAGCAGTGTTGCCCATTTTCTTTAGACTATACAACGCTTTGTTTTGATCTACACCAAGTTTTTTAATTATTTTAGAATTCATAGACATATTAGCCTGATGAAGAACAAAGTAATCTATACTGTCAAGATCTATCGAAATATCAGAACTAAATCGTTTGATCAATTTAGGCACTACCCTGATACCAAACATATAGACGTTCATTCCATCCAGTTTTAAATCAATCTTACGAGAGAGTATACCTTTATCATCAGTATAAGGCACGAACGAAGCTTCAGAGACAGGGTTTCTGTAACCACCGTCTTCCATCATTATATCGGTATATTTACTTCCATCCCCACCTAATTCGAATGTAGCAAAACTATGGTAAGCTTGATTCTTATGTAACAATGTGGCTGAACCCGCATCTCCAAAAAGTGGCCTAGTACTCTGATCACCAGCGTAACATACTCTAGACGTAGTATCTCCTACCAGCACCAATGCATATTTGGTATTATTTGTAGTCAATAAGCTATAGGCAAGCTGCAGTCCATAGACATAACCTGAGCAACCTTCATTCACCTGAATTGCTAATGCGTTATCAGACAATCCAAGCCTCTTTTGAACTATGTGTGCACTTGATGGAACGATATAATCCGCAAATTGAGTCACTAAAACCATAACTCCAATATCCATAGGATCTATTCCCTCCTTTGCAATTAAATCTGCCGCCGCATGGCAAATCAAATCGGTAGAACATGTATCTCCATCCGCGACTCTACGCTCTTCAATTCCTGTAATATCAATAACACGATTAAGTGCATCTTTATCAAAAGGCAAATCTACGTTACGCTCTATACGATCAGGTGTACTCGTAGCTATTGCCTTAATTTTTATTTTATCGAAAGTAGAATACATTTTCCTAAAATATTTTCTTTGCAGGATTACCAAAAACAATCGAATCGGATTCAACATCCTTTATCACAACACTACCCATACCAACATTCGCATTAGAACCAATCATAACATTATTTCTTATAGATGCATTAGCATGAATAGCAGATTGTTCGCCAATGGTTACTCCTCCGCCTATAAATGCATAAACACCAATTGAAGTAAACTTGCGAATATCACAATCATGCCCTATCAATGCTCGACTATTGATTAAAACATAATCCTTGATAATCGTATCATTACTAATCACTACATCGTAAGCGATAAAAATGCCTGTACCTAGAGTAACATTATCGCCTAGATAAACAGAGTTATGAATAAGGTTTGTGAATTCTCCACCCTTACTTAATATTTCATTAACTGTCTTGACACGAAGTTGCACATCACCAATTGCACAAATAAAAACATCATCAGTAATTATCGAATAGTCCTCAATTGTACTTAGCACAGGTGGATATCCTTCAAAATCATCCAAGGCATTTAGATTTGAATCTAGGTAACCCTTTACAACAAACTCTGTATTGTATCCAATTGAATTCTTAGCTAAAGTAAACGCCTCACGTCCATAACCGCCAGCTCCAACTATGATTAGATTTTTCAAGCAGAACGTTCTTTAGATAGATTATATAACTCCTCTATAGTATTGCAAGCTCTTAATTCATCTCCAGAGATATCCGCTTCAAATTCATCATCGATCATCTCTAAAATCATAATTGCCGTAAGTGAATCCCACCCATCAATCTTCTTAAAGTCTGTACTAGGCGTCACTTCCTCATCCTCTTCTAGATATTCAAATTCTGTTCTAAATCTATCTATAAACTGTTGTAATGTCATTGTTCTAATTTCGTTAAAATCATATTCTATTTAAATAAAATACTACTATCAAATTTATTTTTTCTTGGCCGGTAGACCTATATAAATACCAGACTCCACTATGTCTTTAGTAACCATTGCACCCATTCCAACTGTTACATTACCACAAATAGAAACTCCTTGTTTTGTTGCTGCTCCTGTACCAAAATAAACATGTTCTTCAATAGTACAATGACCACTAATGTTAACTGACGGAGCAGAAGTGAAAAAACTCCCAATATTACAATCATGGCCGATAGTCGTTTGTAAATTCAATTGACTAAATGCTCCAATGTTAATATCAGCGGTTAAAATAGAACCGGCAGTAATTACTCCTCCTATATCGACATTAATCCATTTCGACCTAACAACCGATGGATGAATAAAAGTTGGATACATAAATCCACTACCTAATTCATTGTATACTTTTTCTCTTACTAAACTATCCCCTATACCCATAATAAGTTGATCCGTTGAATTAAGATCAGAATATGGTAAGACAGGAAGGCCCAATATAGTATTAGCCTTCCACGTAATGTCAGGTTCGAAGAAACCTCTAACTAAATGCTCCAAATTTAAATCACTCAGAAGACATAGCACTTCTTTAGCAAATCCACCTGATCCAATAACTGAAATTTTATTCATACCGTATTATAGATTAACTTATGATACATTTAAATACTTTTACGTATCTTTTTTTCTACTAAAGAAATATACTCCTTACCTAATAACTCACGATCAAAATTAATCTTAGCGTAGTCATACCCATTTACCCCCAATGTTTCAATTTCCGATGAACTCAAGGAGGTCAAATACTCAATTTTGCTAACCCAATCATTTATATCTTCAGGTTCAATATATATACCACATTTCGCACTCTCCACTAATTCTCTTGAAACGCCATCTATTGCCAGTACAATAGGTTTTTTGCATGACATATAATCAAATGTCTTATTACTATATATCGTTTTGAAAGTATCTACTTTCTTGAGTACAGATGCTCCAAAATCGGAAGCAAGAATGTATTTAAAAACTTCACTCTTGGGTACAGCACCAAAAAATTGAACATTATCACAATTTCTTTTCTTAGCCTCATCGACTAACATCTCTTTCTGCATACCGCCACCAATAAGTACAAATAGAACATTTGGCAGTTTATCCTTTATAAGTTCAGCTGTTTCTATTATTTGAATTAAATGATTTGCTACTCCATGAGCACCTACGTAAGTAATTACAAGCTTGTCTTGCCATCCATTATCTTCTCTAAATTTTTTCGGGTCAAAACCACTATTCACGACCTCATTTGACAACGTAAAATCAGCAGCGTTAGGTATAAAAATTACTTTATTCTTTGGAATTCCTTTTTTATTTACGAGAACATCCCTAAATGCTGGCGTAAGTACATTCACAAGCTTAGCCTTTTTATAAATAAAAGCTTCAAACCAAAATGCAAATTTGATTATCCATTTATTAGTAACCACTCCAGTATCTATAGCAGACTCAGGCCATAAATCTCTAACTTCGAATACAAAGGGAGTTCTCTTTATTACAGAAAGTATATAGGCCGTAATTCCAACAAACAATGGGGGCGATGTCACAAGTATAACATCAAACTTACCTTTAGTGGAAAACAAACCAGCCCAAATACTCGAGAATACAAATGAAAAATACCCCCATAGTCTTCCCAAAAATCCATTATTATACGATTCAGAAACGTGACATCTAATTACATCTACCTTATCGTGTTTTCTTTTAACAATAAACTTCCCTTTAAATTCAGGGATTTTTTCATGAGCCTGAGCATGCATCATACCAGAAAGTACTGTTATCTCATGTCCCATTTCAGACCATTGCTTTGTCATTTCATTAAATCGAGAACCACCACCATCATTGGGTCCTAAAAAGTACTGATGTATTAATAATATTCTCACGCGCTTATTTCAATTGAAGTTGTTATTGATTTTCCTTGAGTTTCGTAAACCCAGACTGATACTTTCTCTCTTTGACCATAATATGGCGACCACCAACCTTCTATTACTTTCTTTGGTAATACTTCACCATTATCATCAATAGCTTTTATGGCTATTCGGCTTTCTAAACCAGGATTAGGATGCCATAGCTGTCTAATCTTATTCTCTTCATTCTTACCACCTACGACATCTTCTATCTTCCAATTGAGCTCTGACCTATTCTTAGTTACAGTTCTTTCATGTGTAACGCCGCCATTAACTTTCGGAAACATTTTTGCTTCAGCCTTTATACTTAAACCCTCCGTTGATCTAAACACCTTAGATTCCACTTCTTTTGTCCAATCAAACCAAATAAATCTTGAGCCTTTAGTCATTTGATTCTGATCATCAAGCATAACAGAATTATGACCAGCCGTACCCGCAAAATAGTTAATTAATACATCTTCAGTATTATACTTATATGTGCCACTATCTCTCAAATAATTTTCTCCTGCCACCCAAATATCCAAATGCATATTATCTGCATGCGCAGGTCTATCTTTATATGCCTGACATTTAAAAAAAGTAAATGAGTCATCTTCAGATTCTATAGTATGGATTCCACCTATGCTAAAATCAACATATTCTTCATTAGCGGTGACAATATATGCTTTGCTCTTTTTTACAAGATTTCCTATCATCCATAAAGACTCCTCAGCTATAGCTTGTTCTGAATCTAACAAGTCTAAGGTGATGCTGCTATTTAAGGCATTAATCTGTGGTCTATAGTCTGTATAATCCTGATCTGTTAAAGGGAAAAATAGGGCTCCATCGTTACTACCATAATTAGGTAACTGCCCTTCTAAACCTACGCAACATCGATTCATATACGATACTACAGCTGAAGCTCTTTGATATGTATCTTTAGACAGCTTAATATTATTTCTTTCAGACAAAACAATAGTCCAAGTTAATAGCTGCACTAAAACACGTTGATAATTATGCGAATGTTGTATATACGTTCCATCTTTATAGACTTGATACGCTATTTCTTGTTCCAACCATTTTAGACCTTGACGTTTCCATTTATTCGACTCACTAAATGTTGGAAATAATACGCCACCTAAATAAATCATCATACATTCGGTAATGGCATGATTATTCCTAACACATATTTTAGAAAAATCAATATTTTCATACACATGTTTAATCTGCCAATATACAAAATGGACTAACCTTTGCCATCTAGCTTCAGTTAACTGATCAGAATCTTTATAAAAATACAATGCAAATATCCAATTAAGACATCTTAGTGAAGTCTCTTGACTACACTTGTAATTAGGTCCCATATTAATAGGATTAGCATCCATCCAACTCTCTATCTGATCGAATACATAACTAGCCGTATCCTCACCATAGTGATGATCATATCTAATGATAGTATACAACCACGAAAACCTGGATCGCTCCCATACAAATTTTATATCTCCTGCTTCTTTTGAAAGATCTTCAACCTCTGTCCAATGCTGGTTGATATCATACTGAAAACCTGTATCTGGGTTACTCGTCCAATCCTCAACCTTCTTCCAATCCTTATTAAAGTATTTGACATGACCAGACCTGATCATATCATAGTTCTTCTTGAGTGCGTCTGTTGGGTTCTTTTTCACTCTTACTTCACCCCTATTTTGAAAAAAGAATGGAACATTCATTTTTTTCCATTCTTTTAAAGAAAGATATTCACTTTGCTCAGGAGCCGAAGGATAACTTTTCTTCAACAATCCAAACTTTCGCTTAAGCTCATACACAGATCGAAAGGTAACGTAGCGTAGACCTTGGTTCTGTAAAACTTTATATATAGATGAAAGATTCAAGATCTAGTAGCTCAACGGTGACTCATTATAATAATTGAAATTAAGCATGATCATTATACTTCTACCCAAGCTCCTTGCTTCATACTTTCAATAGCAGAAATACTCGCTTTACTCACGTTTATTATTTCATCTATAGGAATAAGTGGAGCGCCTCCTTCTTTGATTCTTTTCGACAATAAATCAAACTGCGCTTTATGCCCCTTATCTAGTTTAGTTTTCAGTTTACTAAACCCCTTAACACCAAAGCCTTTAGTTTCACGGAAATTATCCATAATAAATGTTTTCTCATCAAAATACACTTCCAACCTCTCTTTAGAGTAAGCCTTATTTCCATTTGCAAAATAATTTACAACACCATTGTCACCATTTTCAAATTTGAGGAGGATAGAAACGTTATCTGTATTCTCTGCTGGATTTGCTCCCATTGAATTCATACAAATAGATTTCACTTTGCTGCCACTTAGATATACTAACAAATCAATATAATGACAAGCTTCGCCGATAATACGACCACCACCTACTTGCATATCATGGATCCAAACATCGGAAGGTATATTACCTGCATTCATAGTTGCTATCATATTTTTCTGAGCACTCTCAGGCAACTTTGATTTTATCTGTTGGATATGCGGAGAAAATCTTCTATTAAAACCAACTGTAATATTTACATTACTTTTCTGCTGGGCCTCAATGATTTCATTTAAATCAAGTTGAGTTATGGCTAATGGCTTTTCTACGAAAACATTTTTACCTGATGCGATGGCTTGCTTCACCATTGGGGCATGCAGATTGTGTCTAGTAGTAATTACAACTAAATCTACTTCAGCATCTTTCAATACTTCATTATAGTCTGTAGAACTAAATTCAATATTATGCTTTGATGCCAATGACTTTGAAGTTAAACCACCTTTACTAACAATATATTTTATGTCAGCATTTTTCATTGCTGGCAGCATGGTCATCTTAGCGAAATTCCCTGCTCCTATAATAGCCATTTTACCTTTACCCGCTTTAAATGGAGTATCTGATACTTTCACAGAATGAGTGAGTGGCGTATTTTGGTCATAGACTAAAATACTTGCAATACTTTTTGAAGACCCTATAGAACCATAAATATCTTTATAGTTGTTAAGCGGAATCTCTTCCGTAATTAAGTCTTTTACATTTATTTGTTTAGCAGCAATAGTTTGCAGTACCGTTTCAAAATTTCTTTTCTCTGTCCATCTTACAAAAGGCAATGGATAGTCCTGCCCTTTATTTTCATAGTTATCATCATATCTACCAGGACCATATGAGCAAGACACTTGGAAACTTAATTCCTTTTCATAAAACTCTGCACGACTTAGATTCAGGCCTATTACACCTACTAAGACAATTCGTCCACGCTTACGAGACATACGTGCCGCTTGAGATATTATTTCGTCTGATTTAGCTGAAGCTGTAATAATAACACCATCCGCTCCTACACCATTTGATTGAGATTCCACAAATTTTACTGGATCCCCATGGATAGGATTATGAACGATTACACCCATAGATTGAGCCAACTTCAACTTACTATCGTCCACATCTAATCCAATGACCTTACATCCATTCGCCATTAATAATTGAGCAGTCATCAAGCCAATCAGGCCTAAACCAGTTACGACTACTGTTTCTCCCATGGTAGGGTTCAGCAATCGTATACCCTGTAAACCTATAGAACCAATGACTGTAAATACAGCTTCATCGTCGGATACGCTATCAGGTATATGAGCTACTAGATTTTGTGGTATACATACAAATTCTGCATGCTGACCATTACTAGCTACTCGATCTCCTACACTGAAATCTGTAACACCCTGACCTATGGCAATCACCTTACCCACGTTACAATATCCTAAAGGAAGCGGTGCTTCCAACTTGTTAAATACGGTCTCGATAGTTGGCATCAAACCATCCGCTTTGATCTTATCCAACACCATTTTAACCTTGTCTGGTTGTTGTCTTGCTTTCTGAATAAGACTTGCTTTACCAAACTCCACGAGCATTCTCTCTGTCCCCAACGAAACTAAAGATCTCGTTGTTCTTATTAATACTTGTCCAGCACTTACTTTTGGTGCTGGCACTTCTTCTAGTATTGTTTCTCCTGTTTTAAAGGATTGTATAATTTGCTTCAAAGTGTTTTGAATTTGTATTATTACTTAAAAATATCAGTATAGTACTTATAGATTATTTCCTTCTAATATTGTTTTTCATTACTGTTGTACTCGCCCTATCACTAACCATTTTCCTTGACGACTTAGCAAATGAGCAATTTTCAATTATCGTTTTTCCTTTAGTCTGTACATTAATAATAGATGCCCCATTAGGCTTCGTACTTGTATCTAAAAACGCAACATTCTTAATCAAAACTTGATTTGCTGATGGGTTAACAATAATGTCAGTAGCTGATTCATTATTCTCAAACACCCCATTACTCAAATTAACTTCAGATCCAGCGATCCAAACCGGATATTTATCGCTTATGCCAAAATTTTTAATCGTAAAATTAGTTAATTCCATTCCGTAGTTACCCATCCTTAAGCAACCTACACTCTCATTTTTAGCATCAATAATCAAATTATTAATTTTGACTTTAGTTCTTTTAATTTGCATTCCCATTACACCTCCTTCTATTAGTATATTTTCTCCAACAAAATTAGTTTCTCCAGATAGAGACATTCCATTCCCAGCTGCATTTCTTATAGTAATATTCTTAAGCGTTAAAGTTTTACCTGGAGCATCCGTGTTGATAAAAAATCCATTACCTGCTGAATCCTCAATTACAACATTCTCTAAAAGTAAATCCCAATATCCTGCGGTCTTTATACCGTAT
>CALKJD010000090.1 GCA_937995755.1 uncultured Saprospiraceae bacterium | reverse complement strand
CTAATCTTGAAGAAGTAAAAGCTAACGCTAAAAAATACTTCGGTAACTGGAAGAAAGGAGTTGTGCCAACGACAAAGTATGATACACCTGCATCTCCAAGTGCAACTAACGTACACTTCGCTAATAAGGACGGAGCGGTACAGTCTGTAATCAGAGTGACTTACCCTATAGAATACAAGCCAGGTAATGCTGATGCAATCCCTGCTAGTGTTATGAATAGCATATTAGGTGGAGGTATCTTCTCAGGAAGATTAATGCAAAACCTTAGAGAAGACAAAGCTTACACATATGGTGCAAGATCACAATTGTCTTCAGATCAACTGATTGGTAATTTTAGTGCTTCTGCAAGTGTACGTAATGAAGTAACTGATAGCTCAGTAACTGAGATTCTTAAAGAAATGCGTCTTATGGTAACTGATGGTGTTACTGCGGATGATCTACAATTAGCTAAAAATTCTTTAGCAGGTGGATTCGCAAGATCATTAGAGTCTCCACAAACTATTGCTAGATTTGCTCGTAATACTTACAAGTATAATCTTCCAAAAGATTACTATAACACTTACCTAAGTAAGCTAGAGAAAGTATCTCAGGCGGACTTTACGGCAATGGCTAAGAAATATATCAGACCAGATAACGCTAATATAATTGTAGTAGGATCTAAAGATGATGTAGCTGATAAGCTTAAGCAATTTGATGCTGACGGTCAATTAGACTTCTACGATGCTTACGGAAATAAGCTAGTAATCGATGATAGTGTAATGACTGGAGACATCACTGCAGAAGAGATTGTATCTAACTATATCGAAGCTTTAGGTGGTAAAGCTAAGCTCATGGGAGTTACATCTATGAAGACTGTAATGGGTATGAATGTAATGGGCCAAGATGCTGAGACTGTTATGATGCAGAAAGGTAACAACAAGATGAAAATGGTTATGAGCATGGGCGGTAACGTAATGCAAGAAACTATCTACGATGGTACTATGGGTGCTGTAGGAGGAATGGGAGGAAGCCAAAAGGTAACTGAAGGTCCTCAACTAGAAAGTATGAAAGAACAAGCTCAAATGTTCGGTCATCTTAACTATGCAGCTGAGAAAACATTGGAGCTTAAAGGTGTTGAAGATGTAAACGGTGAAAAAGCATATAAGTTATCAGTAATGGATAAGGATGGTAGTAAGACTACAGAGTTCTTTAGTATGAGTACTGGATACCTACTAAAAGTAGTAAATACTCAAGGTGAAGGTGAGCAAGTACAAGTGGTAACTACAGAACTATCTGATTATAAGCCTGTAAATGGAGTAATGGTTGCACATAAGATTGATATCATCGGAGCAGCACCATTCCCACTTAATATGAAAGTAAAAGAAGTTATGGTAAATACACCAATTTCTGATACTGAGTTCTTAATCAAATAAGAATCTTAGAGATATAGAGTTACACTATTGTGGACTCAATATAATATAGCCACATCCCTTCAATGGGATGTGGCTTTTTTTAGTTAGGTCTTAGTTCTTGAGATATTAAAGCATCTCAATAGAATGGTAGAGATATAATAATTTAGTACAGTGCGAGATATCTTCTGCTTTGGAGTATATTAATATAAAGTGTAACTGAGGTAGGGTGTATAGAGCAGTATGAATATAGCTCCTTATGATAAGTACAAAAAAAATCCACTGAACATATGCGCTCAGTGGATTGTATATCTTGTGAAGTTTATACTAATCTTTTATTAGGACTTGTCCACTTTCTATGATCACTTCTCCATTTCCAGTATAAGGTGTAATGTCTCCTCCACTAAAGTTGTTTTCAAAAGTTACATTACTCAGTTTGACCTCACCTAAATTATAGAAAGCACCTCCATTAGTTGAAGTAAATCCATTTTTTAAATTCAAGTCTTTCAATGTTAAGCTTAGTCCATTTGGAATCTGAAATATCCTACTAGTAAAACCTCCAGATAGAGTAAGGTTGTTTATATCGCTAGCGTCTACAGTCATCATACGATCTAGAACAATCTCTGTGGCGAGTGTGATCGTACTATTGTCAGGAAGATTACTACTAAATACGATCATATCTCCTGGACAAGCTTCTGTCATTAACGTACGTAGTGATCCTGGGCCACTGCCATTAGTATTCGTGACTGTTTTGATTCCTGGCGTACATCCATTGATTGTGACACTTTTTGTGTTATTCGAAAAATCACCGCAGACTGTTCCATTAGCTATATCAGATTGTAAAAGACTATATGCTCCATTAACATAGCCAGATAGGTCGTTACTACTAATATACGACAATCCATAGATGGTGTAATTTCCTCCTAAGTAGACACTCTCATTTGTCATATCAGGGCTTGTATCTATACCTTTTATAATGCTGTTTTGGTTTACTACTACATAGCTACTTGTATAACCGGCAGGAGCAGTACCACTAGTATTATATATTTTACCACCTACATCGTTACTAAATGAGATTGTATATGCTCCAGTGTTAGTTCCAGAAAACCCACAAAACCTTAATACATAGGTATTTCCGGCTATAAGATTATGAGTTAAACTAAATCCTATCGATATACCACCAGAAGAAGCGTCGTATGAGCCACTACTTGCTAGCCAATTACTACATACATCAGTATTGTCAAAGGTCGTTTGATAGAGATTGAGAAAACTGTAATAAGCAGGACTTGATTTTGAGAATGTATAATTTCCGGTTTGATCTACTGTAAAAGTTATGACTTTGTACTTCGGAGTATTTCCAAAGAAGGTACATCCATTGGTGTTCTCATCCTCACAGTTGAGGTTAGCAGAAAGATCACTGCTTTCTAAAACATCACTTACACTAGTGATCTCAACACCAGACTGAAGCATTAGATCCAAGATAGGATCGCCAGCATCGGCAGATACACTTTCGGTGTTTATGATAATTCCACCATCTACAGTGCAATCAGATATGATAGTTATATCTTCATTGTTGATATCGAAAAAGTAATTATCTATTGCTTTGACTTTTATTCTTCCTTGATCCGTGCCAGTAGAAGGCATATTTACAGTATGACTTCCATCATTAGCTGTTGAAGATGCCAGAGTAATAGGGTAGGTGTTGCCACCATCTAGTGAGAATGTAATCTGTACATTGGAACAATTAATAGGAGATGATGCGGTATTATTTACATCCCAGGTAATATTGACAGATTCCCCTGCTTGATAGGCAGGATTAGGATCGTTAGCTACGGTTACGAAAAAAGGTCCAGAATTTCCATCTACAGTAAGTGTAACATCTGCACAACCGACACCGCCAATATTGGTGTTGAAATCTCGAGCCACTAATCGTAATTTGATATTTCTACCTATTGTGGGTAAAATTTCACCTAGTGTTTGTACATTATTAGTAATATCTGATTGTTGTGGAAACGATCTATAGTTGCCTGTCGATGTCGGATCTAAACTTCTAAATAAAGGAGCTGTAGTACTCGTCGCGGCATCATTAGGGTAACCATCAGGACAATTCAATAAAAGAAAATCTGTGTCATTTTCTTCCCAGTTGTAGACAAGTCCATCGCCATCGGCATCGGTAGCAGATCCATTCATTTCGAATGGAGTACTCTTAGGAATGTATTTGTTGGCGGGTACAGTTACTACAGGAGGGTTATTTGAAGAAGTACTGACACTTGCACATCCCCATATATCTATATAATCTGTCATCTGTTCCAGACTGTTAGCATGGAAGTATGAAGTATTAGATTGTGGTACAATATTATGGGTCTGCGTACATGCTCCATTTTGAAAGCATGATCCTTCGTAACTCATGAGTGAGTTTCCAGATCCTGGCTCGTATCCAGAACCAGCAGATCTATTACCACCTTGGCAATTGGCAGATGTTCCATAGAATGAATGAGCAGCGTTAAATTGATGACCCACTTCATGTGCGAATATACTCATGAAAAAACCTACATTGTAGTTTCCTCCAAGACCAGTCCAGCCTTCCGCCTTTCTACTGTTTTTACAAACGACGCCTAAACCGGCAACTCCAGATCCTGTGGCTCCACCGCCACTGAAGTCTATTTCATAAAATACATGCCCTATGTCATAGTTGGCCGATGGGATTGCACCACTAATAACAGAGTGTGCAGATCCTGTTCTGTTATTTTCGCTCAGACCATCAGTGACGGCATTGAAAAAAATCAGATTGTCATTACTTGCAATCAATGTAAATGTGGTAGCAAGTTCTTTTTCATAAATTGCATTAAGCGCAACTAAGTATGTATTGATATCATCATTGATCGTTGTGAGATTGTTATTTCTTTCATTTGACCATTCTCCACTACTTGCGATAGCTATTCGATAATCAAGTATCTCATCACCTATACTTGAGCTTGAGCGTGAACTTGCTTGCGTACTAGCAATATGTTCGCGCATATCTGCTTCACAGACAAATTCATTCTCTTTTTCGTAGATATAAGAAACATGTTGATTGCCTTCTACAGACTCGATAAATAGCGTTTGGCTCTCAGTGTAGATCAAGCCTCTAACTCCTCTCGGAGAGATAGCTAATCTGCCTGAAATGAATGGATTGTCTGCACCTGTTATTTTAAAAGTTTGGTTTTCAGGATACTTGTTATAATGATCGATATGACTAATAGGTGCTTCGTGTAACTGTACGTTTAATGGTGTTCCATCTGGAAACACCAAACCTATTTCGACACCTTTGATCTCTCGTTGAGTTTTGTACTCCGGAGCATTTTTAAGTGCGGATATGGTCTTTGTGAGTGGAATGTCAAAGAGGTATGCATTTTCTGATGCGATACCTATATCGTTGAGTTTTTCGTTGGGATCAACTAGCGTAATTGTATTGGATTGCGCCCAAGTTGAGGATAGACAGAGGCCTATCAATAGGATAATTAAGTTATTGCGGATAACCATTTTATATGTTTTATTAGATTAGAAACAACTCTCGTAACTTTTTATTAGAGAAGTCGGATCACAAAATAACGCGAAAGAATCGTTAAAACAAATATATGGTATTATATGTATATGTGTAATGTATTGAATTGTATGTAATTGTGCTTAGGCGGTAACCATTTCACTTAATGTAAACCAATCTTGAATTATGCTGTCTTCAACGTTTATTCTACTTTTATGATAGTACTCGTTCTTATTTTTGTTGTATTCATAATCGAGAGCCCAAGTCTTATGATTAAGACAAAGTTGCTCTATAGCGCTGATTATATATTCTACTTCGGCATCCTTCATAGTAGGGTGAAGTGACATTCTGATCCAACCTGGTTTAAATGAATTGTCTCCAAGATCAATAAGGTCGGTGATGCTTTTGGATTTTTCATTAGTCACTTGTAGTAAATAATGTCCATAGGTACCCGCGCATGAGCAACCTCCTCTTACTTGTATTCCAAATCTATCGTTGAGCAATTTTACAGCTAAGTTGAAGTGACAATCTTGGATGTAGAAGCTAAATACCGCTAATCTATCTCTAATGTTATCAGCGAGTATTTGAAGATTTTCTACTTTTGAGAGTCTCTCCCAGACAGGCTCCATCATTTGATGTTCTCTGTGCAGTATATTTTCAACGCCCATTTCGTTTTTGAGTTGAATGCATAACGCCACTCTCATCGTTTGTATAAATGAAGGAGTACCACCATCCTCTCTGGCTTCTATCGAGTCATAGTATTTATGTCCACCCCAAGGGTTTGTCCAGTCTACTGTGCCTCCGCCTGGGTTGTCGGGTATCCTGTTATGATATAAAGATTGACAGAATACGAGAATGCCAGAACTTGATGGTCCACCTAAAAACTTATGAGGAGAGAAGTAAATCGCATCTAGTTTCTCCTCAGGATCTTTAGGATGCATGTCAATATCAATATAGGGTCCAGAGCATGCAAAATCTACGAAGCAATAGCCTCCAGCATTATGTATAATCTTAGCAATCTGATGATACGGTGTCTGTATGCCTGTTACGTTAGAACAAGATGTAACCGCAGCTATTTTGGTTGTTCTATCTGCATATTCATCTAATAGTAATTTGAAATGATCTAAGTCCACACATCCCTCACTGCAAGCTTGTATCACAGCTACATCGCATATCGTTTCTAACCAAGACGTTTGATTAGAGTGATGCTCCATATGAGTCACAAAAACAATTGGACGTTCAGACGGACTGATGTCTAATTTCTGACGTAGCTTCTCATGTATTTTGAGTCCTAAGATACGTTGCAGCTTATTGACAACTCCTGTCATACCAGAGCATGAGGATATCAGCACGTCTTCGTCTGTAGCATTTACATGATTCTTGATGATCATCTTAGCTTGATGATATGCTTTAGTCATACTTGACCCTGTTACAGTGGTTTCAGTATGTGTATTTCCTACAAATGGGGCGATGTCATTAGAGATTCTACTTTCAATAGGTCCGTACATTCGGCCACTTGCAGTCCAATCGGCATAAACGATTTTTTTCTCGCCATATGGTCCTGTAAAGGTCTGATCTATACCTATAATGTTCTTTCTGAATCTATCAAAGTATTGCTCTGTCATTATCTGCTGATATTATATCATTTAAAGCTCCTAATTTCCTCTAAATGTAAATCGAAATCACGTAATTATAACAACTCTAGAACGGTATTTTTTACGCTTAATCCTAATGCTGTCGCGGTGGCATTGTCTTTAGCTTCACTATAGATTCTGATAATTGGCTCAGTATTAGATTTTCGTAAATGAACCCATCCATGTTCAAAGTCTATTTTGACTCCATCGATAGTATTGACTTTCTCATCTTTAAACTTAACTTCTACCGCTTTGAGTATAGCATCTACATCCATTTCTTTAGTAAGTTGCAGTCTATCTTTTACGATTTCATAGGGTGGATAGCTCGCTTTGAGTTCAGACATGGTTCTACCATCATTGGCTAAGTGCGTAAGCATAATCGCTATACCTACTAGTGCATCTCTACCATAATGTAGTTCTGGAAGTATGATTCCTCCATTGCCCTCTCCTCCGATTACAGCATTAGTCGCTTTCATCTTGTTTACTACATTGACTTCGCCTACTGCAGAAGCGGCATAGCTCGCTCCATGTTTATGAGTTACATCTGCAAGTGCTCTTGTAGAAGATAAATTAGATACAGTGTTACCATTCTTGATAGATAGAATGTAATCGGCAACAGCTACAAGTGTATATTCTTCGCCAAACATGCTTCCATCTTCATTGACAAAAGCCAATCTATCTACATCTGGATCAACTGAAATCCCTAAATGTGCATTTTCTTTTTGTATGGTCTCAGATAGCTCTCTTAGGTGCGCTGGTAGTGGCTCAGGGTTATGGGCAAATTGACCATTGACTTCAGCATTGATCAATGTATAGCTTACGCCTAGTTTGTCCAATAGTGGCGGTATGGATATAGCACCAGTACTATTAATACAATCCACTACTACGTGAAATTTTTTGCTTTTAACGAGGTCTACATTTACATAAGGTAGCTCCAATAAGATATCAATATGTTTTTCTATGTAACCCTCCATCTTGCGATAGCTACCTAGACTATCTACATCAACAAAGTGTAGTTTGCCACTTTCTATCGTATCGATGATCTCTTGACCTACAGCCGCAGAGATAAATTCTCCTGTATGAGTAAGGAATTTCAGTGCATTCCACTCTTTGGGATTGTGGCTTGCAGTAAAGATGATTCCTGCACCTGCGCCTTCTAAAGGTACAGCCATCTCAACTGTAGGAGTAGTAGATAGACCTAGATCTATAACTTCCATTCCCATACTAATAAGGGTCTGTACAGCTAGTTGACTTACCATCTCTCCACTGATACGGCCGTCTCTACCGACAACCACCTTATGCGGTGCACCGCTTTTGATGATCCATTGTGCAAATCCTGCTGTACATTCTACGATATCGATAGGAGTAAGGTTATCACCAGGTTGAGCTCCTATTGTTCCTCTGATTCCTGATATTGATTTAATTAGTGCCAATCTATTTCCTTTTTTATGATTTGAACAAAACTAAAAATTTAACTTTGGACGAACACCATTTAAATACGTCACTTACTAACATATTTTCAATTGATAGGATTACTAGATATAGACAAGTGGATTTTCCAATACATCAATACAGGTATGACCAACGAAGTATTTGATGCTATTATACCTTGGTTAAGAGAGCCTGTATTCTGGGTGCCAGTCTATTTGTTTATTATTGGCTTCAGCTTATTTAACTTTGGGAAGAAAGGATATTTTATTATTGTCTTTTTGGCCTTAGCTGCAGGTTCTGCGGATTTTATTAGCAATACAGTTATCAAAAAGAACGTAGAAAGACTACGACCGTGTAAGGCGTTAGATGCGGATGAAGTCATTAAAAGAGTGCATTGTGGAAGTGGATATAGTTTTACTAGTAATCATGCGGCCAATCATTTTGCTATATCTTGGTATCTTATCTTCTTATTGCCGATAAGTAGACGATGGTTACGGATAGGGTTGGGAACTTGGGCCTTTGCAGTGGCTTTTGCACAGGTATATGTGGGAGTACATTATCCATTAGATGTGATTAGTGGTGGATTGTTAGGAATCTGTATTGCGTATTTCTGGAGTGAAATGTTCCGGCGATTTTGGAAGTAGTAGTTTTTATCATTGAAGTATCTGTTCAATGGCTTATGATATCTAGAAATTAAGAGAATAATGAAATTTCAACCTCAAAGACATATTGTTAAATCAGGAAAGCCTATTATAATAAGAGCGGCGCAGATAGAAGATGCTCAAAATTTAATAAACCTAAAGACTAGTTATATCAGTACTACTACCACGATACCCATGACAGTAGAAGAGTATGCTGCTGATATGAAAAGTGAAATATCTTTAATTTCTCAATATTTAAAAAGTAAAAATAGTATCTTATTGGTTGCAGAATTAGGTGATGAATTGATAGGAAATATTGATTTGACGGGTAGTATTAGATCAAAGATGAACCATACTGCAATGCTCGGAATGGGAATAAAAGAGCAATGGAGAAATCAAGGTGTGGGTAGACTATTAATAGAATCTGCATTGAACTGGTCACAGCATAATTCTGAAATCCAACTTGTATGGTTAGATGTGTACGCCTCTAACGATCTTGGCTGTAGTCTTTATAAGAAAACTGGCTTTATTGAGAGTGGAAGAATTAATGGTTTTTTTAAAGAAAAGGAAGAATACATCGATAAGATTCAAATGTATCAACGGATAAGTTAAATGTGCAGTAGTTACGTGCGTCAAACTTAGATAATAAGTGCTAGCGGTTAACCTGACTATTAATTTTCTAATTATTGTTTGATAAATGGAATGGATTGAGTAGCTCCGTTATGATTAATACTGTGAAATAGATAATAGCCTGGAGTAAGAGATGAGACATTAACCGATTGATCCAATTCTACTAGTAAGTCTAAAGATTGACCCATGCTATTATAGATACTAACTTTATCTATATCGCTTCCAACAATATGTAATCTATCTGCAGCTGGATTAGGATAGATACTTATTTCTGTTGTGTGTGTGGCCGCTATTGTAATAGTTTTTGAGTGTTCCATCTGATTGTCGATATCGATCATCTTTAATCTCAAGTATCTAGCATAGTTTGCCGTTGGGATTGTATAGTTGTAGTCAGCACCATTGGTCGCATTTATTCCTTTAATATTTGCAAGTGTATTCCAGCTTATAAGATCTTTTGACTCTTCAAGTAGAAAATGACTGAAGTTGATTTCAGTTTCAGTAGACCATAGTACCTCTATATTTTTGGCCTCATTCTGCTTGGATTCAAATGTGTGTAAGGTTACTGGTAAGGCCGCGGCTATTTGGGTTTCACATTTTATAGATTCATTGAGTTCTGGACCTTGTATCTGAATGGTTACAGGACAATCTAAGATTACATCAGCACAGTTTTCATTGTTGAATGAGAAAGTAGCCGATAATACTTTTCCTGTTCCTCCTGAATTAGGGAGGTCAAAAAATGACATTCCACTTGCACCTTCGCACTCTAGATTTCCTTGTAGGTTATATAGAGATTCATTCCACCAGCCAGGCTGATTTGCAACATCTAATTGTATGTCATATGTGATTTCAACTTGTACATTACAAGTAGATCCAGCCTGAGTGTATATTACATCTGTAATAGCGAGATCAATCTCAGCACTGTATTCAAAACCATTTTGGTTGACTTCAACAAGGCATTGAGCATATGTTGTAGAAGGTAGAGATATAAGTAGTAATGCAAACAGAACTATGATTCTAGACATTTTCATAATAAGTAGATTGTGCTTTTTTGACGATATTTATGAAATAAAGTCACTTAGGTATCTCTTATCTAAGTATTAAAGGTAAGTGATGCGACAAATGGCATCCCATTCTATCTGAATGAACAGAAGCCTAAGTGTATGCAGCGAATCATTATTCGAGAATGCGTTAAAATACCTGTTTTGATCGCTTGGTTTTGTTGTTGTTGGGCAAGATGTTATATTTACTTATTACCTATGTAAAAGCTATCAGCTATGTATCAAGCAGTGTGTGTAACCAAAAATAGATCTTTAGGTCAAAAGAAGACTAAAGAAGAGGCTATGGAGTTGGCCAAAAATCATCGTGAACGTTCTGGGCATATCGTCAGAGTATTCGATGTAGAGGCGGATGAAAAGAAAGCGACAGGATCAGAACTAATTCATGATGAAATAGAGTCAGCAGAGGAACTTGAAATATCTACAGATGAAGAGCAGTAGACTGGCGATCGATATATTGATATGTAATGAAGTGATTAGTCGAATCAGAACGGTATTGCTAAGTATGATATTCCTATTCTCTTTTCTGAGTTCTTCCAAGGCACAGGATATAGAAGTAGTACATGGCATTTCTATTTCATATGGATTTCCTAAGAAATCAAGAATATTAGTTACATACAATGCTTACTTAAGGTCGCACTTCGAGATTAAAAAAGACTTTGCGTACACACCATTTTTAGATATTAAAGTTTCTTTGTTTCGAAATCATTTAGGAAGTAATTTAAAGAAAAAGTACAGTGCGTTAGCCTACCTCAATACATCATTTACTTTTGGTAATTTGCTCTCATTTGATGAGATAGAAAATGGTGATTTGAACTACGTACCCACATTTACTTCTACATATCATAATACACCGAATAGTAGTTATAGAAATAATGTTGGAGTAGGGAGCACAAGATCTTACCAATTTGCTTTAGGTAATTTAGAGAATGCTGATGTAAAACACGCAGTACTTTCTCAACAAGTATCAAATGTGATGCTCTCCGTACATGATTTTTATCTTACGTACTTCAACGATGGAGGAGATCCCTTATCTAATTATTTTGGCGATGGAAAAGATCGTTATTGGACTGCAGGATTGTCAATGGGGTATTTTATTAAAACAAACAATGAGGTGCACCAAGCAGAATTGTCATTTGATCAATTTACAGGATACAATAAATTCTCTTACGAAACAGCAGGTTTGCTTCATGTCAATAATGTATTGTATTCAGATCTTGAGCAGTTTGGATATAATACAGGAAGGGTTTCTTTGAAGTATCTTAATCTAACTAGCCATGTAGGAGGTGCTATTAATTTATGGAATATAGGAATACAAGATATGATTCATAAGTATGTTACTAGTAGTCCATTTCATAGTAGAATAGAGAAGCGATATGTAGACTTTGAAATTTATTGGAATCAAAATTTTAATGTAAATGAAGATTAGTACATATATCTATATAATTGCAGTTTTGTCGTTTCTGTGCTTGTCATGTGGCGGCAGTAAAGTAGGGTATCCTGATTATCCAAAAGGATATTTTGAAGAATGGATTTACGATAAGAATACAGATTATTTTTCTACGGATATACCAGTCGTACCTAATGGGTTGAAGAAGATTACTGAAGGTCCAATAAGCTATTACACATGGAAAACGATTAAGTCTGATATACTTATCGATAGTGTTTATAATGAATATTTCACTGCATATCAAACCATGTTATTAAGTGATTACGAAAAGCTAAATATGGAAGGCACGAAATACTTGCGTACGGCTAATAATTTGCTTAATAATTATTTATTTATTCTCGACGATCGAAGGTTAATTTATATTAGTGAAGATGGTGCAAGGTTTGACAATTTCAGTTCTGGTGAACTCAATCTATTGTTTCTTGAGTCAGCAGCTTGTGCTGAGGAAGAGAAGTATGCTACATATAGTCAAGCAGTGAGAGGGTATTACTCTGTTGATGGACAATCTATGCAAATACATTTTAAAGGTCGCAAAGACTTTTTTGTGAAGGCAACCATAGCATCTGATTTCTCTAGTTTGTCTTTTGACAAGGTAAGTATAGGTTCGGAATCTACAGCAAACAATAATGATGGATTACAAAATCGTTACGAAGATTTCTCAAAAATATTTAGCCCTATCGCACAGCCCATTTTCGAGTTGCCTAGTGTAGATGATCTAATTGTAGATAGAAATTTCAATCTTAATTTGGGAGTGTTATCTTGTGATCAAATGAATGATAAGTTGCTGTCGCTCAGATCAGAAATAATTGAGAAATATAATATTAGCAATCCAACTAAATATGCAGATAGGGTCGTGTCTATCAAGTATGATGTAGACTTCGAAAATTTTGTCTTTAATCGTCATTACGAATGTCTCTTGCAGAACCTAGAGACATTCGAAAAAGTATCTTATAGTTTTACAGAAGATTTGACGGATATGTATAGCTGGTAGTTTTTTTTAAGTGTCCACTAATTATTCTTCTTCCCCTTTTCCGGTTACATATCCTTCGAGGCCATCCATTAGATCTTCCGCTTTATCTGTCAAAGTATTACCAGTCTCTTTGAGTTTGTCCATGGTACTTTTGACCTTCTCATTATTACCCACTTCTTCTGCGATTGCTTTTCCTTTAGCAATCATATCTGCACTCGTTTCTTCTATTTTCTTTCCTAGTAACTGTGCCTGCTCCGCTATAGATTTAAAGCGCTCATCTTCTATAAGATCTTCGGCTCGTTCTTTGGTTTTAGCATAGACAGATCCTGCTTTCTCAACTACATCTCCAGACAGTTCTTTAGCCTTATCGATCGTACCTGTGATATATTCTTTCTCAAGAGCATCGTCAATAAATTCGGTAGACTTATCTATTGACTTCTTGATCTTTGAACCTGAGAATCCTAGTATTTTGAGTATAGACTTGAGCATAGTATTGAGTTAATTAGTATTAAGCATAGCCAATATAGTTAAATGGTGTGATAGTTTTCAACTCTGCTTTGATTTCGTCTGTAGTATTAAGCGTATCTATAAACGCTGAAATATCATCTTCGTTTACCATTGTTTTTCCTCGAGTCAGTGCTTTTAAAGCTTCATAAGGTTTTTCATATCCTTCTCTTCGAAGTATATTTTGAATCGCTTCTGCGACTACTGCCCAATTAGCATCTAAGTCTGCAGCGATAGCTGATTCATTGAGTATCAATTTACCTAGCCCTTTGATGATACTAGTATATGCAATTAGCGAATGCCCTAGAGGTACACCAATATTTCGTATTACTGTACTATCTGTGAGATCGCGCTGTAGTCTACTGATGGGTAATTTAGCACTAAGGTGGTTGAGTATAGCATTGGCTAACCCAAGATTGCCTTCTGCATTTTCAAAGTCTATAGGATTAACCTTGTGTGGCATAGCACTAGAACCTACTTCGTTAGCGATTGTTTTTTGTTTAAAATATTCCATCATGATATAAGTCCATATATCACGTGTCAGATCTATCAGTATAGTATTAATTCTGGCTAGAGCATCAAATATCGCAGCTAAGTGATCGTAATGTGCTATCTGAGTTGTATATCTAGATCTTGATAAACCAAGTTGTAACGATACAAAGTTATCTGCAAATTCCAACCAATTGATATCTGGATAACTTACTTTATGTGCGTTGAGATTACCTGTAGCACCTCCAAATTTAGCTTTGATAGGTAATGAACGGCATCGATCCATTTGATCATTGAGGCGTTCAACGAATACCATGATCTCTTTTCCTAATGAAGTAGGAGAGGCCGGTTGACCATGAGTTTTAGCTAACATAGGAATATCAGCATACTCTTTAGCCATCGCTTCTAGACTATTAATTACATCCTCTATACTTGGATAGATCACATGGTCCAAGGCATCTTTTACCATCATAGGTGTAGATGTATTGTTGATATCTTGAGAAGTGAGGCCAAAGTGAATAAATTCTTTATGATCAGATAAACCTAATTTATCAAACTGTTCTTTGATAAAGTATTCTACTGCTTTTACATCATGATTAGTAACCGCTTCTATTGACTTTATATGTTCGGCGTCAGCAGTGGAGAAATTGTCGATAATTGATCTGATCGAAGCTTTGTTCTCATCAGTAAGACTGCTCAATTGAGGTACAGTTTCACACATTTGTAGAAAGTACTCTATCTCTACCAATACGCGGTATCTGATTAGTGCTTCTTCTGAGAAATACTCTGAAAGAGATTGTGTCTTTTTGGCGTATCGTCCGTCTATAGGTGAGATGGCTTGTAACATGTTGTTGTCTATGTGATGAATAATGGATACAAAGATGATGATTCTTCAATATAATGGAGCGAAATGCTGTTATAATTATTCTTAAGTATATCTACTTAATGTATTACTAAGGGATTATACTGGATCTTTTAGTATTGATCTTATTTGCAATACATATTGCAATAAATATTACAGTATTATTAATTGGGCATAATACTTTTAAGTGTACCTTTGCAATTGGAATGATAAAAAGCCTAGTTAACCATGAATATTTAGCCGATGGTATTGAATTGCCATACAATTAGACTTTTACACGATTAATCATACTTTATGTATAGACTTATTTTTCTTTTCGTAACATTCTTTACACTATCTTTTAATAGTTCCGCTCAGTATTATGAGTTTGGGGGAGGTCTCGGAGCTACTCTATATTATGGAGATCTTAATGCGCCAGATCTTAGTACAAATCTTAGTAACTCACAGTTTAGTGGTCAGTTAATGTTAAGATATGTTGCCAATAAGAATATTGCATTTAGAGCTAATTTGACCATCGGTAAGTTATTAGGTGACGATCGCAAATCTCGATTAGAATTTCAGCAAATAAGAAATCTTAGATTTACTTCTATCTTAATAGAAGGAGCTTTGATGGGAGAATACTACCTTTTTGGCTATGATGCGAAGGCAGGAACTCAAATGTTTTCACCTTATGCAACAGTTGGATTGGGATTAGTTTACTTCAACCCTAAAACAGATTTGGATGGAGAAACATATGAGCTTCAGCCGCTTGGAACTGAAGGTCAGGGGCTTCCAGGGCTAGGTAGTAAGTATAGTAAGGTTGCTCTAGCTATTCCATTTGGCGGTGGTGTTAAGTTTAAAATCAATGATAAGTATAATTTTGGTGTTGAGGTATTGGCTCGTAGAACGTTCACTGATTATATGGATGATGTAAGTAGTAATTATGCCAATACGGATGATTTGTTAGCTGCTAATGGTGCTTTGAGTGCGGCACTATCAGATAGAAGAGGTGAGGGGCAGGGTTTGCCTCAGTTCAATACTCCAGGGGCTCAACGTGGAGGGGCAGAAGTAGATGATTATTACTTCACTATCATGTTCAACTTGACAGCTAACCTAGAAAGTATCTTTGGGTTTGGAAAAGGAAAGTCAAGTATGGATTGCCCTAGATTCTAAGATGTCTCAAATAATATCGATTAAAATTTTTTATTCTATATCGGCGGAATACATTCAGTAAGGCTAAGATTTGATTAAGCCATTTGAAAGTATATTTAGAGTAAGAAGTTGCATAGTGCTACTTAGATAAAACTAATACCTCAGTTGAATATTTCAAGCTGAATCTTGTCTAATTACTTCCACGTTTCTTATTTTAGAATGCTCTAGGCTATTGATTCTCCATAGGTCTATTCCAGTATTGAGCACTGATACCAGGAGAATTACCCAATTGATTATTGTTGAAGCTAAATGCGGCAGCAATCGTAAATTTATCCTGTACAAGATATTTAAATCCAAAATGAAATGAATTGATATTCAAATTTGCTCCAGCCATTAGATCGAGATTGTCTAATACGGCATATTCGGCACCTAATTTAATTTGTACATCTCTATCTATTATTTTCTCGATTTCAGTAAAGAAGTCCAATTTGTTGGAAGGTATATATCTAAATCCTAATTTAATTCGACTATCCAACTCTTCTCTATCATTAAGTTTACTACTTGTAGGGTTAAAGATGTGAGCAGCCAAGTGTACTTGTTTACTAATCTTACTATATAAACCGATCTCTGCCGTGTAAGAATAGGTATTGCCAAAGCCCTCAATCTTATATCCGAGGACATCGAATTGGCCGCCAATAGCTAAGTAAGAAGTTAGTAATCTGGCATAACTCAAACCTATTTTTTGCTCCGAATAGGCATCAAATCCATATTGGCCTATCATTATCCCTACAGTACCAATATTAAGCGATGTAGCTGCTGCAAATGAGAATGTAGTCAATTCTTCAAGGTTGAATCTGCGATCAACACTTACATCAACAGCCCATCCTTCAAGAAATGCAGTACCAGCTTGATTGGTGTACATAGCAGAAATATTTTCTAGTGTAACACCTGCATGTGCGATACCGTTGGTAGCAGCTCCCCCAAGATTCTGAGTGCCATTTTGTGAAGATCCAGATTGTTGTATTATAAATATAAGTATTATTATATATGTAATTGATTGAAATTTAGATTTGTATGTCTGCATTTTTCTATTTGTTAGTTGGTCTTTGATCTAGATCTATAAAACCTGTAATACATCTCAAGGTAATAATAATTAGAGACTATAGTAGGTCAAGAATGATGCGAAAAATATACTTCGAAAAAACTTTGCTTTATAGTGTTTTTATGTGCCTAAATGGGTGTCGAATAGATCGAATTTACTTATCTTCGCTAGCCGAAAATGTTGTTTTTAAAAAATATATAAATGTCTAACGATCAGAGAATTATACCTATCAATCTAGAAGATGAAATGAAGTCTTCCTACATAGATTATTCTATGTCAGTGATAGTTGCTAGAGCTTTACCAGATGTGAGGGATGGACTCAAGCCTGTACACAGGAGAGTTTTGTATGGAATGCATGATTTAGGTCTTGCTTACAACAAATCTCATAAGAAATCTGCAAGAATAGTAGGAGAGGTACTAGGTAAGTATCACCCACACGGAGATACGTCTGTATATGATGCAATGGTGCGTATGGCGCAGGATTGGTCATTGAGATATCCTCTCGTAGATGGACAAGGAAACTTTGGATCTATGGATGGTGATAGTCCAGCAGCCATGAGGTATACGGAAGCACGTCAAGAGCGTATTACTGATGAAATTCTGAGTGATATTCAAAAGGATACTGTAGACTTTAGACTCAATTTTGATGATACTTTAGAAGAACCAACAGTTCTACCTTCGAGAATACCGACATTGATGATCAAC
This sequence comes from uncultured Saprospiraceae bacterium, assembly GCA_937995755.1. Classification (GTDB taxonomy): domain Bacteria; phylum Bacteroidota; class Bacteroidia; order Chitinophagales; family Saprospiraceae; genus UBA1994. The sequence goes on along the minus strand of CALKJD010000090.1, from coordinate 33,467 downwards.
GGTGCATCCGGTATAGCCGTAGGTATGGCTACCAACATGCTACCACATAATCTATCAGAAGTGATAGACGGTACTGTAGCGATGGTGGATAATCCAGATATTACAATAGATGAACTGATGGAGCATATCAAGGCTCCTGATTTTCCTACTGGAGGAACGATCTACGGATACAATGGTGTCAAAGAAGCTTTCCATACAGGTAGAGGAAAGATCGTATTGAGAGGTAAAGCCAATATCGAGACTAACGATAAGACAGGTAAAGAGACGATAATAATAAATGAGATACCTTATCAAGTCAATAAAGCTAATCTAGTTGCAAAGATAGCAGAACTGGTAAATACAGATAAAATTGCTGGTATCAGTGACCTTAGAGACGAATCAGACCGTAATGGACTGCGTATAGTTGTAGAGGTGAAGCGCGATGCTATGGCAAGTGTGGTATTGAGTAAATTATATAAGTATTCATACCTACAAACATCATATGGTGTCAACAATATTGCTCTAGTTAATGGTCGTCCAAGATTACTTAATGTCAAGCAGATATTAGAGGAGTTTATCAAGTTCCGTTTAGAAGTAATCGTAAGACGTACTAAGTATGATCTTCGTAAAGCGGAAGAGAGAGCGCACATCTTAGAAGGATTATTGATTGCCCTAGCTAATATTGATGAGGTAATTGCCATCATCCGTGCAAGTAAAACTGTTGATGCTGCCAAAGAAGGATTAATAGGTGCTTTTGAGCTATCGGATATACAAGCCAAGGCGATCCTAGAGATGCGTCTTCAAAAGCTTGTAAGTTTAGAAGTAGATAAGATCAAGAAAGAGCATGCTGAGCTGATGGAAAAGATCGCTCAATATAAAGAGATCATCGCAAGTGAAGAGTTGCAGAGAGGAATAATCAAGACAGAAATGGCCGAGCTTAAAGAGAAGTATGGTGATGAGCGTCGTACAGATATTCACTATGCCGAAGATGAGATTCGAATAGAAGATCTGATTGCAAATGAAGAGATGGTAGTAACGATCTCAAGTTTAGGATATATCAAACGTACTAAGACTTCAGAATATCGCCAGCAAAGTAGAGGTGGAAAAGGAAGTAAAGGAAGTAAGACGAGAGACAAAGATTTCGTGGAACATATGTTTGTGGTAAATAACCATGATTATCTATTGCTCTTTACAGAAATGGGTAGATGTTTCTGGATACGTGGATACGAAATACCAGAAGGCAGTAAAACGGGTACTGGTAGAGTAATGCAAAATCTTATCCGCATGCCTAAAGAGGATAAAGTAAAAGCATACATCCGTATAGAAGATCTTACTGATGAAGAGTATATCAACAACAACTATATTGTATTCTGTACGAAGAAAGGAATCATAAAGAAGACTTTAGTTGAACAATTCTCAAGAATCAGAACTAATGGTATTAATGCGATCACCATTAATGAAGGTGATATGTTAATGGAAGTGAAGCTTACTAATGGTGAGAACGAAATCGTAATCGCGAATAGAAATGGAAGAGCCATAAGATTCCCTGAAGCTAAAGTAAGAGCAATGGGAAGATCGGCAGCAGGTGTAAGAGGGATTAAGCTTGACGATGAAAATGATCACGCAGTAGGTATGCTCAGTGTTAAAGAGGATTCTGAGAAAACAATCTTTGTAGTATCTGAAAATGGATATGGAAAAAGATCGGAAATAGGAGAATACCGTACGACCAATAGAGGTGGTAAAGGTGTGAAAACGATGAATGTGACTGATAAGACAGGAAAAGTTGCAGCAATCAAGGCCGTAAGTGAATATGATGATATGATGATTACTACTAAGGATGGCATTATGATCAGACTAGCAGTATCAGATGTAAGAATCATGGGTAGAGCTGCTCAAGGGGTTAAATGTATCAACTTAGGTAAGAAGAGTTCAATCTCCGATGTAGCCGTTATACGTAGAACAGAGGAAGAGAAAAGAGCGGAAGAGGAAGAATAGATCTGCAAATTAACTAGACGTGAAGTTTTCTTTAACAATATATAAACACATAGAAGGAAGTCTTTTCGTCTTATTATTGATTGTATCATTGAGATCGCATTTGTGCAGATTACAATTTGAAAATTTTGGAAACACTTTAATATAAAATAATAAACATGAAAAAATTACTTATTGCTTTTATGAGCCTTTTTCTTATAGTAGGTACTATGAGTGCTCAGGATAGTCCTAAGAAGATGCTTAAGAAAGCGTCTAAAAATCTCAGTAAATATTACCAGAATCCTGCTGAGAATGAAGCTAAGCTTACAGAAGCATTGGATCTAGTAAAGATGGCATTTGAAACTGATGAGGCTAAAGCTAATCCTGAAGCATGGAATACTAAAGGGAAAATCTACAATGAATTAGCGAACGCAGAAGTGAAAGCATCATTACTTGATCCTAACTATGTAGTGAAATATCCTGCTGCTGCTGAGACTGCTTACCAGTCATTTAGTAAAGGAATGGAGCTAGGAACTAAGAAAGGGCACAAGAAAGATGCGCTTAAAGGATTGGAAGAAACTATAGGTCACTTGATTAATGCAGCTATCAGTACTTATAATACTAAAGATTATGCTTCAGCTTTTAATAGCTACAAGGATGCCTTAGATCTTCACGATTTACTAACTGAAAATGGAGGAAAAAGTCCAATTGCTGATGATGCTCAAAAACAAGAGTACAAGTTTTATGCAGCTGTGGCAGGATACTATGGTGACAAGAAAGCAGAAGCTACACCTCTATTCATGGAGTTAGCTGAAGCTGGGTACGATCATGCTTTGGTATATGAAGCATTATTTAGTATCAAGTCTGAAACTAAACCAGAAGATGGATTGAAATACTTAGAAATGGGTAGAACAAAATATCCAGATGATACAGGACTATTGTTTGCTGAGATCAACTATTACTTGAAGTCAGGCCAATTGGAAATCCTTACAGATAAGCTGAAAATTGCTATCGAAAAAGAACCAAACAACGTAACTGTATATAACACATTAGGTAATGTATATGATCAGTTATACCAAACTGAAGATAAAGCAGGAAATGCTGATAAGTCAAAAGAATACTTTGATTTAGCTTACGATTATTATAATCAAGCATTGGCAATCGATGCTAAGAACTTTGATGCGACTTATAGTATTGGTGCTCTTTATTACAACAAAGCAGCAAGTTATACAGATAAGATCAATGAACTATCTAATGATTTTTCGGCTGCGGGTACTAAAAAGTATGATGCAATGAAAGTAGAAATGGATGGACAATTTGCTAAAGCAAAGCCATACTTCATTACTGCAGAACAACTTAATCCAAAAGATGGTAATGCGCTTATAGCATTAAAAGAAATCTATGCAAGATCTAACGATTTTGAAAAGGTAGCTGAGTATAAAGCAAAAATTGAAGCCTTAGGAAAATAGTTTTTCTAAATAAGAAATAGCTTATCAAGCCGAATTCACGTTGTGGATTCGGCTTTTTTTGTATTAGATTCCGGAGCTCCTTAGTTGATATGTGGTATTAGAACCTCGATATGAATTAAGAAGTATTTCCTTAATCAATGCTTCTTTTTATGTGTCATGAAATGGAATTATGAAGTTATTAATCGTGTGAGTGCAACGTTTGGTACTAAGTATTACTCTACTATATATCAAACAATCGATTAACCAAAAAACAAACATTATGAAATTAACTAAACTTCTATCGTTAACTATTTTGGCTTCATTTATTATGTTCTCTTGCTCAAAGTCTGAAGAATCTGACGAACAAAACTGTGAGTTCGATGCAGAGCTATGTGAGATCAAAACCTTTTGTGTCTGGCCTCCGGCGATAAATACACCTATACCATTACCTGTAGCATTTTATTATAATGGAGCACCAGCAAATCATGAATACTATACATTTGAATGGAGTTCAAATCTTTCATTTGGAGGTAGCGCGATAAGTCTAAGTTATGAAGACTTGCCAGTAACTGTAAATGTGACTGAAAAAGAAACAGGCTGTGAAGTAGCCCTTACGCTGACCGCTAATTAATAAATATGTAATATCAGTAAGGAAGATATGAATAGGGAAGGATCGTAATGTCTATGCGTCTAATATTAAATTTTCTACAATTGAATTTCCTTCTTTACTCTGTACATGCTTCGATTGCTCAAGTAGTAACGTGTATTTTATACTATTTGGAAATAACTTTTGAGCTCTTGCTATCATTTTTACTCCTGGAAAAAGAATGTCTTTCGCGGCGGCTATTAATGTGATCGGAGTATTAATTTGAGTGGCCTCATCTTCACTCATAATAGGCACAGGGGTATAATCCATAATGAAATACTTTAGAGCTTTAGATATAAATTGAATAGCAAATGGGTCTCTTTCTGTGAATAAGGCATAAAGGAATTTTTCTACATATTTAGGCTTGTTTGTTCTTATAAAAAGTTTCATGGGAATAAATATTTGAAACAACGCTTTTAATGGATTACCATTTACAATATAGGCAGGAGAAGCCAGAAATACTTCTTTTATTTTATCCGCATTATAGGCAAGCGTTTTTAATATGATAAGACCGCCGAATGAAAACCCAGTTAAAATTACATTGTCAATTTTTAATTGGTCTATTACTTCATTCATCCAGATTCCATAAGAATCGTCACTCATACTTAATCTATTTTCATCGCTTTTGTTGGGCTGGGCCAGCACGTCTACGGCAAACACTTGATATTTAGAGCTGAGGTTGGGGTAGCATTCCAAAGCAATAGGAGCACAAGCATTTGAACCATGTATTAAAAGTAATGGCGGATTACTTGGAGCGCCAGTAATTAGAATATGTGTCTTTCCATATCTGGTATCTACATATTGTGAGCGTGAGTCTATCTCAAGTTCATTTAGTTTGCGATCGTACAGTTTTAAAATCTCCCTTTTACCGCTGTCGTTTCTATATAGTGAAGGCATAGTATTATATTTAGGACAAATTTACTAAAATCTATTCACTTTAGGACAAGTTTACTAATGAAAGGAACTAAATATAAAATTCTTGATAAGTCAAGAGAGCTTTTTAATGAATTTGGATTCAGTCAAGTAACTATTAGGATGATTGCAAAAGAGTTGAATATGAGCTCGGGTAACTTGAACTATCATTTTCGGAAGAGAGAAGAAATACTCGAAGCTCTGTATTTTGAAATGGTCGCAGTGTTTGATGAACGTGTCAATACGATACATGATCAAGCGATTTCATTACCCTTCATGCTATCTAGTGTACAAGTCAGTATGCAAAGGATGGTTGAGTATAGATTTTTCTGGACAGATCTATACCATTTACAGAAATCAAATGAGAAGATAAAAGCACATTTTGAATCGATAAAAAAAGAAAGAATAAAAGGCTATCAGTTTCTATTTGAATATTTTATAAAACGAAATATTTTAAAGAAACCTACATTTTCTAATGAATATAATCAGCTTATCGAGAGAATGCTAGATTATAGTAACACATGGCTTTATGCTTCAGCACTCTATGATAATAATAATAGTACTGATGATATTATAGAGCGATCATCTTTCCATTTACTATCGATGCTGTATCCATATCTCACTAGTCAAAGCAAAGGAGAGTTTCGCAAGATGCAAGCTCATTTTTTTTAAGGAAGAAGTCCAAATTATTAGATTCAACTTAAGATGGATTACCATTCATCTCTTAATAATCCAAAGCTTACAGAGTCGTAATATTGACCTCTAACTATCCTTGCATTCTGATAACAAGCTTCTTGTTTCATACCAAGCTTCGCTGCCAGTTTTACCATACCTAAATTACCTGACCAAGTTGAGAATCCTATTCGTACGATCTCAGCATGTTCTTTAAATAACTCAGTAATCCAAAGTTTAAGTGCTTGTGTACCTAATCCTCTGCCCCAATAGCTTTCATCGAATATGACTATACCTATTTCCATCCAGTTAGTTTCTTTGGATCTCCAAGTATAACTTACTTCGCCTAGAAGATTGCCATTAGGATCGACGATCATTTTTCTTTGGGGTAAAGCATCTTCTCGTAATTGTAATTTTTCTTTAAGTTCGTGTATAAATATCGATATCTCATCGGAAGATTTCTTAGGGTAATACGGACCATTAAAAGTGTGATAGGCGTGCATCGGTTGGCACCAATGCTCATATGCTTTTAAGTCATTTGTATTGATTGATCTTATGCTTACCATCGATATCTTAAAATTTAAAAGTGATACCTCCATGTATATGTAATCCTACATCATCATAGCCATAATACTCGGAATAGTTATTAGAGAATAAGTTTTTACCATCTACAAATAGTCCAAAGTGGTCTCCAATCTTGTAGTTAATAGTAGTGTTAAGCGAGAGCATAGGATCTAATTTACCAACTTCACCGTTACTGTTTATAAATTCTACTTTATCAGTGAATGCTAGGGTAGGACGTACCGTAAGTTTGTTGTCTAAAAGATGTATGACTGTGTACGCATTATATCTCATACTTGGTAAGTGAAATGCGATAACATCATCTTCTAGATCAAAAATGTTTTGCTGAAATCCACCACCGATTGTAAAGGTTTCATTGAGAGAATAACTTGCTGTAGCTTCTATGAATACACTATTCATATCGATGTAATTCAGATCAAATTTTCTGACATCCTCAGCGTTAGTTAGAATGGCTTGGTTGGATATTTCTCTATAACCTACTTTCCCTCGATAAGAGAGTTTTGCCCAGTCCCCTTGAGCACCACCATAATAAGATTTTGTAATAGTCGATCCATAATTTCCAGGTTGTGCTTGGTAGTAGGGATTATAGCTAGTTACATTTCTTATACTGTTATGGATGTATTCTTGATCAAGACCAGCAATTATCTGTAGCTTATCAGCAAGTACATCTATAAGTAGCTCTGCAACAGGAAATATATATGCAGAGTCATTCGCTAGAATAGTACTTGCTCCAGCTGTGACATTAAATTTATCATTGGACCAGAACAAAGAAGGAGTAGCAGACAGAGTTAAAAATGAACTATCTACAGATTCAGAAACTTTAGAAAAGTCCATTTCTGCATCTAGTGAAACGCCAAGAGATTTTCCAGCATAAGATATCTTTCCATTTACTTCTGTATTGAGTTCGTTGGTATCATCATTAGTTATTGCTAAGTAATTAGCATCAGCCATTAACTTATATTGTAACGCATAATTGGAGCTGTTTTGAATGCCTACTTTTGCGCCATAGGTGCTAAGGTTTCTAATAGCTGCTTCTTCGCCGTATAATCTAGATTGGTTGATAGGTATGTGATAGAAATACCTTTTATCTATAGAGGTATATATTCCAGATAATAATTCTAAGTTGTCTGTCAGTTTGATATTAGCATGAGCATCCACATTTATATCAGACATTTTTTGATAAGATATTTTATCTGAGTTATCTAAGGATAGATAATTTGCCAATATACCATACTCTACTTTTCCAGCAGTATTATGATATGATACGTCTCCTAATGGAGATTTAAAATTCCCAAATCCTAATTTAGCATATCCTTTATAATATTCTTTTTTCGCATCAGGCTTCATTGCGAAAGGCTTGATCGTAGGTTCTGCATAGTCAATGTTATACGGTACAATACTGATTCTGTAATCGTAATCCCTATTCACTGGCGGAGCTGCTTCTATAGTTGGTTTTACTGCCAAAGATGAAGCTGTAGCTAATTTTGCTTTGAATGCTTTTATTACTTCCAATTCTTCACTTCCTAGTTTAGATTGTTCTTCAGTTTGTGCTTCGTTTAAGACAGCTGTACTATCTACTTGACTGTTTACATTAGCCTGTATACATATAGCAATGGCGATAGTAAATATATATTTTAGAGTATTCATATTTGTTGCTTTTATATAATGTACTAATCGTTTCCGTTGGTTCCTGTGGTATCTAGCTCTAGTTGTCCAGGATTGTTATTAGTTTTAATTCTACTCTGATCTTTTTCAAGTGTCTTTATGCTGAGTAATTTTTTATTGGCTTCTGCGAGTAGTGTTTTATCGCTGCTAAAATTTTCTACTACGGCTTCAGTAGCCGCTCTTGCATTAAAGAGATCACCATTTTTGATATAGATATCTGATAGTAATAATAAGCCCTTTGCTACCCAAGTAGGATATGCGCTATTTTTATCATTTGCATTATTGATAGCGACTTCGGCCAGATCCATCTCGTTGTTTTCATAGAAGATCTTAGCCTTCATATATCTCGATTCGGCAGCTTGATTGTTAGTAGCGTTTTTACCAACTTCATCAAATGCTACAAGAGCTTGATCTTTCAAACCTTTTTTATACGAGGTCTTGGCCACATAGTATCGAGATGAGATTTTCTCCTCGAAAGTATTGTATGGACTATCATATACTTGGGCTCCATAGGTCAATACAGCATCATCTTTTTGTAATCGGAATGCACTTCTTAATGCACCTAACTGTGATTCGTACTGTATCTCAGGTGACTGACTAGCTATCGATAGTAGATCATAGTATTTGTACGATTGCTTAAAGTCTTGAATATGATTGTAATTAATAATGGCTGCCTTACGTAAAGCAGATTCATAGTAGTTACTGAAACCTTCCTTGATTACAGCTTCATAGTCGGCATTCGCTGCTCCGTACCTGTTGAGTATACTTAATGATTCTCCTCTTATATAATGAGCATCAAGCTTGTGTGTTCCATTAGGAAACTTATTCAAATAAGACGTAAAGCCATCCACAGCACCTTCGTAGTTAGAGTTTTTATATTGGTTTTCGGCGATCACATAGCTTAGCGAATCCTTTTCAAAATCTGTAATTCTGTATTGTGGAATAGAGTCTAGGTAAGTAAAGTAATCGTCTGCTTTTTTGAGGTCTTCAATATAGATTTCCTCAATAGCTAATAGCGCTGCTTGAGATTCATTAGGCGCAGGGTTGTTGACGAATATTCTTTTATAGAATTTCAGTGCCTCTGGCATATCTCCTTTATTGTAACTGATCAAGCCTTTTTTGAGAAATGCTGCATTGATAAAAGGTGACTTACCATAATGTTTAACAATAAGATCACTGAATGTGCTAGACGCAGTATCAGTGTTGCCTAATGATAGATATACATCACCTAACTGAAACAACGCATCATCAACATATTCGGATTCAGGATTTTCTTCAATGATTTCTTCTAAGGTGATTATCTTTTCATATGGTCTACCAGTAAGTCCTTCTATTAAGGCTCTTTGATATAGGGAGTAATCATATCCAGGTTGCTTACGGTCTATAGCTTGATCATAGTAGCTTTGTGCAGTATCGTAGTCATTGGCTGTAAAAGCGCAATCGCCAGCTCTAACTAAAGCATCGGTTAATACACGTGTGGTGATATAGTCGTCTTCTATTTTTTCGCGATTAGAGTTGATTCCTACGACTGCATTTTTGAAATGGTACTCTGCTTGACCATAATCATCTTGTTGTAGATAATTGTAACCTTGATTGTAATGAGCTATATATGGTGATGCTGTAGTTGGCATATCTAGACCTTTAGACAGATCAAAATATTTTTGATACGCCTGTAGACTAGGTGTTGATTTGTTCTCCTCATGTAGCATAGTGGCTAACCAAAACTGTGCTGTAGCACTGGATGTTCTATTGGCATCTATAGCTAATGATTTGTCCAGCATGTTTTTGGCCTTCGACTTATCATTTTCATTATAGAGTTGAAGCCCTTTTTTAAGGGTGATCATCTGATAGGTCACTTTGAGTTCTGGAGTTAAGGTCGGTATGCTTTCTATGATATCGATAGCATTAGAATAATCTTCAGTATTGACTAAGATATCATTGATGATGGGTTTACTTGCCTCGTAATGTGGCGAACTTTCTTCCACTTTTATAAGCGTATTTATAGCTTCTCTATCATTACCAAGTTCTGCAGACAGCTTGCCATAGTTGAATAGTGCTTCTTCTTGCATACTCACTTCATAAGGCATGTCACTCACTTTTTTGAATGCCGTTCTTGCACTATTAAGATCGTTAGTTTTTACATAGCAATCTGCTAAGTAATAATTTACTAATTGCCCTTGTTTATCATCGAGGTTAGTTAATTCTTTGAAATTTTCTTTAGCGTCAGCATATTGACCAAGCTGGTATTGTGTAAATGCTAATTGGTAAAACTCATCTTTTGTAAGTTTATCAGTATTGGCTTCATAGTATTTTAAGTGAGGTAAGGCTTCGGTATAGTTACCTTGCTGGAAGTAAGCTTGACCAAGTAACAATCTGATTTCTTTTACTTTTTTCGTTTCTGGTTCTTTGATAGCTTTTTCACCAAACGATATTAATTCGGTCATTTTATCTTGAGCGAAATAGATCTGAGCTATATAATAAGGAATATGTGGCTTGTATTTACTAGAGCTAGATACACGTTCATAACTTTTGATCGCTTCATCGTAGTCCCTGTTATAATATTTTACCATACCATAATAGTAGTTAGAGGGGTAGTAGTAAATGTCTCTTACATCTTTGATTCTTATAAGCAGATTTTCTGCAGCATTAAAGTTTTTAGTGACGAAGTATGAATATGCTCTCTTAAAGGTTGCTTCACTATATTGCTCGTCAGTGAGTTGTAGTTCATTCACTTCACCGAAGTAATGAATAGCTGACTCATACTCTTTTTCATTATAAAAGTAGTCGCCCAAAACAAAGTATGCTTTATCAGTAAGATGATCAGGATTGATGGATAGAGCATAATTCTCTAGTTCTAATTCAGCGCCTTCTCTATCAAGATGTACGGCAGAAATGCGACTCATGATATTGACTAATGTTTCAGATGTAGGTATGTGGTCCTGATTAAGCTGTCTGCCAAGATCGATATAATCCTCTGCGAGATCTATAGCTCTACCATATAATCCATTATTATAAGCCTCGGATATTTGATGGTAAAGTGTCTCTTTAGATTGGTCTATATATGTCTCTTGTGCCAGCAATGATATGCTACAGAATTGTATGCTGAGTATGAGGAGTAAGTATCTCATTTTCATGTTTTCTTTTTGATTATTGGAATCAGTGAATATGTTGGTATTCATTATACTGAAAAGCCTATACGCAAAGATACCAATACAGTACGTATATGAGTATTTTATATATAATATTTTGGTAATATTATGCTTAGATTAAGGGTAACTACCTATTCTTATCAAGAATAGTGGATTGAAAACACTTATTAGGAATGGTAGTCTATAACGTAGTGGTATAGTAGTATGGTATATAAGGAGCTATTATTAGGATAAACACATCATTGTACACTGATTTTAGGTTTCCCATAGATGCTGTTGAATATTAATACATAATTGGTCTGATGCAAGATGCTCTGGATATAGATAGTTGTAAAGCGCAACTATTATGTGCTATTTAAATATATTCATTCAAAGTATAGGATAATGGATGTCAGAAATAGATTTGACAGCATCAAAAAAAAATAGCTAGAAAAACCAATTGGTGTTTCTAGCTATTAGCATCGTTGAAGAAGTTGTATTATTTCGCAAATACGTCTTCTTTTTTAAGTTTGGTCGTGAGCAAGTAATAGAATACGGCTCTATGTTTACTTCGACTGCTTTTTCCAAATTTATCAATAACAAAGTCAATTGCTTTGTCCAGTTTTGGTGTGTCTTCACAGCCCAATTTTTTTACGCAGAAGTTTTTCTTTACGGTTTCCATTTCCGCTTTGTCCGAACTAGAAACTTTAGAAGCGTCATTTTTGTATATCGCTGGTCCGCAAGCTTTTGATACAGCGTGGAGTAGATCTCTGTCGACGGATTTCATGTTAAGTTTTGTTTTCATAAAATCTGCGTAGAAATCTACTTTGTCGTCAAGTTTTCCCATGTTAAATTGTTAAAGGTGTAGGTTAAAGAATAAGTTTTTACACCTTAAATATATTAAATTTTGAGTAATGCTTGAAAAGCGATACATATCACACCATTATTAACCGTTGGTAAATATCGCAATCGATGATTGACAGAAATGAAAATATTATAACTAAGTAAGTTGTAGTGGGAGAATTATGTAAGAATTGAAATAGCTAACACATATAATAATACGAAGAATAAAGGCAAGATCATAGTTCCATCCATTAGTCCAGTAAAAAAGTAATCGGATCTCTTCTCATTAGTTAGATGAACTAAGTAAGCTGAAAGGAAATAAGTAAGTAGGATAGGTAATAGTGAGGAAAATGTAATCAGGTCTTGGTTAAAAAGAAGGATAGAAATCAAACTAGCGATTAATAAGGCTGACCAAGAAATACGTTTCAAGACTAGATCGTTATATCTCGTTGCCAAAGTAAATACATCTGTACTTCTATCAACATCTCTATCTCTTATATCAAATGGAATAGTAATCGCAAATAAGAACATCGCTCGCTCAACTGTAGTAAGTAATAAAGTTGTATAGTCTATAGAGGTGTCGCTATATGTGGTAAGTATTTCATAATATGGAATTGCATTGGTAATGACCGCCCAACATATGGCAATAAGAAAAATTTTGATCCAATGAAAATCTCTCAATCGCTTCCCTCCAAAGAAAATAGGAAGGCTATAGCTCAGTGAAAGTATCGCAGGTATAATCAAGTGTAATCTTCTATTCCAATCAAAAGTATAGTATGCATAAAGACAATATATCCCAGATACTATAGAGTAGATGATCAGATGTGATTTATATTTGATAATAATAGCAAATCGGCCTTGTTCAGAATAGGTCTCTGATTTTTTAATCCCAATAATCCGATGCAGCGAATATAGCAAAAGGGTAGACGCACCTACAAAAAGTAAATAACTATAATCCACAACTTGTAAGGGCAATGTTAGATAGCTATAGGCAGTCACCGCCATGGCGCATATCGCTATATGTAAGCTGCTATAGAGGTAGAAATGCAAAATGGCATATCCTGGGCTTTTGTTTTTGTGGATCTGATTATCCAAGCTTGGTGATTTTATTCTAAGTAAAGTTACTAAGATTTAGGATGAGGTGTATCGTAATTATGTGCTGTAGCCACAAGTTATTTGTCTTCTTATATAGGGATTGCTGAGATAGGGATAATTAGATAATTGAAAACTACACTAATTACTTAAAGACATAGAAAGACCTCCTAAATTCTTGAAAACTTGGGAGGTCTTTAGATGTCTAAAACAATCAAAATTTAACTCTAGAAATATTTAAAATTGTGGTTCTTTTCAATTCGTTTCAGTGTTTCGTAGATTAATTTGATCACACTATCTACATCATCTTTGTGCGCCATCTCTACCGTAGTATGCATATATCTAAGCGGTAAAGAGATAAGTGCAGATGCTACACCACTTCCACTATAAGCGAAAGCATCAGTATCAGTTCCTGTTGATCTACTACTAGCAGATCTTTGGAATGGTATATCATTTTTTTCAGCTGTATCGATGATCAGTTTGAGCAGATTGTTTTGTACCGCAGGAGCATAAGTAAGACTTGGTCCTTCTCCAGCTTTAGTATCACCAAGTTTCTTAGGGCTAAGCATAGGTGTATTCGTGTCATGGCATACATCTGTAACTATAGCTACATCTGGCTTGATATGATTAGCGATCATTTCAGCTCCTCTTAGACCTATTTCTTCTTGTACTGCATTGACTACATAAAGCGTATATGGTAGTTTGTCTCCATTCTCTTTGAGCATACGAGCTACTTCTGCGATACAGAATCCACCCATACGATTATCTAATGCGCGACCTACATAGTAGCGATCGTTAAGCATTCCAAATTTGTCTGGATAAGTGATCACACAACCTACGTGGATCCCCATTGCGAGTACTTCTTCTTTATCTTTTGCTCCTACATCTACGAATATATTTTCGAGTTTAGGACTAAGTGTAGCATCTTTACCTTTACGAGTATGTATTGCTGGCCACCCGAAAACGCCTTCCACATATCCATTATCTGTATGGATATTTACTTTTTTAGAAGTAGCTATTACATGATCAGATCCTCCATTACGGATTACATTGATAAATCCAGTATCAGATATGTGATTAACATACCAAGAGATTTCATCTGCATGTGCCTCTATGACTACCTTATATTCTTGACCAGGATTAATCACTCCATATGCAGTTCCATAGGTATCGAGAAACCACTCGTCTACATAAGGCTTCATGTGCTCGACCCATAGTTTCTGTCCTGGCGACTCGTATCCAGTAGGTGAGGCATTATTATGATATGCGTATAGGAATTCTTCTGATTTTTTATTCAATTTTGACATCGTCGTAAGTATAATGTTATTCTAATAATTGCTAAGGTAATAATGTGGTGAGGACTTTTAAGCGTTTCCTATGTAAAGTGCTTGTCATACCATCCAGCAGGATCTTTGCTCCAGTCTTGTAGAGTCGCGTACTCTTCATCGCTGATGTAGTTAGTTTCCTTTGCTTGGGTAAGCATAGTGGAGTATCCACTTACCGTCAGGTAAGGGCAATTGGCAGCTTCAAAGTTCTTTTTTGCTTTTTCAAACTCATATGAAAAGAGTGCTATTACACCGACTACTTCCATACCTTCTGCCCTCAGAGCTTCCACAGCTTGTATAGACGAACCACCAGTAGATATTAAATCTTCTACGACGAGCACTTTCTTAGCTCTAGAAAAGTCACCTTCAATAAGATTTTCTCTTCCATGTCCTTTAGCCTTAGATCTCACATAGATAAAAGGCTTTTCTATATGATCGGCTATGAGTGCTCCGTGTGCTATACCAGCAGTCGCTACTCCTGCTACAGTATCATAGTCATCCAGTTGTTCTGATAATGTTGCTAAAGATGTCTTTACAAAAGATCGGACTTCTGGATAAGATAAAGTGACGCGATTGTCACAGTATATAGGTGATTTGATTCCAGATGCCCAAGTAAATGGTTCTAGTGGACTCAATTTGATCGCCTTTATTTGGAGTAGTTTTTGTGCTAATTCTGCAGAAGCCATAAAATATAAGAAGGTGTTTATTAAAATGATCGTCTAATTATTATAGTTCAGATGATTCATCGAATAATTACTTGTTAATCTTCAAAGACAATAGCTGAATGCCTATCTATTTTGCATTGAATCTATTGTATACGAAATAACATAAAATTTATAGCTTTACAGCTGATTCAAATCATGTTTTTACAAGCGTGCGCTAATGTACAAAATCTATATCAATAAGACCCTCATCACATTAAAAGATGCTATGCCTCAGAGGCCTCCGAAAACAGGAGAACTTATAGCCAGATATGCTGGTCAGGTAAAGCATTTGCACAATTTCGTCGACCTAGCCGAAAAAGGTGGGAAATATTCACGGATTACTATCTATCATGAGGACTATAAGAAACTCAGTAAGGACTTTAAAGGTCTCTTTACTGTAATCGAAGCAGGTGGAGGATTAGTAGTCAATGAATTCAACGAGATACTCTTTATTTTCCGTAGAGGACATTGGGATCTACCCAAAGGGAAACTAGAAAAAGATGAAGGTAAAAAAGAGGCTGCGCTAAGAGAAGTGGAGGAAGAGACTGGAATCTGTAATCTGGAACTAGGAAAAAAAATATGTGTAACCAATCATGTGTATAAGACCAAATCTGGAAAACGTCTAATCAAAAAATCCTATTGGTATCAAATGTACGCGCCTAAAATGGATCTTATTCCTCAAATAGAAGAAGATATTACAGATGCTAAATGGATGACTATGGAAACATTCAATAGTCGTGAAAGGGTAGTGTTTTCAAGTATTACCAAAGTGCTTAATAAGTATGTAAAAAAGGTAAGTAAAGCAACTGCGAAGGCAAAGTTACTCGCTAATACGGTAGATATTGCTACAAAGTAGAACCTCAGCGTAGTTCTAGTTTTTAATTTGCATCACCCATATACTTTCTGGGACAACCCTTATTTCAAAGTCAGTCGTCTTATCAAATCCTTCACCATCTAGATGGTAATATGATTTGTTGATAGATTTGATCTTAATAGACCGTCCTGTATAAGATTCTGTTATACTGCTTTTATGTACAGTGTTATTCACAAACCTATACGCTTCCAAAAAATATCTGGGAACAAATGTATCCTTAAACAATATGATATCTAGAAGTCCATCATTAAGTTTGGCAAATGGAGCAACCGTAAAAATGTAACCATACTTGGACGCATTGGCTACTACCGCAGCGGCATATTTACCTTCTATGGTCTTACCATCTATTTCTAGACTGAGTACTTCTGGTTTGTATTTGGCAGATAGCTGAAGAGTACGCTTTAGATAATTCCAAAATCCTCTTTTCGTATCATTCTTAGTATGATATGCTACTTGTGCATCAAATCCTAAGCCAGCTACATTGATGAAGAACTGACCGTTGAGCAAGCAAGTGTCTACTTTTGACCTACTTGCTGTATTGAGCTGCTCTATGGCCGCTTTATGATCTTTGCTCATGCCTAAGTGTAGAGCAAATCCATTTCCAGAGCCAGCAGGAATGATGGCCAAGGCTGTCTCTGTATGAACTAGTCCAGCAGCTACTTCGTTGATCGTACCATCTCCACCAACGGCTACTACTACATCTTTTTGAAGCGCCACAGCTTCTTTAGCTAGTATAGTAGCATGACCAGCGGATTCTGTATATCTAATGTCAAAGTCATAGCGATTGCCGTCGATATGATTTTTTACTATCTTATCAAAATCTTCCTTGTTAGTAGTCCCACTAAATGGATTTACTATAAATGTTACTGTCTCTTTCTTCATACTCTATCTCTGAATACCCAATATCTGAAGATTGGAAAATTGATGAATAGACCTATTAGGATAGAGGTCAATACTTTGGCTATCGTCTCTTTTATATCGAATGTTTCGACAATGAAGTAGATGCCATATACATTAAGAAAAAGACTTAATCCACTAGCACATCCGTATCGCAACATCTGATTCCTCATTTTGTCATCTGTGCTCATAAACGCCCAATTGCGACTCAGAAAAAAGCTGACAATAGCGCCACAGAATGCGCCTATACCTGATGCCGTAACATAATAGATTCCTATAAATTGAAAGAGGATGAAATAAATCCCAAAATCGGCTGCTGTAGCCATGAAGGCAGTAGCCTGCGATCTCCACAATGAAGTGAAGAAGGAGACATGTTGTTCTTTATGTGTGGTGTCATTGGACATGAGATGCAAATATAGTGGTTATTGCTTCCATTGATTCAAATTAAGACTATTAATGAAATGTCAATAGGGTATTTACTGTATTCCATGTGTAACGCACTATAAACTAATCAGGCTATCCTTATTGCTTGAAGTCTAGACGACATTGATTATATGTTTTTTAGGTAGAGAATTATATAAAATTAACTTTGATAGCTGTTAAAACAAATTTTTCATCGACTATCACTTTGTGCTAGAGCGAAAATAGAATCAAATCAACATTATGAATTTCAAAAAAACGCTGGCTCTAATTGTATGTTTACAATCATGTCTGCTGATGGCCCAAACATGGGAACAAGTGGCTTCTGTACCCAATAATTATCTAACTGATCATAGTTATGCTTTCTCTATAGACGATGTGGGTTACATGGTCACTGGAAATACTTCTGCAGGACCTTCTTCAGATTTCTATTCGTACGATGCCGTATCGAATGTTTGGACTAAGAAAGTAGATTTTCCTGGAGCGGCTAGAGGGTTTGCTATTGGTGATGTAATCGACGGTAAGGCATATTTCGGATTTGGTAGTGAGGGGAATATTGCGTTTAATGATTTGTGGGTATATGACCCTGCTACTGACCAATGGACAGAGTTAGCTAGTTGTGATTGTGTCGCTCGTACACACCCTGCAATGGTGGCTTTAGATGGATTTATATATGTTGGGCTTGGAGGCTTTGGAGGCAATAAGAAAGATTGGTGGGCTTATGATATCGAAAATGATTCATGGGATCGTAAAGCTGATTTTCCTGCAGCAGAAAGACATCACCCATATCAATTTACCGATGGAGAATATGTATATGTAGGTAATGGTCATGGAAATGATTTTATCTCTAACGAATGGTATCAATATGATACGGCTCAAGATACATGGATGCAAATTGCAACATTGCCAGGTGAAGGAAGAGTTGCAGGAACTCAGCTTTCTCACAAAGGATTTGGTTATGTACTGAGTGGTGACGGAGATGATCATGGATACATGGAGACTGGAGAATTATGGAAGTATGATCCTGGAATCCAATCTTGGTTAGAAATGCCTCCACACCCTGGGAAATCGCGTTGGGCACCTGCATCATTTATAATCAATGATGAAATATACATTATTAACGGGTGGAATGGATTCGACGGATTTTTAGAAGAAGTATACAAGTTGGATCTTTCTATATTTAGCCAATCGCGGTTGAGGTTGGTTATGCCTGATGTAGATTTGCTAGAGTACCAAAGAAATGATTTATTCTGTGATGCTTTTGTTGAGACGGAAATTGAAGTAAATACACCTATAGTTTTTGATACTGATGTGACTATTACTCTTTCAATAGATCCTGCAAGTACCGCGGTTGAGGATTTGCACTATAATCTTGAAGCGTTAACAAAGACATTAGCGGCTGGAGAATCTATGACTTCATTCGGATTGACCTTATATAATAATGCTGTGGCCTCAGGCGATAAAACTTTAATAGTTAATCTGACTTCGGATCAAGTGGTAGAGACACCTCAAAGAACAATTGTGATACCAGAAGATGATGTTGCATTTGATACTAGCGTAACAGAAGGTTCAGCTAAAGTGGGAGTAGCAACTACTACAAATACAAATGTGTTTGGTCAGTATTATACTAATATGCGTACTCAAATGATATATCGTAACGAGTTACTGACTAGCTCTGGATTAAGTGCAGGAGCATTTGGTGAAATAGCATTTAATGTAGATGTAAAAGAGTCTACTGATCCGTATCGTAATTTTACAGTATACATGGCAAATACAGATGTAAGTGCTTTGAATAATGGAATCAATAATACGATCAATTTTGAAGAAGTATATAGTGGGACAATAGTCACAGCGAAAGGGATTAATGAAATTAAATTTGATACACCATTTATTTTTGATGGTACGAGTAATATTGCGATCCAATTTTGTTTTGATAATAATGGTTACACTTTGGATGACGAAGTATCTGCATTTGAATCTGGATATGCATCATCGGCAACCCTAAAGATTGATGACAGCAATGGTTGTCCTGACTCAGGAAATGATTTTGATGGTTCGACACTTCCTGTTATCACTTTTGGAGAGGGGAATCCAAGTACACTTTACGCTGCGATTGAAAAAGAAATATCCACTTCTGTGGGTGAAAATGAGACCGCGTATTTTTCTAGTAATGATAGTATTTTGATGATCGTCAATTCTACATTAGGAAATGAGTCCGATTGTGTGGCGGCTTCTTTATTGACGAATACTAATGTGATAAAATCAGCGAATGGATTTGTATGGCAAGATAAGGTGTACTATATCGCTAATGGAAGTACAGATAATGAACTTGCAGTAACACTTATCCTACCTAATACAGGCGAGATAGATTGGAATTCGGATGATCTAGTAGGACTATATACAGGAGATAAAATCGCTGCAGATGATACACCGGCATGGCAAACATTAGATGTGCTAGAGGTAATTGTCAATGAACCATATACATTCGTTACTATGGTGTATAATGGTGATGGATCATACGCTGTAGGAGGAACTGATGCTGTGACCGCGATCAATGATGTACATGTCGATTTCATTTTCGATACTGTAGAGTATCATGATTTACTGGGCAGGAAAATACAATTAGAGGAGTCACTATCGATCAATACGATAACAGGAATCTATATTAAGTCTTATCTCTATCATGGTACAATAGTAAAGAGTGAAAAGATAGTTAGGTAAGCTAGGTAAGAACAACAAAATTTATTGCTGAAGATCACAATCAGAAATGGTTGTGATCTTTTGTTATTATGCAAAAGTGATTCTAAAATGATATGTTTAGGTTTAATGAACTACTTTTGTTGATTCAATATATGAGAGTAAGGAATATTATATTGAAATAAAGAATACATATATTATGGAATTGAATTTAAAGGAATGTAATGAGAGATATAGCGAGCTATCAGTTTATAAGAGAGTAGAGCAACTGTATAAAGATTTTGATGCGGAGGATATAATGTTAACATCTTCATTTGCTGCCACTTCAGCTTTTTTACTGAAAGTATTTTCAGATATTAATAAAGATCAAGTAATCTATTTTATTGATACAGGATACCATTTTAAGGAGACCATTATTTATAAGGAGTATTTGACTCAAGTTTATGACTTGAATGTTGTCAATGTAATAGCCGAAGAGAAGGATCATCAATTGACAAAGGAAAATGAAATGTGGAAGAAAGATCCCAATAGATGCTGTCAAATTAATAAAGTTGATCCGCTAAATTATATAAAAAAAGATCATAAAATTTGGGTATCAGGATTAATGAAATGGCAAAGTGATTTTAGAGGGTCACTTGATATTTTTGAGGAGCGTGAAAATATTTATAAGTTTTATCCTTTACTAGATATAGGTTTCGTTGAAAGAGATGAGTTTATAAGTACACATCATTTACCATTTCATCCATTGAAGTCAAAAGGCTATTCATCTATAGGTTGTAAGCATTGTACAGTTCCTGGAAACGATAGATCTGGAAGATGGAATAACTCGCCCAAAACAGAATGTGGCTTACATTTGTAAATCCAACTATTGTTCTTCCCATCAAGAAAAAGCAATAAAGTACAGATAGCAAATAAACGGATACATTTAATTCAGAAAGTTATTGATTGCATTTATTGTTGCCTTTGGTCCACTCATATGTGGACAATGTCCCTTGATATTCAGTTGTTGGATCGTACTGTTAGGCATATGGTAGTGCATATAATTTCCTACAAACTCTGGAGCAATATTATCTTCTTTGCATTGTAAAATCAAACTAGGTGTATTTACCTTTTTGATATCTTCTCTATTATCCGAAAGGAAAGTAACCTTTGCAAAATGTTTGGCTATCTTATGATTGGTATTGCAAAAGCTCGAATGTAGCTCTTCACTAAGTAAAGGAGAGTCAGGATTACCCATGATGACTGGTGCGAGGGTATTAGCCCAAGATTCATAATCTTCCTCCATTTGTATTAGTAAAGCATTCATATGATCTTGATCAAATCCTCCAAGATAATCACCCTTATTGACATAGCATGGAGAGGGCACAATCAGTATAAGTTTACTAAATAAGTCGGTTTGGATATTGTTGGCTAAGACACCAATAATGGCACTGACTGAATGACCTACATAGATGACATTTTCTGTAAGATTTAATTCGTTGCAAATTTCTATAATATCCTTGGCGTACGCAGTTAATGTACTGTACTTATCAGCATTCCATGCACTACTGTCTGAATCTCCGCAACCTACTAAATCCAATAGTACTACCTTATAATCATCTTGGAATGAGGGCGCCACAAATCTCCACATATTCTGGTTGCATCCAAATCCATGAACAAAAAGCATAGCCTGCTTACCAGTTCCTACTACTCTGACATTATTTCTCTTGAGTACAGTTCCCATGATGGATTAATTGTTGTAATTGTAAAAGTAGTAATTGTGATGATTTATTATAGATCAAAAAATCAAGCTATTTATTACTGTCAGTGGTTCCTTTGTCTATCGAAGTAAAGCATACTATATAATTGGAGGGCAGCAACTAAAATAGAGAAAGGAGAAGAGGAATATCTACACCAATTTGCATTGATATAGAAGTGTATAATATGAGATTAGTCATATATAGCAACCAATAAGTAAGTGTTATTAAGTAAACGAAGTCTTAAGCATCTACGAGTGCATCTTCTATAATAGTGTCATACTCCAATTCTTTATTTTCAAAGTCTTGTTTGTCATCACAATACACTTCGCAAGAATTAATTGGCAGTACATAGGCATGTAGTGTCATAGCGCGACCATCGGACGTATTCATCAGTTGATGATATCCCATAGCATTATTCATAAAAGATAGTTTTCCGGGTACTAGATTCATTCTATTGGTTTCGACTAGATCACCAGAGTCTAATTTGTCATATCGAACTTCGGTTAACTGACCTTTGATTTGGTAGACCCAGCATTTTTGACCATCATGACCATGGATTGGAGTTGTACTTCCTTTGTTCCAGCAGAGTAATATCAATTCATATTGATCACTTCTGTGTATGCAATTTCGTGTATAGCAATTATCATCCCATGAGGCTAATGCTTCGAAATCACTTATTGGAATATTTATTTCTTTGATGATTTTACTATGGTCAATGGTCTCTGATGTATTAAGTTTATGAATAAGATTTTCTAATGACTCAATAATCTGCATAATTTATGTTTTCGTATAATAATGTCAATACGACATTAATGTTCTTATCCATAAATCAAGGCTGCAAGCTCCCCAATCCATCAATATATTATAGCGCTAATGATCTTTACTTGAGCATTAGTAAGGTTACAGTTCATTATGTTTATTATTATGACATCAAGTCATAAATGATACTGCACTCACTATGTGGAACGTCTTTTTATACAATTCGTTCACTTTTTGTAAGGTAACAAAACAATTTAATAATTACGATGTGGCGGAATACTTTGCCCTAAATAAAAAAGAGCCATACTTTTAATGAAGTATGGCTCTAGTATATATTGATAAGGTTTTAAACCCTATTTCTCGTAATAATCTAATCCTAAGTGATTGATAAGATCTTCACCAACCATATGTCTAAGCGTATTTTCTAGCTTCGCTAATTGCTTAAATATATCGTGCTCAGGTTGTAGTCCTTTAGCCGCTTGCGGTGATTTGAGATAGAATGATAACCACTCTTGGATACCTGACATATCAGCTCTTTTCGCTAAATCAAGGAAAAGTGCAAGATCAAGTACGATAGGGGCAGCTAAGATACTGTCTCTACATAGGAAATCAACTTTGATCTGCATAGGGTAGTTTAACCATCCACGGATGTCGATGTTATCCCAACCTTCTTTAGCATCACCACGTGGTGGGTAGTAGTTGATACGTACCTTGTGGTATAGATCTTTGTATAGTTCAGGGTAAAGCTCTGGCTCTAATATCTGATCTAGTACACCCATTTTAGATACTTCCTTAGTTTTGAAGTTATCTGGATCATCTAGTACAGCACCATCTCTGTTACCTAGTATGTTAGTCGAGAACCAACCTTCGATTCCTAATGCTCTAGCTTTTAGACCAGGAGCTAAGATCGTCTTCATAAGAGTCTGACCTGTTTTAAAATCTTTACCAGCGATTGGTGATCCTGTTTCTTTAGCGAGTTCTACTAATGCAGGTACATCGCAAGAAAGGTTAGGAGCTCCGTTAGCATAAGGGATTCCCATTTTGATCGCAGCATATGCATAAAGCATTGATGGAGCGATATCCTTATGGTTTTCCTTCATTCCTTTTTCAAGAGAAGCTACTGTTTGGTGTACTGCTGATTCTTCGATATAGATCTCAGTAGATCCACACCATACCATTACTACACGCTCTAGTTTATTTTCTTTCTTGAAGTTTTCGATATCCTTCATGATCTGCTTAGCAAGAGCCATCTTAGTCTTACCCTTCTTTACGTGCTTACCGTCTAATCTTTTGACATAGTTTTTGTCAAATACAGCCTTCATCGGCTTGATCTTAGATAAAGGTCTTTTGAGAGAGTCAAGTAAGTTTTGATCTAGTACTTTAGCATGAGATGCTGCTTCATACACGTTATCATCAAATAAATCCCATCCTCCAAATACTACTTTCTTTAGATCTTGAATTGGCACTACTTCTTTGATAAGAGGTTTTTTAGTTCCTCCAGTTCTTTTGCCTATTCTTAGACGACCCATCTGAGTCAATGATCCGATAGGTTCTGATTTGCCAGCATTTACTGCATGTACACCTGCGATTACTGTTGTCGCTACTGCACCCATACCAGGAAGTAAAATTCCTAGTTTACCAGTTGCCTTTTTTGGGCTTGGTTTTTTTGCCATAATAATTTATATTTAGTCTATTACACTAATTCGTGTTAATCGTATCCAAGATCGTTTTATGATAATTTGCGACCGAGTCTTAAACTCTGTTTTGGATACTATATTGTATTCAGTCTGCAAATATCGCATTTTTCATCGTTTTGATCGCATTTTAAGTGTTTTTTCTGTTTTTAAATTTTCGCATTTTTTCGAAAAAAAGCTTCAAAATTTTCCAAAACAGCCCTTTTTGAGAAATTTTGAAGCGTTTTTCGCGTTTTTTTGCTCAAAATGGTTTTTGATTTTAGGCGATTTTTAGAGTGTTTTAAGAGCAGTTGAACCCTATTAATTGATCGTCATTCCGACTAAAGCGAAGGAATTATTTCGACGATCTATTGAAGTTGAATTCAGTTGGTGGAGATTTTAAAGTTCTTGTCTTAATCAATTTAACCAATAGTAGATGGCTTCAGAAATACTACTGTTGTTAACGAGACATTATCTATAAACTACAACATGGTGCTGCAAAATTTAGATGGATTAGCTGGGATGCGATATGTTAAAGATCGTGTTTATATTCGCCTGAATAGTTTGATTACGAATGTTGATGAACTGGAGAATATTGATTCTGTTGGAGCTGATTTAATTGTTGCGGTAAATTCATCTCTAATCAACTGCTGAGGAATCCATCACCTACTCTCTAAGCCTGACGCAATAAGGGGAACCATCACCATAGCACACAATTCATTTCAATGCAGTTCCCAACAAGAATTTCTAGATGTCAACTGCTCAGTAAGTATTAACGATTTATTTATTCTCTAACCTCTTAATTGAATTACACTAATTTATTCTCCTTACACCAAGTTATAGTTTCCTTCAACCCACACTCTAAATCGTATTTCGGCTTAAACCCAATATCATTCTCAAGCGGACTAACATCACAACTCCAATCTCTAGCTCTCAACTCATTCACTTTCTCAATATTCAGCGGTGGATAATTGCCAGATAGTCCTGCTATTTTCTCACTACAAAAAGCTATAATTTTAACTAGTAGAATAGGAAGTTTAATGGGTAGTGTCCATGTAATACCCAACTCACGTTTTACAATCGCATTCATCTGTTGCGCGGTATAACTATTACCATCTGTAATGAAATATCCAGCATCCTCATGGTCAGACATAACGATATCCAGCATAGCTCTTACTAAGTCTCGTACATACACAAATGTCAATCTCTGTTTAGTCAATCCTACATAAGCTTCTATATGCTTAGCTAATGTCTGATAGACCGTCAATAGATCATACTCACGTGGTCCATACACAGCAGTAGGTCGAATGATGTTATACGGTATGTCTTGCTGTTTTTTGAGGTATTGCTCTGCGGCTAGTTTACTGCGTCCATAGTTTGTCACTGGATGTGGGGTAGAAGTCTCTTTTACGATTCCATCTGATTGATAATCCGCAGGTCCATATGCAGCTAGTGAACTTACAAATAGAAATTTGTCCAATTGTAAATCAGCATTACGAATGGCTTCTATAAGGTTGCGAAGATATTGCTCATTCACTTTGAAGTAAGCTTCCTTAGCTTTGGCTTTGGTGAGTCCAGCATTGTGGATGATATAGTCGTAGCTGCCTTTTCTGAGTATCTGAGCCATACCATCTATATCTTCAAAATCAAAGTAAACTAGGGTAGTGTCTAGTGTATCAAGTATATCTGTTTTACTACTTCGTCGTACCGCACTATGCACAGTCAATCCTCTAGATAGTGCTTCTTCGACTAGGAATCCACCTACGAAGCCAGATGTGCCGGTTATTAGTATTTTCTTAGAATTCATAGTCTTACAAAGTAATGGTTTAAACATTTCTTCCTTACCATTCTCTCCACTCACTTGCGATCCCTTCTCCATCAGCAAACTCCTCAGGCTCTAGTCCTGCCGCGATGGTTATCTGATCCATCAGTTCACATAGATCTTCACGCTCACCAGTTTCTATGAAGCCATCGATCCTTTCATTCATCGAATTCGTTGCAAGTACGGCATACTTAAATAGGAGCACTTTATCTTCTGCAGTTGCATCTGTTGAAAGTAATTTTAGATCTGCGATTAACTCATCAAATATCATTTCAATTGCTTCACAGTTTTCGGTGGAATACTGTTTCATGCCATGATCTATAGCATTAAGTCTCCACCTAGAAAAAGGATAGTGCGACTTCGATTTTTCTAATGCTTGAACACTGACAGGTGAGTTACTAAGTTTTTCATATTCAATCTCATGCTTATCATTGTCAGGAGAGCTATCTTCGTTTGTCATGTCATTATTCTTGTCTCGATTGCTCAAGTACCACAGAAATAATAAAACTTTTATAAGTATCGCAAATAGTATTATTCGTTTCATATTAGCTTAGTAGTATATGGTGTTTATGTGTTAAACGAAATATATTATCTAATATTAATTAGAATAATCCTCAGTTACATATTTTCAAGACGGACAGTTGATTTATATCTACTAATGACTAAGCATTGCAAGAGTTACAGCCATCACAGCTTAGTATGGTGTATTACAAAGGCTTACTAAATAATCGGTAAGTTTTATATCTAATTCCATTCATCCTTTCCGCGGCATTGACCATTTCTGTATTACTTTCCAATACCCAACTTGCTTCTCCACCTCGGATACCTCTGCGTTTTGTTTCAGCGATATTTTTAGCGAAAAAGATAGCTTCGATTCCCATTTTTCGATATTCAGGTAATACTCCTAATGCTATCACTCTAACCCAATTCGTTTTCTTTTTGCCTAATAATAACCTGAATATGCCTAGCGGAAATAATTTCCCTCTTTTGTTCTTAATCAATATTTCATTGATATCAGGAAGTGTAAGACCGAAACCAATCATCTGACCTTCTTTCTCGGCAATGAAAGTAAAGTCTTCGTCTACTAACATTTTTAAATCGTTACGAAGGAAATCAAATTCAGCTTCCGTAAAGGGCACAAAACCCCAATTGTCATCCCAAGATTTATTATAGATATCCATCATTCCTTCCGCCTCTTTGATGATATCCTTTTTTCTAAATTTTCGAATAGTTATACCTTTTCTTGATAATCGCTCCTCGAACGCATCAGCAAGTCGTAATGATTTTTGAGAGACAGATTCTACTGGTAGCAAATAGGCGTATAGATCCATCTCTTTGTCCAGTCCATAGCTTTCGAGTAATCTTTGATAGTATGGAGCATTGTATGTCATCATGATCTTAGGGGGCTCATGAAATCCATCTATCAAGGTGCCTGCCGTTTCATTAGTAGAGTAGTTGGTAGGGCCTATGATTTTATTGAAAGCTCGATCTTTTGCATATTGTTTCGCTTTATCCAATAAGGCATGTGCAACTGTTGTATCGTCGATACAATCAAAAAATCCAAAGAAGCCAGTCTTGGTGTTGAAATGTTTATTGTAATTGGTATTGTCTATTGATGCAATACGTCCAACTATTTTACCATCGAGATACGCAAGCCATAGTTCTGCTGTCCCATACTTGAAGAAAGGGTATTTTTTCTCGTCTAATATATCCATCTGACCCATGAATATCTCTGGAACATAGTTAGGATCCTTAGCATAGAGATCATGAGGAAAATTTACAAAGGCTTTCTTACCTTTCTTATCTTTGATCTGTACTAGTTCAAGTCCCATGTTTTCAGTTTAGCTACTTAAGAATATCTAGTTCTTTGGCGATAGAAGTAAATTTATCTATAGACTCATCTATCTGGTCAATGCTGTGTGTGGCCATAAGCGAATATCTAATTAATGACGACTCGCTAGGTACAGCTGGAGATACTACAGGATTGACAAATATGCCTTGTTCTAGTAGCTTCTTAGTCAGTAAGAACGTCTTTTCGTTATCCCTGATATAGATAGGTATGATAGGAGTGACGGTGTGACCGATGTCAAAGCCTGCAGCCCTCAATCTATCCATAGCATGGTAGGTATTAGTCCAAAGCTTTTCTATACGCTCAGGTTCTTGCTGTATAAGATCTACTGCCGCAATAACGCTAGCGGCATTAGCAGGAGCTATACTGGCAGAAAATATTAATGATCGCGCATTATGCTTGAGGTAGTTAATAGTATCATTACTGGCAGCCACAAATCCACCTATAGAGGCGAGCGACTTACTAAAGGTACCCATAATCATATCTACATCATCCGTAACTCCAAAATGATCTGCAGTACCTGCTCCAAGTTTACCCATGACACCTAGTCCATGAGCATCATCTACATATATATTAGCCTTGTATTTTTTAGCTAAGGCAACGATCTCAGGAAGATTAGCTAGGTCACCTTCCATGCTAAATACGCCATCTACTGCGATGAGCTTAATTCTATCTGGTTCACACTTTTGGAGTACTTTCTCAAGTGACTCCATATCGTTATGTCTATACTTAAGGGTCTTAGCAAAAGACAATCTTGCACCATCGATAATACAAGCATGATCGAGGTCATCCATTATGACATAATCGTGTCTACTAGGTATCGATGATATAACACCTAGATTTACCTGAAATCCAGTAGAGAATACTAAAGCACTTTCTTTGCCGACATAGTTAGCCAGTTTCTCTTCTAATTCGAGGTGTAAGTCTAGTGTACCATTTAGAAATCTAGATCCTGCACATCCACTTCCATATTTGTCAATAGCGGCTTTACTTGCTTCTTTGAGTGCTGGATGATTGGTAAGACCTAGATAAGAGTTAGAGCCGAACATTAAGACTTTCTCACCCTTTATTGTGACTACGGTATCTTGTTCTGATTCTATTGTTCTGAAAAATGGATATAACCCAGCGTCTTCCATTTTCTGTGGAAGGTCATAGGCTTTCATTTTTTGTTTTAGCATGGCTAATAGATTAAAGTATGTGTATTCCGCTCTTACACTAAATTATATAGAAGTGACCATATCGATCCCTCTTGTTTTTACTAACGACGGATCAAATCCGTATATGTATCTAGAAAAGTGGTTTTATCCTTTCTGTTAAATATCTTTTCGTACACAAAGATGGCAATAATAGCGCATAGTGCACCTAATAATAGATCAATGATATAATGATGTAATGAATATACAGCAGCGTACCAGATACCTAAGATATCTATGAAAAACAATATAGACATCCAGTTTACTTTATTCTTTAGTCCGAAATAGAATAAGACTACAGGATAAGCGGCGTGTAGAGAGGGTATAGCGGCGAATACATTTGAGTTTCGCGTATACATATTTTCGAATATTGGTATCCCAACAAGGCGATCAAACTCTAATAAACCAGCAGCACTACCTAATATGCTGAAATCCAGTTCTGTACCATGGTAAATCTTATACCAAGGTGGTGCAGCAGGATAGGTATAGTATATAATAAAGCCAACTATATTAGTCAGCAAAAAAGTAAAAGTGAAATGAATTAATAGCTTCTTGTTTTTGAAAAACAGATATAATGCAAATATCAAGGGAAGTGGCACCCACGTTAAATAAAATGCTCCTGTAATAAAACTCTGGAAGTCAGTTTTGTAAGCAAATAGATATTCTCCTGGAATCACTTTAACACCATCGAGATTTAGACCAAATAGCATTTTTTCAAGATTGAAGGGCTCAATGATATGGACAGGACTTATCTCATGATTGGGTAATACTCTCAAACTGTCATATAATATGGCATAAAGAATGAAAAAGCCAAAGCCTAAAACTATGTTTCTGGTAGTCTTACTTGCGAAAAAGATAGTGATCAAAAAAATGACAGTTCCCACATGCTCTATTCTCAGACCCATAGATATATGTATCCATGCTAAGTACAATACAGTAAATATAGAGGCTATCTTAAGGTTAGAAGTGGAAAATCTATTATATGGAACCGGTATTACATCGCTCGACATACACACAATTTGTTAATTATATGGAGTATTTAACTCTAAAGTATGTTGAAGGTTTAGTAAATCGAAAATAATTATACTAAGGGTATGGATATTTATTTATCTAAAACCCTTCTAGCGTGTAATAAACGACGTATCGCTGTAATGTTGGTTGCTACTGCTAAGATAAACATAGGGAACGTGAATACCGTAATAGGCTCAAAAAGAGACATAGGTAACCAGTCCACTATTATTTTATACTCAGCACCAAAGATTGATGATGCAGCACCAGTAAGTAATGCAGATATGCTTATAATAAGAATACGTTCGGGTCTTTGCATGACTCCAACAGCAGCTTCGGCTCCTAGTCCTTCTGCTCTAGCTCTAGTATAACTAACCATCACTGAGCCTATAAGTGCTATAAATGCAAATAAACTACTTAAGAAAAAATCATGAGCAATCAAGTAATAGCATATCCCCAGAAACATGATCATCTCACTATAACGATCTAGTACTGAATCAAATAGCGCTCCGTAATCACTCTCCATATTACCTATACGTGCTAATCTACCGTCTATCATGTCCATCAGACCACCGATAAGGATCGCCAGTCCTGCCCAGACCACA
Organism: uncultured Saprospiraceae bacterium; assembly: GCA_937995755.1. Taxonomy (GTDB): domain Bacteria; phylum Bacteroidota; class Bacteroidia; order Chitinophagales; family Saprospiraceae; genus UBA1994. The sequence goes on along the minus strand of CALKJD010000090.1, from coordinate 2,964 downwards.
AAACTATGATCGTTTCGATCTGCTTTTTCTGCACCATAAACAAATATTACAGTAGCTAATACATTAAGAAGGAGACCCATTACAGTCACCATATTAGGTGTTACACCTATCTTTATTAATAGTTTAATAAAGGGATTGAAGAGGCTATATACTAGCGACTGTCCAGATTGTTTCCATGCCATACTCATACCACAAAGGTAAATTAATTACTTAACCGCCGGTTTAAATATAATATGAATATACCAAAACATTGAATCTCTCCATTACATTTTAATATCATTGCATCATCTTAGCACCTAAGAACCGTAAATATAGTGAAGGATTTGAAAGACATAAAGTTAGCATTAGTAGGGTATCTCAACACCAAGCCATTTGAATATGGACTAAAAACAAGTGAAAACAGAGCATTGTACTCCATATATTATGATACGCCAGCCAATTGCGTCAAATTATATGAAAATGAAAAGGTAGATATAGCACTAGTACCAGCAGGAGCTTTGCCAACGATTGGTGAGTATCGCCTGATTACGGACACTTGCATCGGTTGTGATGATGATGTACGTACTGTAGTACTTATGAGTAATGATAAAATAGAAGACTGTAATCACGTCATTCTTGATAATCATAGTAGAACGTCAGCACTGCTCAGCAGAGTGTTACTGAAAGAGTATTGGAAAGTGGACCCTGAGTTTTCGACCGAAAAAATAGAAAGTATAGATAAGTTAGATACTAATCAAGCAGTCCTAATGATTGGGGATAAAGTATTTGAGAATGAGAACAAATATAAATATAGCTACGACCTTGGCCATTATTGGAAATTAATGACAGGACTTCCATTTGCATATGCTGTATGGATAGCTAAAGCGCATGTGCCAGAATCAGCTGTAAGTCAATTGTCTATTGATCTCGAGTCTGGAGTGAATAGTATTGATAAAGTTATAGAAGAGCAGCAGTTACGTGAATCTACTCATGACTTGGCATCCTACTATAGGGATAATATCGATTATGTATTAGATAAAGATAAGCGAGCAGCTCTAGAGCTTTTCTTGATGAAAGTGAGTAATCTTGAACTGGTAGCTGAGGAACTATAAAAATGTATCGTCAAAACCATACGGTAAGAGCTCTTTAATATTATCAAATATGATCACATCATCAGTTTCTCCTTTTAAGATGATTCGAATACCTGATCCATACCTAGATTCATATTCTGCTATTACTTGTCTGCAAGCACCACATGGACTTACTGGTTGAGTAAGTTTGTTTTTAGGGTTACGAGCTACGATGGCTAATGTATCGACAGGTTCGTTAGGGTAGTTAGCCGCAGCGTTGTATAAGGCTACACGTTCGCCACACATACAGAGTGGATATGATGCATTTTCTTGATTGCATCCACCTAAGACGACACCGTTTTTGAGTTGTACTGCGGCACCCACAAGAAATCCTGAGTATGGTGCGTAAGCTGCATCAGTCATAGATACCGCTTTGTCAACGAGAGATTTGTCGAGTAAGCTGAGCTCACTATATTGGGTTTGATTCATACTTTTAGACATACGTATACTGCTAATTTGCGTTAGTTGTTATACATGTAATGCAATTATTAGTCCATTTGTGTATTTCAATCTTTTGACAGTCAGTAGATTAGGTTGGATATGTGTCGTAAACTATGAATGTAGAGCTTGTAGTAGACAGTCATATTACTTCGAAAAGTAAGTTATAGGCAACCATGTAAGAAATTATTCTCATCAGATCTGATGGTCGTTCATTCAGTTTATCGCCTTACCTTGTAGCCTTTATAGATTCGTTAGCTACTTGAATATATTGATATAGGTGATTCGCAATTTTTTCAACAAGATATATACTGACACTACTAGTGCCTTACAGTATCATCAGCTGTGGAGGTTTGCATGCGCTATGCTTATAGGTATACTCATGGTAAAAGCTGGTTGGCCCAAAGAAAAGGTTGCTGTTTACGAACTCTTATTTTTTGCAGCGCATCTATTGAGTTTTGCTTGGTCCACTGGAGTGAATAATGCTTTGTTAGCTTATTATCCCACATTGGATGAGAAAAATAAAAAGGTGTTACTGTTCAATGCCGCTTTCCTTTTAATGGTATTGTCTGTATTGGTGGCTTCAGTTTTTTGGTTATTTCAAGACTCCATACTACAGATATTAACTAATAGTGACGATCTACTTTATACCGAGTGGATTGTCTTGTATTTAATATGTTCTCCAGCGACAGTATTGATCCAAGCTATCTATATGCTTCGTTCGGTGCCACATAACATCACTCATTATACGCACGGTATATTCATATTGCAACTGATTATAGTATTTGTAGCCATTTTAGGCTATGGTACTGTAGAAGCTCTTGTGATAGGTATCTCTTTATGGAGTCTTGTGAAATTTATTTGGCTATCAATAATATTATTGAAACATTCACAATTGCGAATTGATTTTGGCATATTCAGAGCTTTTAGTTGGTTTTCAGTACCGCTCATTCTTCAGTTTATATTGAGTAATGGTATGGAGTATATTGATGGTATCATATTCAACCAATATTTCAATGCTGAAGACTTTTCGGTTTTTCGTTATGGTTCTAGAGAGTTGCCCATTACTATCATCTTAGTCGGATCACTATCTAGTGCGATGTTACCTCTGGCAGTTAAGCATATGAGTAGCACAATGGCGGAAATTAAAATCCGAACGAAGAAGTTGATGCATCTGCTTTTTCCTCTAAGTATACTATTGATATTGGTGTCGCCTTATATTTATACTTTGGTATATAGTAAGGATTATATAGCATCTGCGCAGTTATTCAATATCTACCTGTTGATATTAGCAACTCGGATATTGTTACCTCAAGTATTGATGTATGCTAGTCAGAGAAACGGAGCTTTACTATTGATGACTATAATTGAGTTGATAGTCAATGTATCTCTAAGTATTTGGTGGGCTCAATCTATG
>CALKJD010000089.1 GCA_937995755.1 uncultured Saprospiraceae bacterium | reverse complement strand
ATGCAGGTCCTCCAGGTTCTTTGGGAATGGACTTAGGTCTCAGATGATCGGGTTGGAATCCATGGTCAGATATGAGCATAACAGTAGTATCATCGTCAATGAGATCTAGTATTCTCCCCAACATCATATCATGAAATCTATATCCAGCAGTTACTACATCTTTATATATATCGAATAGATGTTGCGGTATATGATCTTGTTTTGGAGGGTGAAACTTCATCCATCCATGACAGTAATGATCTATCGTATCAAAATACACGGCCGCAAAATCCCATTCTTCATTTCTGATTATATTGGTAAATGCTGCTTGCAAGGTGGCGGCCATTGCTGTTTCGTTAGCTATCTTTAATAGCGAATTATCTTTAGCTTGATCGATACGATCTCCCAATGGAACGAAAGGCAACATATGCTGTCCAGTCATTTCATCTGCAGTTATTTTGAGATTAGCAAATCGCTCATGCATCTCTGGCGGATGAACACTTCCTGCTAATACTTCTCTTGGATTTCCGCCTCCTGCTGGTTTTTGATAAAAATTTGAAATTGATATACCATTCATTGGTTCAGCAGGATGACTGGGCCACCATCCTACAACGTGAGTTTTGAGGTCTTGCTCGCTTAATATCTCCCAAATCGCTCTTACTTTTCTAGAAGTACTTAGCACTGGCCTTAATGATTTTTCATCCTCACTAACTTGCAGAAAGCCATGAACTCCATGTTTGTAGGCATGCTTACCTGTGGCAATCGATGTCCATAACATAGGCGAATATGCAGGGTCCATAGTAGCTAAATTGCCCATGGTTCCGTTATTAACCATTCGCTTTAGATTGGGCATAAGTCCTTGATCTAGTAATGGATTGATAACTTTCCAATCGGCAGCATCCCAACCAATTAGTACCATTTTATTTTTATTCTCCATTTTCAGGTTTTAGTTGAGTGGACTGAATACTAGCTTCCTGAATTGAATCTTTTTTCTTAGCTCTCCATAATTGCAATCCAATATCACCTAATGCTAAAAGTCCCAGAGAACCTTGAGAATCAACAATAATTGTTTGTCCGCACTTCGATTTTAACTGGCTTGGATATTCGTTCTTATTCATTCTTCCTAGTTTATATTCTTACTTATTACATCGAAGTAAAAATATGTGATCTGTAATATTCATCAATGGGTATAAATACGCGATCAGAATGCATGTATAAATACAAGTAGATTAAATCCTAGCTTCTAGTATATGTGTAAGCTATAACGTAAAAAAGCCAGTTAATCAGATTCCGCAACTGACTAACTAGCTTCATTCTAAAGTAAATTTTATACTGTTTACTTCGAAAATAATTATCTACAAATATTAGCTTCTAGATGGGAATGTTCCAAATAATGCAATGATATAATTTACACAAAGACTCGGTTGAACATTATTAAAAGATTGATTCCCTCCTGCTGAGGTAGTACTAGATCCCATCGGAGTCGTACCTGCACCTGCAGCATAAATATTTGGCTCACCTCTGCCATTAGTGGGTAATGATCCACCCGCTGGAGCTCCTTGCGCAGGTCCATTACTAGAAGCTGTCATGCTATGACTATGAGAAGGCATATTTGCAACAGAGAGAGTGGTAGTCTCTGCGCCGAGCTGTTGACCTAATCTTCTAGAAGAAAGCCCTGGTCCATTCCCAGGATGCATTGGTACTCTCCCTCTTAGATCGGGTAATCCAAACGTAGTACGTCCATCTCCGCCGTATGTTGTTCCTAGTATTGAAAACAATGCTGTATTACTTGAAATCGGCAACAATTGACCGTCACAAAATGCCCAAGATCTTGGCGCAAAATTTCCAGCAAACATTACTATTTGTCCTATAAATGGATCCATAATTTTTGATTTTAATTTTTTCTAAAATAATTCTTTAATGTTATTACTTGATTTCTTGACATCCTTACCAATCAACGAATAGAGATCTGACTAATAAGATCAAGAAACCTTTTTTTTCACAACTTATCTTTCAATTAACTCCTAGATGGATATGTTCCTTGAAGTGCTATAATGTAATTGATAGCTAAACTAGGTTGCATATTATTAAACGATTGATTGTTACCTACAGATGTTGTAGTAGAACCCATAGCTGTATTCCCAGCACCTGCAGCATAAATATTTGGCTCACCTCTGCCATTAGTAGGTAATGATCCACCCGCTGGAGCTCCTTGCGCAGGTCCATTACTAGAAGCTGTCATGGCGTGATTATGCGAAGGTAAATTCTGAACTATAAGTGTTGTATCCTCATTCCCTAAACGAGCACCTAATGGCCTATCGCTTAGTCCTGGTCCACGACCTTTATGCATCGCCGCTCTACCTCTGAGATCTGGCAGTCCAAACGTAGTACGACCATCACCACCATATGTAGTTCCTAAAACAGAAAAAAGTGCTTGATTAGAATTAATAGGTAATAGTTGGCCATCACAAAATGCCCAACCCCTTGGAGCGAAGCTTCCTGCGAACATTATAATTTCTCCGATAAATGGATACATGATTTTTGATTTTCTAAGGTTTATAAAATATTGGTTTATATTTTTTAATAATATATCAACCTAATTAGCGTGACATAAGAAATAAATTTGATAATAATTAAATATGCCCCAATCGCTGATTTGTATTTTAGCTTCTTGATGGGAATACTCCTACAGTTGCTATAATATAATTCACGCAAAGACTTGGTTGGATATTACTGAACGGTAGATTTCCTCCAGCTGGAGTAGTGCTCGATCCCATTGCAACTGTGCCTGCACCTGCCGCATAAATATTAGGTTCGCCTCTACCGTTGGTAGGCAATGACCCTCCTGATGGATCACCTTGAGCTGGGCCACTTGTTGACGCTGTCATTGAGTGACTATGTGATGGCATGTTAGTAATATTTAGAGTTGTTTGTTCATTACCAACTTTAGCTCCTAACTTTCTATCCGTAAGACCTGGTCCATTACCTGCGTGCATGGGTGCTCTTCCTCTTAGATCTGGCAAAGCGAATGTAGTTCGACCATCACCACCATATGTAGTACCTAGAATAGAAAACAAAGCTGAGTTTTGTGAAATTGCCAATAATTGACCATCACAAAGTGCCCAACCTCTTGGGGCAAAATTTCCTCCGAACATTACGATTTCTCCGATAAATGGATCCATGATTATTTGATTTTTTAAGGTTTATAAAATATTGGTTTATTTGATATTCCAAATTTGCATATTATTAAAATTATACTTAAGAGTAAATCAACCTGTTCTCATCCAAGTATTAATACTTATTTACTCTCTTCATCATTAAAGTCAAATCCCACAGTGAACGAAAACCATGGCTTCCCTTGATAGATCCAAGTCTTAGAAGCATCTCCAGAGATATAATCCAATCCACTTACTAAGCCAATTTGAAAATCATTTAAACTGACTATATAGCCTAATCCTAAAGAAAATCCGAGTACAAGATTTGACATTTCTGTTTGTGCCACATCAGGATTTATTTTAACCATTGTAGGAGCAGCAAAAGCAGAAATCGTCTGTGAATAGTTATAATTATCGCTATCCATCAAAGATTTACTACCTGTCTGATAACCTATATATGGACCTAGAGTGAACTCACCTACAAACTGCATGGGTACATCTTCAGCCGATGGACGTATCTTGATAGGAATAGCGAGAGGTGACGTGTCCCAATCTCTATATTTTACATGTAGAAAAGCTCCTTCCCCAACATAAAGTGATGTAGTTGTAGATCCATCAAATTGTAATATTCCATTGGCTTTTTTGTTCTGCACTATTACCCTGATGCTATCCCCTACCTCATCGACAATCTTCATATCCAGTGGCTCTTTAATTATTATTGGTTTGCCATCTATGTAAAGCGTTTCTCCTTTGGGTAAAATATATCTTGGAGCAAAAGCACTCTTATTTATCTTTATTACTTTAGACTGTGAGTTAGCTGAATTTAAACATACAAAACTGAGTATGATCATTAGTAAATGCTTCATGGTTGTATTCAGTTGATATGATTAAGAATTTCCTAACAAAGCCGGAGAGCCTGTGGATAGCAACATTTTTATTTTGTTCACTATACCTTGCAATATTGAGAAGATTGCATCCGAAGAAAATCCACCTAATAGCGCCAATGTCATTTTTTGCATTTCGATTTCATTCCCTAAGGTGGCACCAGTATATAGAAAGAGCTCTGATACGACGAATCCTGAGACCACACCAATGACTATAGTAATATTCAACTCTATGACATCTACAGGTAACAATGTATAGGTCTTCACTTTTTGATTTATAGTTTTAAGAATAAAAAACATTACTCCCAGTAAGGCCGCAGAGCAAACAAAAATCATATTGATGAGAAGTATTCTACCAGAAGTAGCCAATATACCACCAGCTTGATTTTCTGCATTGACATCAGGAGAAAGACTCACTCCGATCAACATGACCAATGCAACTAACGTGACTATCATACACATACGCAACAGAGGTACCTGATACCATTTCAATGTACAGTCTAGGCCTAATATATTTTCATCAATGTACTTAATAGACTTTGGAGATGCCGGAGCTATAGAATGTAAGAGTGTATTATATGTATCTATATCTACTTTAGCCTCAGTAAGATGTACTGAACTTGGTAGTACAGTTCCTGTTCTCATGGCATATTGTAAAATAGCTCGGTACTCTTCAGCCAGTAATTGACTATTGGTTATCACTTGATTTGAGGTCGTAGTATCCATTCTTTATTGTTTTATGTAAATGTATACTTCGCAAGCTTCGTGATTACTAGTACTAGTTCTTAAAATACGATAAGGTGAAAACACCTGTATTCAACAATAAAAATTGAGTAACTTTACTCGTACGTTAAAAGGGATATGTAGTAAATAAGAAAAGTAGTATTGGGTATTTATACCTATAGTCTATAAAAAACACCTATAACGATTTCGTTCTTATTCGTTCTTTATACCCTATTAGCATTACCTATCATATAACACAAACCAAAAAACTATTATGAAAAACCTAATTACACTTTTTGCAGTATTTTCACTCATCGCAATTTATTCATGTCAGCCAAAAGGAGAGCCGTGTCCAGAAGTACCCGCTAAACATCCGCACGGCGTATTTGAATTAACTCCAAATACTTCTATTTCAAAAGATACCTTTGATGTATGGGTGAATAGATGGAATGACAACTACAGAAGCTATATGGCAACTGATTCTCTACACTACTTTAATACGCCTCTAGTAGATCTTACTACTATCGTCAACAACACAAATGTAGATGGAGCTCGTATGTATATGGGAATGTCTATCAAAAACAATGGAAACCTCAGACCGCATATTTTAATCGTAGGTACCATCGCTGGACAACCAGACTTTAGTGCTATTATGGATTACTCTACTGCGTGTCCCAAAAATTGTCCTAAATAGTAAAGTGATCGCCTAATCTAATGTATATAACCATAAATGAAATTTTAACATGGTTTATTCTCAGTATGTCATTTTTACTATCCGTAATATTTATAATTAACAGAAAATCATTTAACCATCAGGAAAAAGCATTTGGATTCTTTCTAATTATCAATTCGATATTTGAGCTTATAGCATGGTTTAGCGTATCAGTATTTAATGTAGAAAACAATTTACCTGGATTACATCTATATACTTTATTTGAGTTTCTCTGTATTACTAAATTTGCTACATCGAGTTTAAAACAGTTACAAGGACTACCTGCTAAAATTATATTAGTAGCAGGTAGTCTATTTATCATATCCAATTCAATATGGATCCAAAACATATATACTTATAATAGTATAAGCATTACCGCGGTAAAAATATTCACAATTGTCATGAGCGTTTTATTCTTTTATAGAATGCTTTCTTCCAAACGATATTCGATTGTGCAGACCAGACCCAGTGTATATTTTTTTACCGCTATTTTCCTTAATGCTTGCACCTCCATGATATGGTATATGTATAGTAATCAAATATTATTACTCAGCGATGAAATGAATATACAGCTCAGCATCATGAAAAATGCCTCTACGGCAATAGCGAATCTTATAATCTTAATAGGGCTCTACTATGCAACATCGAGAAAAGAAAATGACATCATATAATTAGAAGTACTATGGCAAGCGAAACGATTTTTAACACAGTATTAATTTCGACGATCGTAATGATTGGCTTAGCTATGGCCATCATCATATTATTTAATCTATCGCAGAAAAGAATACTAGCAGAACAAAAAGAGGCACATGATAATGAACTCGCTTTTCAGAAAGAATTACTCTTGAGCAATATAAAAACACAAGAAAATGAAAGGTCAAGAATAGCTAGAGAATTGCATGACGACATAGGATCTAAACTCAACGTTATCAATCTCAACATGCGACTACTTAAAGGCATCATCGCTAAAAATAAAGATCCAGAGGTAGTCCTTGACCATATCAATACTGCTATAAAAAGTAGTATTGAAAGAACAAGAGAAATCTCTCACGAACTTATGCCACCTATATTGACCAAATTTGGAATTCATAGCGCATTGAATTCCTTAGCGACATCTATAAACAGAACAGGTCAACTGGAGATGTATCTAGACATCGACGAAGACTGGGGACCTCTTGAAAAAATGCAAGAGTTACATATTTATCGTATTATACAAGAGCTTAGTACTAACACGCTAAAGCATGCAAAGGCAGAAAACATTACCGTAGAATCTTCCGTAAATAATAATGTATTAAAAATAGTTTACTCCGATAACGGTGTAGGCATCAAAGATCAAGTAACATTTATGACAGGAATGGGTATTAGTAATATAAACGCTAGAAGTAAATTACTAAATGCTCGATCAAAACTTAATACCGAAGTAAGTCGAGGGATGCAATTTGAAATATCTATACCTATTTAAGATCAAATAAATCCAGTAACCACAAAATCTAATCTAATGGAAACCAAATCAATTTACAAAATCGCTGTAGCAGATGACGAAGCCCTATTTCGAAAAGGGCTAGATATGCTAATCAACGATCATGACAGGCTCAAGACGCATATCATGGCTGCAGATGGCCGAGATCTACTCGACCAACTCAAAGCGAACAGCAACGATCTACCTGATGTATTGCTATGCGATCTAGAAATGCCAAATATCGACGGTGTCGAAGTAACCAAAAGTGTATCAGAGTCATACCCAGACATCAAAGTGATTATTCTTTCTTCTCATTACGAATCAGCGCTCATACTAAAGATGATGGAAATAGGTGCTTCCGCATTTATGCCGAAAGATGAAGAAACGGAAGAATTTTATGAAACTATCATCAATGTTATCGAGAAAGGATTTCATTATAATGATTTCGTGGTAAAGCTTATCAGGGAAAAAATGCTATTTGGCTCAAAAAGTAAAATAGTAGATCTCACTGTACTTACAACTAGAGAGAAAGAAATACTTAGCCTTATCTGCGAGCAAAAGACAAACAAAGATATTGGAAATCAATTGTTTATAAGTCCTCGTACAGTAGAGGGACACAGAAACAAACTTCTCGAAAAGACCAACTCCAAAAATACAGCTGGTTTGATCATCTATGCCATCGAAAAAGGTTATTACCAGGTAACAGTCAAGAACAACGATTGGTAATCACAATTTTACGGATATCGCATAACTCATATTATATCTAAATAGAGCGGAGACAAAGTTAACATATTATAAATTTCCTTTATATGTAAAACTTATTCCGTATACTTGAGGTTCTTCGTAATGTTACCAGTACACAAGAACTTCACGTATGATCAGAATCACTACAGACATCCCTAAGCAGCTTATATCCACTATTGTTACTAGTAACTTAGATAAGAACTTAGAGAAGGAAACCATGGAATACAAAGGTTTCGATGTGAAAATCAAAAGAAATGGCGAGCTTAACGTGACTGCACGCAAAAAGTCCATCTATTTTGATTTGCCTCTTGACATACATATAGAGAAGCCCAATGGTCTCTTCACGATAGAAGCGAATGGTACGATACTGCTAAATGTAACCGTTACAGCAGATATCTCTAGCGAATTGCACCTGAGTACTAAGACGAATATAGATGGTTGGAAATGGGTAGAAGAGCCAAAAGTCAAAGTGGGTATTCTAAATATACCTGTATCTCCCTTAGCCAATATGGTAATGAATAAGATTGATGACACGATCACTAATCAGATAGATTCCAGTATTGCCGAAAAGGTAGATTTCCAAGATTTAATTAATAAGAAGCTCGCAAATCTCATTGATAGCAAGAAAATATCATCTGATCCGGAGCTCTACTTAAGAGCCCAATTACAAGGTATAGATAGTCCAGGATTTAGAGAGTATACAGATAAGATCGAACTGCCACTATATCTTCACATCGAAAATCAGATTACTACCGAATATCAAGTATCTGCGAACTGGAGTATCCCTCCATTCCGATGGATCGATAATGATCCTCTAGAGCATAGTCAAGATATAAATATAGCACTCAAATACGATCGCCTAGAAGAAATCATCCAATCCAAGATAAGCGGAATGGTGATCGGTGGAAAAACACTCAAAGCAGGTAATGTCGAAATAACACATGGCGAAAAACTAAATATCCAAGTAGAGCTTACTTCTCCGATAGAATCTACTCTAACGATATCAGGCATCCCTATTATTACAGATGGTAGAGTACAACTCGAAGAGTTAGATGTAGATATGCAGACGCCAAGTATTATATATAAAATGACTGCTCCTATTGTCGAAAAATTCATCAGATCTGATATCGATGATAGATTTCCAATAGACCTACAAGAGCTTCTTCGCGAACAAATAAGATTAGGCTTAGCTAAGGCAAATACTATTGCATTTCTCGACCTTAAGATCAACGCCAACGAAGCTTCGCTATCCAATATAGAATTTACAGAAACCCATCTTAATGCTTCTATCACCACTAAAGAAGTAGAAGTAGCGGTACTCTTAGAGCATATCGACAATATTGAAGAAATGATGTCTTAAACAACGCTCTCAGATTGTATTTTATAACTAATCAAATAATCTTGTAGGTGAAAGCTTTGTAATCTTACCTTTGTGGCAAATTGAATCATCGATATGCAAAAGGCTTTAGATATATTCCAAGAGATTACACAAGCACTACTTACTGATGAGCAGCAGAATCCTGTTGCCAGATATATCCCTTCAGACAAAGTATATGAAGAGCTAGATCTTAGTTTGTCCTATGATGGAACAGACATGGATCAGTTTAAAAAATCTCTTAAAGACCTTGTGCTAGCTACTCCAAGGACGGCAACCAATGCATTTTTCAATCAACTCTTTGGCGGTCGAAATGCCACTGCTGTATTAGGTGATCTACTCGCTGTTATACTTAACAATAGTATGTACACTTATAAGGCTGGAGGTCCTATGATTGCTATCGAAAAAGAGATTATCCGAAATATCACAGATCTATTGGGATGGGATAACAATGCGGATGGTACCCTTGCCGCCGGTGGATCTATGACCAACTTCAAGGGTATCTTAATGGCGAGAGATGCATATGATCCAGAAGTAAGGCATAAAGGTGGAAGAGCAGACCTTGTGGTTTATACTTCGGAAGAATCACATTACAGTATCCCTAAGAATGCTGCTTTTGCAGGAATAGGTAGAGATAACGTACGCAAGATACCTGCTGATGACATGGGTCGAATGGACGCTAATCTTTTACGTCAAGCGATTATAAAAGATAAAGCGGATGGTCTACATCCAATAATGATCAATGCTACGGCAGGTACTACTGTATTAGCAGCATTCGATCCATTTGAAGAGATAGCGGACATCTGCGAAGAATTTAAAATATGGATGCATGTAGATGGTGCCTATTGTGGTTCTGCCCTATT